>JAMXCZ010000019.1 GCA_024542975.1 Candidatus Omnitrophota bacterium | reverse complement strand
GGTACCTGGCGCGCGAATTTTGGCTTCAGCTAACCCATCCAGGAGAATACACAAAAAATAGGAAACTCTGTATGATTCTCCTGTCCGGGTGGATCTCGAGGTAAAATTTTCGCAATGCGCCAGGTACCGGCATGCCTACCAGCTACTCCCCGGTTCACTCACCCATTACAAAAAGGTTTTTTTGTTCTATGAGAAAAATATTGTGGTAGGTTTTGGGTTTGTGTAAGATGTGGGACATTGGTTGAGTTGGCTAATAGTAGGGGTGTTGGATAGAGTTCTTACCTCTTTGCAGGAGAATTCCACTTCCTAATAACAATTTCAATCTGACTAGTTATCCATTATGCAATTGGTAGTGTATCATCATCGGGGTCCACTAGCTGTTCTGGCCAATCATCTTCCCAATCTCCAGGGATTAATTGAATCTCACCAGCGTCTTCTTCTTCCAGTTCCTCTATATCTTCTTCGATTTCTTCAATGTCATCGAGCAAATGTTCGATCCATTCCTCTACTTCGTCATCGGGTATGTTAGATATGTCAATGTCTTCATATGGAAGTTCAAATTCTTCCAAGTCAAGAAGATCGGAAAGATCATTTTCCAGTTCTACAATGTCGTCGAGCAAATCTTCGATATAATCCTCTACTTCTTCGTCATCCATGTCAGATATGTCAACGTCATCACCACTTACATCATTACTATCATTGTTTTCAGTCTCAGTGTTTTGGGATTGAACTTGTCCGATAGCCTCTAGTAGTTGGTTTTGTCCATCTACTACAGCTTGCGCAGCTTCTTGCTTAGCTTGCACATCCCCACCATCCGGCATTATGGTTTTTTGAGCTCCCTCTAGTACTTCTTCGGTTTGTTGAGCAAATAATTTTGCGGAATTAAAACCCAGAGCTATACACAAAGTAATTATGTACAACGTCACTTTAAAACTGTTCTTTTTTATTAAATTTTCCATTTTGTAACTTCTCCTTTTCTTAATTTACTTTTAAGATTCCTTGATTAACTGTGTAAAAAAATAACTCCTGGGGATCCTTTTAAGTCATTTGGGTTTTTGCCGCCTCTAATACTATAATCCCTAAAATCCAGTAATGTTTCAGAAATGTAACAGACTTTTTTCAATTCCTAACTTAATTTCTGCGGTAGTTCTATGGTTCTAGGGACGGGGCATACCGTGAACTCTGGCCTGTCCCCCATCTGAACTCTGGCCTGTCCCCAAGGGATCCGAACAACAAAAAAAGGGCGGGCTTAAAAAGCCCGCCCTTTGCGGTTCGTTGACTCGTGAGATCGTTCTTAGTATCCGCCCATCCCGCCGCCCATGCCCGGCATTCCGCCGCCGCCGCCTGGCATCATCGCCGGGGCTTTATCTTCTTCGGGAATGTCGCTCACCAACGCTTCTGTTGTTATCATTAACCCTGCGATACTTGAAGCATTCTGGAGAGCTGATCGTGTAACCTTTGTAGGATCAATTACGCCCGCTTTAACCATATCCTCAAATTTATCAGTCTGGGCATTGTAACCTACATTTTTATCTTCCGACAATAGTTTCTGGACTATCACGGAACCTTCCTTGCCTGCGTTTTGGACTATCTGCCGTACCGGCTCCTCGAGCGCCCTTCTTACGATAGATACGCCTACATGCTCATCGCCTCCGAGCTTCAGGTGATCGAGAGCTTTCTTGCATCGCAGGAACGCAACGCCGCCGCCCGGAACGATACCTTCCTCAACGGCCGCTCTTGTCGCATGCAACGCATCCTCGACTCGCGCTTTCTTTTCTTTCATCTCCGTCTCGGTTGCCGCTCCCACGTTTATGACAGCTACACCCCCTGAAAGTTTCGCAAGGCGCTCCTGAAGTTTTTCTTTGTCGTAATCGGAATCGCTATCTTCGATCTGTTTCTTTATCTGCGCGATCCTTCCGCTTATGGCGGACTGTTTCCCCGGGACTTCTATGATCGTTGTATTCTCTTTGTCCACGGTTATTCTTTTTGCCTGGCCCAGGTCGGCCAACTTGACATTCTCGAGCTTTATGCCGAGATCTTCCGTTACTGCTTTTCCACCCGTAAGTATGGCAATATCCTCCATCATGGCTTTTCTTCTGTCGCCATAACCGGGGGCTTTTACCGCACAGCAGGAAAGGGTTCCGCGTATCTTGTTGACAACAAGCGTCGCCAGGGCCTCGCCCTCCGTTTCCTCAGAAATTATGAGGAGCGGACGTCCGGTTTTGGCAATCTGCTCAAGTAGAGGAATCATGTCACGCATGTTCGAGATCTTCTTCTCGTTGATGAGAATATACGGGTTATCAAGCACAACTTCCATTCTCTCCGCATCAGTTACGAAATAAGGAGAGAGATACCCCTGGTCAAACTGCATACCCTCAACTACTTTGGTATCGGTCTTAATTGTCTTCGCTTCCTCAACGGTAATAACGCCGTCTTTTCCTACCTGCTCCATTGCATCGGCAATGTGGTTGCCGATTTCGGTGTCGTTATTTGCTGCAATCGAAGCAACCTGCGAAACTTCCTTTTTATTCTTAAGATCGATGGGGTTTGAAAGCTTTTTAAGCTCCTCGATCACCGCCACAACGGCCTTGTCGATACCGCGCTTAACCGCCATCGGGTTTGCGCCGGCTGTTACATTTTTGAGCCCTTCCCTGAAAATGGATTCAGCCAAAACTGTAGCAGTGGTCGTGCCGTCGCCGGCATTGTCCGAAGTCTTTTCCGCTACCTCTTTAAGCATCTGGGCCCCTATATTTTCATACGGGTCCTTCAGGTCTATTTCCTTCGCAACGGTAACACCGTCCTTTGTAATGGTGGGTGAACCGAATTTCTTATCCAACACGACATTTCGCCCCTTGGGACCGAGCGTAACCTTTACGGCCCTGCTCAGCTGCTCAACGCCCCTCAATATAGCGCGCCTTGCATCTTCTGAAAACGCTAACTGCTTTGCCATTTCGTACTCCTCCTTGTTCTTCTTACCTAATAATACCTATATTATACCTATCCTACCTATCCGTAATCCTAGTTCAGAATCGCTACAACGTCTTCTTCCTTTAAAATTAGATATTCCTTCTCATCAACGGTGATCTCTGTCCCGGAATACTTTCCGAATAAAATCTTGTCTCCGGCCTTAAGCTCAAGCGGAATTACCTTACCTTCATCCGAAGTCTTCCCTTTGCCAACCGCTATCACTTTAGCTTCCTGCGGTTTTTCCTTAGCCGAATCCGGAAGTACTATACCACCCTTCGTCTCGTCCTTAGCCTCCAAAACCTCGACCAAAATCCGATCGCTCAATGGTTGAACTTTCATCAACATTCCTCCTTTTTTGCATCCATCCCCGTAGTTAAAAATTAGCACTCTATACTTAAGAGTGCCAACAATTCCCTCATTATACCGTTTCCCAGCTCTTTGTCAACATCTTTTTTAAATAAAATAAAAAAAGGGACGGGGCATACCGTGAACTCTGGCCTGTCCTCAGTCAGATGGCAAAACTAATATATTTGGGACAAACTATCATTTGGCCACAGGACACTTCTTATCAGAGTAGGCACAAATAACGCAGCAGATCTCTTTTGGAGCAGCGATAATATTCCGGCACCCCTCACATTTATAAAACGGCAGGCACTTTCCTTGGGGGATATCTATTTCTTGAATATGGCTACATTCCGGACATTTGATGTTGGCTTTAGGCATATAATCACCCGGCTGCTTCATCCATTGCTTCAATAATGATCTTCTCTATTTCTTTCGCCACTTCTTTCAATTCTGGATTTGGATACATGGATAGCATGGCCGTGGGCCTTATGGTTGAAAGCTTAGTTCTATTTCCCTCGCTGAATATAGAAATTCGGCAGGGTAGCGCAGTAGATATTTCCATATTTGCCTCCAGGACCTTTTTGGCCTGCAAGGGATTGCACACTTCGTAAATTTTGCATTCTTTGTCAAAATCTACGCCCTTTTTTGCCATTGTTTCTTTAAGGTTGTGCACTGCCAGGACGCCAAACTTTCTTTTCTTAATGGCTTCCTCAAAGTGTTTTCCTGCTTCATCTACGTTTTTAGAAGATTCGGTTGTATAAAGCGTAATGCGCCTCCTTATGCATGTCCCGATAGGGTATATCCATTTATAAAAGTTTTCGTATTGCTGATTCAAAAATTTCTTTATCTCGATAACCGACATATTTTTCAACAATATACCCTTTACGATCGATCACAAATGTAGTGGGAATACCCCGGATGCCGCCATAATCATTAGATACCTCTTGGTTACCGATAAGGATCGGATAGTTAATTCCAAAATCTTCCGCAAAAGGTTTTACTACACTAGCGCCGCCCCGGTCTAAAGCGACACCAATGACTTCCAGGCCCTCATCTTTATACTGACTATAAATAGATATAAAATGAGGTATTTCCTCCCGGCAAGGAGGGCACCATGTCGCCCAGAAATCCAGTATAACCACTTTTCCCTTAAGCGCCGATAGACTAACAGGTTTGCCCTCAAGATCCATAAGCGTGAAATTTGGAGCTTTTTCAAGCTCTGCGGCGTCTGTCATTGACGTCCATTGCTGCTTAACTACGAAAGCGCTAACAGCCAGCAAGATAAGGCTTATGAAAACAGTCAAAAACCATGTTTTTCTCTTCATATCTCAATGCCTCCTTTATTATGTAACAAACCTATAAAAAAACGAGGGCACAAATCTAAGCAAAATAGTCAAATTACCGGAGAATATAAGAACGCCGATAACTATGATAAGAACGCCGGAAACAATCTCTCCATAGCGTATAAATCGTTTATAGCGCTGGAAGAGGCTTGTGAACACCCCTACGCTAAACCCTGTAATGATAAACGGAATGCCGAGCCCTAACGAATAAATACCTAAAAGAAACATTCCTTTCATAACGGTGCTTTGCGTTGCTGCCAGAGCAAGTATACCTGCCAGAATCGGGCCTATGCAAGGGGTCCAGCCAAAAGCAAAAGCAAGCCCGATCAAAAAGGCGCTAAAAATACCCGGAGAGAATTTCTTTGTCGTCAATCTTTTGTCTATATTAAGCCAGCCAATTTTTAGAATACCTAATAGATGCAGGCCCAAAATAATAATTACTATTCCGGATATTTTGCTTAATATTTTCATGTGGACTGCTAAAAATTTTCCGACAAAAGATGCGGAAGCGCCCAGGGCCACAAAAACGACTGAGAACCCTATTACGAAAAATACCGAGCCCAGCACAGCTTTCTTCAGAACCTTTTTTCGTTTGGCGCCTTGCTGAAGCTCCTCCAAGGACAGTCCGGAGAGAAATGAAATATAACCCGGAACTAACGGTAATATACAGGGGGAAAGAAAAGAGAGAAGTCCGGCAATAAATGCCAGGCCTATGGAAATTTGATCCATACTTACTCCTTCCTGAATTCTAGGCGAATAGTTGTTTTACCTGTTCTAGGGTAGGTTTTCCAACTATTGTAATCTTACCATCTACAACAATTGTAGGAACTGCTTTAATACCATAATCCTTAGCAGGTTGGCAACATTCGTCTCCTTTACATCTACGTTCAATTATCTCGCACTCCTTGCAGGCTTCCTTCTTTATTGTTTCAAGGGTATCCCTGCAGAGAGGGCAATCTGCTGTAAAAACTTCAATTCTCTTTTCCATGGCTAACACCCCCTTTGTTTGGCTATCTAGCAAATTTGTAAACAACATCCATTAGTTCGTTATAAATCTTATCCTGTTTTTCTTTTCTTTTTGACTGTATGGCTTGCGTAGCGCAAACTTCCAGGTAATTCCGCATCAATACCTTACTGACGCCCCGAAGAGCTTCATGAGTTGATGATAACTGCTGCAATATTTCATGGCAGTATCTGTCATCTTCCACCATTTTTTGCATCCCATTGATCTGGCCATTGATGCGATTTAAACGGCTAAGTATAGCTTTTTTTCTTTCTTTTGCAATGCATCCTTTCGTCGTAGCCATATTTAGAACCTCCTTTTATATACTCCTACCCACTACCACTATAAGTATATACTGTTTTTACCATTTTGTCAAGATGTATGTTTTTATCGGATGTGCCCTGTATGGATGGCGTGTCAATATCTCACTTTATAGCAGTATGTATAGCGCATAAACCAAATGTCAGATATGAAAAACTCACTTTCTTAAACCCCGCTTTGTATAAGATATCCGACAATTCCTCAGCGCGTAAAAAAACAGGGATGGTACGAGAAAGATACTTGTAGGCAGCTTTTGTGCCGGAGATCAAGCCTCCGATCGGTGCAATGACGAGACGCACGTATAGATGGAACAACTGTCTTACCGGTTTTGATCGCGGTTGAGTGGTTTCCAAATTAACGAACCTACCGCCGGGCTTTAAAACCCTGTAAAATTCACAAAAATATTGCAACAGAATATCCCGGCTGGCATTGATATTTCGCGTGGCAAAAGAAATAGTTACAAGGTCAAAAGTGTCATTCGGGAAAGGAAGGCCGCAGGCATTGGAAACACAAAAAGAAATTTTCCCGGCTTCCGATTTTGACATGGCCTTGCGAAGCATCGGCAGGGAAAAGTCTTGAGACACTACCATAGTATCATCCTTAGCCAATCTACTTAATAGGACTGCCATATCCCCCGTTCCACTACAAACGTCAATCCAGCGTCTCCCGCCACCCCGGGCAGCATGTTTTGCCGCCGTCTTTCGCCATAATATATCCAATCCCATAGTCAAAATATGATTTACAGCTTCATAGGTATGGGCCGCCTCAGAAAATATCTTCTGTATTTCTTTTTCTCTCATGCTTTCTTGCCTAGGTATCCTGACAATTTCAACCAGGTTGCCTATTCATTATCGCTTGAATCCTTTTGTTTCATTTCTTTGGCTTTTCTTTTCATGTAAAAAAACAACATTGCAGCAGCACCCCATAGAAATACGACAAGTAATACTTCCATTACTATCATCCCCCTCTTATTCATTTCAACCATATATTTAAAGACGTTGTCGCTCCTAACAGGACACTGTCTTCGCTCCATGTAATTCTTATACCGGGTACGAATTCCCGTTCAACCTCTCCCCCGCCTGAGCTCACCTCTGTCCCTTTATGGCAAGCAGGTGGAGGCCTTTTATTGAGAGGTTTAGGTCTACTTTTTTTAGGGATTTTGTATGACGCTTTATTATGGGGGCGTCACCGCCTGTGGCTACTACTTTTAAGCTCTTGCCTAGTTTTTTCTTGAAGAGTTTTACCAGGCCCTCGCACATTGAGGCGTAACCGTAGATCATGCCGGCTCTTATGCTTGAGACTGTGTTTTTTGCTATGAGGGTGCGGGGTTCTTTTAGGACGGTTCGGGGGAGCATGGATGTGTTTTCGGAGAGGGAGGTTAGGGACATTTTTATGCCTGGGAGTATGAGGCCGCCCAGATATGCGCCTTTTTTGGAAACGGCGTCGAATGTTACTGCTGTTCCGAAATCTACGATTAATACGGGTGAGCCATAGAGTAACTTTGCAGCATACGCGGTAACTAACCGGTCCTGGCCTACTTCTTTTTTGTTATATTCGCATTTTAGGGGAACGGATACGTTGCTGCCTACGACCGATAGCGGGATTTTGGGTAAATGTTTTTTTAGATAGCTTTTGACTGCTTTTAGCGCTCCCGGAGCTACGGACACTACAATTATTTTGTCGGGCTTTTGCTTTTTTTTAATTTTGGCTATGACGCGGGCTAAACTGGCCTTGTCTTTCGAGGGGCAGCTGAAACGTTCTTTGATCTTGCCGGTTTTACTCATTAAGGCAAAATCGACGTTGGTATTACCTATATCTATGGCCAGTATCATATTTATTGAGATCCTTCACTCGCCTGCCTGCCGGCAGGCAGGCTTTCGCTCGTTCAAGGTGAGCCCTCTCCGAGGGCTCACCTTAATAATGTAACATCGCCGCTTAGGAATAATTGTTTTGTGCCGTTGTCTAGTTTGATGACAAGGGCGCCGCTTTTATTTATGTCGGTGGCTTTTCCCTGGACTTTCTTTCCGTTACTTGTCGCTATTTTAACATATCGGCCCAGGGTACAGGAATAACTTTTTAGCTCGCTTCGTATTGCTGAAAATCCGCTTTTTTTGAATTTCAGGTATTCGCGATCCATGGCTTCGAGGAATGCCCTGATGAGGTCCACCCTTGAGAAATCCCGGGAAGACTTGCTCTCTTCCTTGAGGGAAGTGGCGCCTTTGGGGAGGTTACTTTTTTTCGTGTTGACGTTTATGCCTATGCCGAGCACGGCAAAATTGACCCTGTCCATTTCCGCCTTCAGTTCCGTAAGTATGCCGCCTGCTTTTCTATCGGCGATTATTATGTCGTTCGGCCATTTAATAAGCGCTTTTATACCTGAAAATTCCCGGATGGCTTTTACCGCGCTTACGGCTGCTACTAAGGTAATCGCCGGGACTTCGTTTGGCAAGATCTCGGGGCGCAATATGCAGGAAAGATAGATGCCGCTTGCATCAGGCGATATCCACGACCTGCCGAGGCGCCCCTTTCCCTTGGTCTGCTCTTCCGCAATAACAATCGTGCCTTCCCGGGCGCCTTCTTCCGCTAATTTATAGGCAATGTTATTCGTAGACCCTACTGCCTCATACGAATAGACGGTTTTGCCGAGGGTTTTGGTGTTCAGGTGCCACTTTATTTCCGGGGCGAGCACCCTGTCGGGAACGCCCAGTAGCTTATAACCTAAGTGCGGGACTGCTTCTATCGCATAGCCCGTTTCACGTAGTTTTTCTATGTGCTTCCACAGCGCCTGGCGGGAAATCCCGAGAGACGCGCTTATTTCCTCACCGGAATGGTAAGCGTCTTTGTCGTTTTTGAAGAGGTCTAGTATTTTGTCGGTTTTTTCCATTATTTTTTTAGTTTTCGCTTTAGGGTTTTTACCTGGTCTCTTAGGACTATTGCTTTTTCGAACTGTAGGTTTCTTGCTGCTTCTTGCATGTCCTTTTCTAGTTCGTTTATTACGTCCCTTATTTCGTACTCGGCCTGTTCTTCGCCGGTTACTTCTTGCATTACCTCTTTCGCCCTCTTGTAGGACTCGATGCCTTCCCTTACGGCTTTTTCGATTGTCCGGGGCGTAATATTGTTTTTGCGGTTAAACTCCGTCTGCAGCTTACGCCTTCTATTGGTTTCGTTAATTGCAAGACTCATGGATTTTGTCAGGTTGTCGGCGTACATAATAACGGTACCGTTTATGTTGCGGGCAGCCCTGCCTGCAACCTGTATCAATGCCGTGCGGCTTCTTAAAAAACCTTCTTTGTCAGCATCCAGAACCGCAACGAGAGAAACCTCGGGTAAATCCAGGCCTTCCCTCAGAAGGTTTATTCCTACAAGGCAATCGAATTTCTTGAGCCTCAAATCGCGCAGGATCTCTACCCTTTCCATTACATTTATTTCGGAATGAAGATACCGCACCTTGATACCGGCTTCCCCGAGGTATTCGGCAAGTTCTTCCGCAAGCCGCTTTGTAAGAGTGGTGACCAGGGTCCTCTCTTTTTTGGCAACGCGCTTATTTATCTCCTCGATAAGGTCATCTACCTGATTTTCTGTAGGTTTTACGACAACCGGCGGGTCAATAAGGCCCGTAGGCCTTATGATCTGCTCGACCACCTGGGCGCTTTTAGATAATTCAAACTCGTTCGGGGTAGCAGAAACAAAGATCATGGCTTTCGTTATATCCATGAATTCTTCGATTCTTAGCGGCCTATTGTCAAGCGCGCTCGGCAGCCTGAACCCATATTCAACGAGTGTTTCTTTACGCGCCCTGTCGCCGTTATACATACCCCTGATCTGCGGAGTTGCAACATGGGATTCGTCTATAACCGTCAGGAAATCATCCGGAAAATAATCGATAAGGCACCACGGCCTTGATCCCGGGCTCCTTCCGGAAAGATGTCTCGAATAATTCTCTATGCCGTTGCAGTAACCCAATTCCATGAGCATCTCCAGGTCGTATTTTGTCCTGCTCCCGAGCCGCTCGGCTTCCAGAAGCTTGCCGTTGTTCCTCAATTTAACAAGTTCTTCCTTCAGTTCTTTCTTGATGGATTTTATTGCTTTGTCTATTTTGCTTTTTGTCATGACGAAATGTTTCGCCGGATAAATCGCCACTTTTTCTTCTTCCCGGATGGGTTTTCCGGTGAGCGGGTCTATCTCCTTTATTGTTTTGATCGTATCAAAATCAAATTCAATCCTGTAGGCAGTTTCCAGATACGCAGGGAAAATCTCGATTATCTCGCCCCTCACCCTGAATTTCCCGCGCTCGAATTCCATGTCGTTGCGGTCGTAGTGGATATCTATGAGCTTCTTCAGGAGCTCCTCTCTTGTAAACTTGCCTCCCTTTTGTAAAAAGAGAAGCATTTCGGCGTAATCCTCCGGAGAACCGAGCCCGTATATGCATGATACACTCGCTACTATCAGGACGTCCTTCCGTGACATAAGCGAGCTTGTCGCCTTAAGCCTCATTCTATCGATATCGTCGTTTATCGAAGCGTCTTTTTCGATATACATGTCCGCCTGCGGAACATACGCCTCGGGCTGGTAATAATCGTAATAACTCACGAAATATTCCACGGCGTTTTCGGGAAAGAATTCCTTAAATTCCGTATAAAGCTGCGCAGCAAGGGTTTTGTTGTGGGATATTACAAGTGTGGGTTTGTTGATCTTGGCGATCACGTTCGCAAGCGTATAGGTCTTTCCGCTGCCGGTTACGCCGAGAAGTGTCTGGAAGCGATTGCGTTTTTTAAGTCCATCCAGGAGGCGTTGGATCGCCTGCGGCTGGTCGCCTTTCGGTTTATAACTGCTTACAAGCTTAAACCTCTGCATCTATATTATCTTTAAACTCATGTCGGCCGACTCAACCGAATCTGTGAGCGCCCCTATCGAAATCCTGTCAACACCTGTTTTTGCGTATTCCTCGACGTTCTCTATCGTTATGCCGCCGGATGCCTCAAGAAGCGGCTTTTTTTCGCCTTCGGCCTTATTTCTTATTAACACAGCCTTCTTTGCATCTTCCACAGTCATGTTATCAAGCATGATAATGTCGGGGCTCTCTCCGAGCACCTTCCGGAACTGGTCCAGACTTTCTACCTCAACTTCAATTTTAATATTCTTCGTAAGCTTTCTCCGGAGGTCTTTTATAAAATGCGTGCGTGCGCTTAATTTTCCTGCTTTGAAATGATTCTCTTTTACAAGCGCCTGGTCCCACAATCCAAATCTGTGGTTATAACCACCCCCGGTAAGAACGGCATACTTTTCGAGATACCGGAGAAGTGGAAAAGTCTTGCGCGTATCGTAAATTTTAGCTTTGTAGTTTTTCGTTTTCTTCGCAAAGTTATTCGCCTTCGTGGCAATACCGCTTAAGAAACATAAAAAATTAAGCATGGTCCTCTCGGCCAAAAGGATACTCCTTGCGCGCCCCTCCAAAAAGGCAACTTCTTTTCCGGGATGGATGGGCTCGCCGTCGTTTACCTCGGGCTTAAACCTCACGTTCTCATCCAACGCATTAACGGTCCATTCGGCGATATCCATCCCGCAGATTATACAGTCTTCGTTCGAAATAATCGCAGCCTTAGCGTTACCAAGCTTGCCGACGGTATTAACCGTAGTAACATCGCCTATGCCTATATCTTCCTTAAGCGCTGCCCTGATAATTCTCAAGGTTCTTTTTTTGTCCAATTTCATAGCTTCACCGTTTATTTGAGGCCTACGGATCTCTTTAACATTGTAATTTCGGATGACGTAAGGGGGCGGGCGATGCCTTGCCTTAAGCTACCCAGCCTTAGGGTACCATATGAGACGCGCTTTAAAGTAATTACGCCTTTCTCTAAAGCGCCGAACATTTTGCGCACTTCCCTTTTCCGCCCCTCCCGAAGAGATATAAGAACAACCGTAAACCGGCGCGTACCTTTCCTCCAGAGAACCTTTTCAGCTTTCGCTAATTTGCCTTCTATTACGACTCCGCTTCTCAAGCGGGCCAAATCTTTCTTCTCAAGCGCGCCGCTCACCTTAACTTCATAAACCCTCTCAATACCAAACCTGGGATGTGTTAATCGATAGGTAAGGTCACCGTCGTTAGTAAGAATTATGAGTCCGCTTGAGTCCTTATCAAGCCTACCTATGGGATAAAGTCGGGCGCGTTCGTTTCCTACGAAGTCGGTTACCTTCTGCCTGCCACGCTCATCTTTCACCGTTGAAAGAATGCCCACGGGCTTATTCAACATGTAATAAAGTTTGCGCTCTCTGAAAATTACGGGGCTTTCATCAACTGCGATTTTGTCTTTCGTAATTTCTACGCGGAAGCCTTTTTCCGAAACAAGTTCCCCGTTTACCGTAACGCGGCCCGACTGTATGATCAAAGCGGCGGCTCGCCGGCTTGCTACGCCGGCTTTCGCGAGGGCTACCTGAAGGCGGATTTTCGTCATAGCAGTTTGAGATTTTTCTTTAAGGGATTTATTTCCGCTTTTATGAATTCTAATCTATCGCGCGCCTTTTGGACGACTTCTTTCGGCGCCTTGGAAATAAAGTTCTTATTCTTGAGTTTGGATTCTGCGTGTTTAAATTCGGACGCGAGGCCGGCAATCTTGCCTTTTAAGCGCTCTTTTTCTTTTTCAATATCTATGACGCCCTCGAGCGGGACAAATATTTCGATACCTGCCCGAACCGCGTAAGCTGCGTGTTTGGGGCGGTTTATCGCGGTTCGGGCTTCAATATCTCCCGTGCGGGCGAGGCGTTTTATATACACATTGTTCGTATTTATTGACGTAAGGGTGGCTTTCTTTTTTACTTTTATAAAAACGGAAAGCTCTTTTTTAGGCTCTATGCGCCAGGTTGCCCTTATATTTCTTATTGCCTGGATAATATTTATGAGAATTTCCATTTCGGAATCGATTTCTTTAGATACAAATTGTTTTTGCATGTGCGGCCATTTCGAGATCATAATGGAGTCGGTTCCGTGTTCCCGCGGGAGGCGTTGCCAGATATCTTCCGTTATAAAAGGCATAACGGGGTGTAGCACCCTGAGCGACTTCTCCAACACTTTATATAATGTAACCTGCGTGTGCGCCTCATCCATAGTGAGCTTCGCCATTTCGAGATACCAGTCGCAGAATTCATGCCATATGAATTCGTAAATCCTGTTTGCTGCGTCATTTATCCTGTATGACTCAAGCGACTTCGCGAAATCCTCCGACGCCTGGTAAAATCTGCTTAAGATCCACCTGTCGGCCAGGGTGAGCGCCGGGTCTTTTACCATCTGGCACAAATCCCGTTTTATGAGCCCTTCCTTTAAATTCATTAAAACGAGGCGCGAGGCATTCCAGAGTTTATTCGCAAAATTTCTACCGATCTCGAATTTTTGAGGCGAGAGAAAAACGTCCTGCCCCTGCGCCGTTATAGAGATTATGCTGAACCTTAAGGCATCGGTTCCGAACCGGTTTATAATTTCAATAGGGTCGATTATGTTACCGAGGGACTTTGACATTTTCGTGCCCGTATCGTCCCTTACCGTTCCGTGGATATAAACATCCCGAAACGGAATTTCGTTCATAAATTCGGCGCCCGACATTATCATGCGCGCCACCCAGAAAAAGATTATCTCCTGCGCCGTAACAAGGGCATCAGTGGGATAAAAATACTCGAGTTCTTTTGTTTTCTTCGGCCAGCCCAACGTGGAAAAGGGCCAGAGCCAGGAGCTAAACCACGTGTCAAGCACGTCGGAATCCTGCTCTATGTCACCCGAGCCGCAATGCGGACATCTTTCGGGTTTAACCTTGGCGACAATAACAGCCTCCGGCTTCTCACCGCATTCCTTGCAATAGTAAACGGGTATGCGATGCCCCCACCATATCTGGCGGGATATGCACCAATCCCTTATGTTTTCCATCCAGTTTGTGTAAACCTTTGTCCAGCGCCCGGGGTAGAATTTAAGGCGGCCGTCTTTTACTGCGCGAAGCGCGGGTTTGGCAAGCGGCGCCATTTTAACAAACCATTGCCTGGAAAGCCTCGGCTCCACCATCGTGTGGCACCTGTAACAATGACCGACCGCGTGCTTGTGCGGCTCGGCCTTTACAAACAAGCCGCGCTCTTTTAGCGCATCAATAATTGCCTCCCGCGCCTCAAACCTGTCCATGCCCTCAAAATCCCCGCCGAGCTCGTTTATCGTGGCATCCTCGTTCATCACGTTTACAGGCTCCAGATTATGGGACTTTCCGAGCTCAAAGTCTACGGGATCATGCGCAGGCGTGACTTTAAGGACGCCCGTACCAAATTTAGGATCGACTTTCGGGTCCATTATAACTTTTAGTTTACGATTGAGGATCGGAAGGATAATACTTTTATCTTTCAAATGTTTATAACGCGTGTCTTTGGGGTTAACGCACACCGCAACATCCCCCAGCATTGTCTCGGGCCGCGTCGTCGCAACGACAACATGATCCATGCTCTTTTCGGTCTCGATCGGATACCTTATATAATACATCATTCCGTCCACATCGCGGTGCTGGGCCTCTTCGTCGCTCAGAGCCGTCCTGCAGCGCGGGCACCAGTTTATTATATAATTCCCCCTGTAAATCAATCCCTTCCTATAAAGCCTTATGAAAACCTCAACCACCGCGTGAGACAAGCCTTCATCCATAGTAAAACGCGTCCGCTGCCAATCACAGGAGCACCCCAATCGCTTAAGTTGATTGATAATTGCGGACCCGTATTCATCGCGCCATTTCCAGACTTCTTTAATGAATTTTTCCCGCCCGAGCGTTTCCCTGTCCTTGCCCTTCGCTTTCAATCTTTTCTCAACAACATTCTGCGTAGCGATACCGGCGTGATCCGTCCCCGGCATCCACAAGACCTCAAACCCGCGCATCCTCTTATAGCGCACGAATATATCCTGGATGGTATTGTTAAGCGCGTGGCCCATATGAAGAATACCGGTTATATTCGGCGGTGGGATAACGATCGTGTAGGGTTTCCTGTCAGGGCTCACCTCAGCGTGAAAATACCCCTTCCCTTCCCAATAGCTGTACCACTTTTGTTCCGTTTCCTTAGGATTATATTGCGTTGGTATGTCCATTCTTCTTTCTATGGGGACGTCCCCCTTTCGCTGTCTTTTAGGAGTTTGTACTCTACTGAGTCGACCAGGGCTTGCCAGCTGGCTTCTATTATGTTTTCTGAGACGCCTATGGTCCACCAGGAGTCGGTTTTGTCTTGTGATTGGATCAGGACGCGGACGTTGGCTGCTGTTCCCGCTTTTTCGTCTAAGACTCTTACCTTGAAATCGGTCAGGTGCATTTCGTTCAGTGACGGGTAGAAGTCTACGAGCGCTTTTCTTAGGGCGCTATCCAGAGCGTTTACCGGGCCGTCGCCCAGGGAGGCGGTGTGTTCCATCTTGCCGCCAACTTTTAGTTTGATCGTTGCCTCAGAGATAATTTTGCCATCGGGGCGCTTCTCTACGATGACGCGAAATTCCAGCAGGTGAAAAAACTCCTTCAGGTTCTTTATGGCTTTTTTCATGAAGAGTTCCAGGGATGCCTCCGCTACTTCAAAGTGGTAACCCTTGTGCTCAAGGTCCTGAAGCGCCTTAAGGATTTTCTTCGTGCGTGGGGCATCTTTCTCGAGCTTGAGATCGATTTCAGCTGCCTTCTTTAGAATGCTTGACTTGCCTGAAAGCTCCGAGATTAGAAGCATTCTGCGCTGGCCTACGTTGGCCGGGTCTATATGCTCGTAGGTTTTCGGATTTTTCACGATAGCGTTTATGTGAATGCCTGCCTTGTGGGCAAAAGCGCTGTTTCCTACGAAAGGCTGGTTATCGCTTACCCTCATATTGCATGTTTCTGCTATGTAGTGCGCCGCTTCGGTTAGCTCCTTTAGCTGAATATCGGAAACACAGTTTATGCCGAACTTGAGCTTGAGGTTTGCGATAATAGATATGAGGTTTGCATTTCCGCAGCGCTCGCCGTAGCCATTCATCGTTCCCTGGACCTGGGCGCATCCGGCCTGCACTGCCGCTAAGGTATTCGCGACCGCCATATCGCAGTCATTATGGGCGTGGATGCCGAGTGGCTTTTTAATTTTATTTTTTACCTCTTCTACTATTTCAAAGACGCGCGATGTGAGCGTCCCGCCGTTCGTGTCGCAGAGAACTATCCTATCCGCTCCGCCTTTTTCGGCAGCACTTACCGCCTTTAAAGCGTATTCGGGGTTTTCCTTGTACCCGTCAAAAAAATGCTCTGCGTCAAATATTGTGAACTTACCCTTTGATTTGAGATGCGCCACTGAGTCCTCGATCATCAGGAGATTTTCCTCGAGGGTTGTCTTAAGGACCTCTCTTACGTGCAGATCCCATGTTTTTCCGAAAATCGTAATAACACTTACCTGGGAGGCAAGAAGGCCTTTTATTGTCGCGTCACTCTGTGCCTTTGTATTCGCCTTTCTCGTGCTTCCGAAGGCTACAAGGCGCGCGTTTTTTAATTTCAGCTTCTTTGCCCGCTTAAAAAACTCAATATCTTTCGGATTCGCGCCCGGCCATCCGCCCTCGATGTAGTGGATACCGAGCCCATCGAGTTTTTCGCAAATCCTTACCTTGTCGGCAACCGAAAACGAGATACCCTGCGTCTGGGCCCCGTCCCTAAGCGTTGTATCGTATAGTTCAACTTTCATATAATCATCTCCCAAGCTTAAAAGCTTTGTGCAAAGTCCTTACCGCCTCTTCCGCTTTTTTCTTTCTCACAACACAGGATATTTTTATTTCACTCGTAGAGATCATGTCGATGTTTATCTTTTTTGACGCAAGGGCGCGAAACATCGTAGCTGCCACACCGGAGTGATTCCGCATCCCTATCCCCACAACCGAGACCTTCGCGATATCCTTGTCAAACGTCGCCTCTTTTGCGCCTACGCTCTTCGTGATCTTTTTCACCAGGCGCATCGTTTTCTGTATATCACTCGCCGTAGTGGTAAACGAAAGGTCGGTATGGCCCGTTCTTGAAACATTCTGTATGATCATATCGATGTTGATACCGTTTTTTGCTATATCGCCGAATATGCGCGCCGCAATGCCGGGTTTGTCGGGAACGTCGCGCAAGGTCACCTTGGCCTCGCCTTTAGTCACAGTAATTCCGCTAACAAGCACCTCTTCCATTGCCTTGACCTCCTTAGTTATCAACGTACCGACTTTTGCAGAAAGGCTGCTGCGCACGTGTATCGGTATGTTAAATTTACTTGCAACTTCAACACTTCTCGCCTGAAGCACCTGCGCGCCCAGCGAGGCAAGTTCCAGCATTTCCTCATAACTTATCCTATCAAGCTTCCTGGCGTTCTTCACTATGCGCGGATCCGCGGTGTAGACGCCTGCAACGTCGGTGTATATCTCGCAGGCCTCCGCCTTTAGCACTTTCGCCAGCGCAACAGCCGTAAGGTCCGAGCCGCCGCGGCCGAGGGTGGTGATCTCCCGGTCCATGTTCATCCCTTGAAAACCTGCTACGATCACGACTTTTCCCTCCGCCAGTTCCTTGCGGATTCTTGCCACGTTTATATCTATGATCCGGGCCTTCATATGGGAAGAATCCGTTATTATGCCGACCTGCGCGCCCGTAAGAGAAATAGCTTCCTCACCCAACTTATGCACCGCCATCGCAAGAAGCGCTACGGAGACTTGCTCGCCGGTTGAGATCAGCATGTCTATTTCCCTCTCCGAAGGGGACTTCGTGAGCTTCGATGCGAGGCCCAAAAGCTCATCGGTTGTATCCCCCAGCGCGCTTGTGACTACAACGACATCGTAGCCTCTCTTTTTGTATGATACGACGCGCCTGGCGGCATTTTCGATTCTTCCCGTATTTGCCACGCTGGTCCCGCCGTATTTTTGGACGATCAATTTTTTCGGCATAAACTTTATTTTCCCCCGAATCTTTTTCTTTTTGTCCTGAAAATTTTTCTGATTGCAAGTGCCGTCTCGAAAAGGACGAAGATAGCCAGGCACAGCAAAACGACCGCTATGACAAGTAGAAATATGTTCCCGGATTTTGAGTATTCTGAAATTTTAAAAATAAGCGCCGCCGTAGCCGTAACCAGCATGAATACAGTCGGGATCAGCGTATAAAAAACCGCTTTCCTCCTCGAAAGAAGCCAACTCGTTATGACAATCAGCGTAAGAGCGGCAATAAGCTGGTTGGCTGCCCCGAAAATCGGCCAGATCTCGTTCCATTCCCCGCTCAATCCGAGCCACCCCGCCAGCGAAACGACGATTATAGTCGCGGCGAATCTATTTTTTATCTTGAAAAGTTCCTGTGTAAGGTACCTGCCGATCCTTGTCGCGGTATCCAGCGTAGTAAGTATAAAGCCGTTTAATATCAGGACCGCGAATATTCCGCCGAAGGTGCCGAGGATCCCCTTGGTTACCTCGTTATATCCTATTCCGAACGCACCCACCGGCCCTGCGCCGTTTTCCACGACCTCACGCAAAACGTTCTGATTACTGAAAGCCGCGGCAATAACCAGGATCGCCATAACCGCAAGAACCCCCTCTGCCAGCATGGCCCCATAGCCTATCCTGCGCGCGTGCCTCTCGGAGTTGATCTGTTTGGAAGTCGTCCCGCTTGCCACAGCAGAATGAAACCCGGAGACAGCCCCGCAGGCAACAGTAACAAAAAGAATCGGCCAGAGCTTAAGGCCCCCGGAACCTGTCCAGCCCGTAAACGCGGGGAAGTTGAGTTCCGGCCGCGTAATAAAAATACCCGCATATCCGAAGAGCACGCCGAAAATCAATAGATAGCTCGTAAGATAATCTCTTGGTTGAAGTAAAATATTGACCGGGGTCACGCTCGCGATAAAGGCGTATATTAGTAGGACCGCGCTCCACATCTGGAGAGCGTGATCCCCTGCAACAATCGGATAAAATTTACCCAGGACCATAAGAACCGCCATAAGCGCGAGGCCCAACACAGTAA
The DNA here is from genome assembly GCA_024542975.1 of Candidatus Omnitrophota bacterium. Classification (GTDB taxonomy): domain Bacteria; phylum Omnitrophota; class Gorgyraeia; order JABMRN01; family RBG-13-46-9; genus JAMXCZ01. The sequence continues at coordinate 5,455 of JAMXCZ010000019.1, read as the reverse complement.
CTACCGGTAGATTCAGTTTCAGGGTGTACAAAAGGAATCCGACAAAAATCGCTACCGGGATCAGGCCAAGAGACGGAATGACTATTTCCGGTTTTACAATAAATGTCTTGGCGCATACATTGACAAAAACCGAAATTATAAGTATGAGCGTAAGCCATAGAAAAATAAGGAAAATGATCTTTGCCTTCTTAGAAATCGCGTCTTTGGCGATATCGGCTATGCTTGCGCCATTGTGGCGTATGGATATTACAAGGGAACAATAGTCGTGTACCCCGCCGATAAAAACGGATCCCAATACGACCCAAATAAGAGCCGGCATCCATCCCCATATTGAAACAGCGAGGACCGGCCCGATGATAGGCGCAGCCCCGGCAATGGAGGCGAAATGATGCCCGAAAAGGATAGACCAGTGCTTGGCCGGCACGTAATCCACTCCGTCATATTTCGTGTAAGCGGGTGTTTTCCTGTTCGGGTCTATCTTGAGAAGCTTCCCGATCTTTTTCGAATATACCACGTACCCGAAAAAAAAGAACGCGCACGCAGCTATTACAATAATTACCGAATTCATGATACCCCAGCGCCGCCAATCAGGCGTTTCATGAGAAGGCACCCTTCTCCCATGCGAAATCCGGTAGCCCTGGCCGCCTTTTCTGTGAAAACAGAAGCCCCATCCGGCCGGATCCCTTCACCGCAAAGTACAAAAGGTATAGGGTCTCTCGTATGCGTCTTTTTTGCTATGGGGGTTGCGTGGTCCGGCAATACTATTATCCTGAAATCCGATCTATGTTTAAATTCTTTCCAGATCGTCCCTACTACAAATCTGTCAAAATTCTCAATTGCGCTTATCTTTTCCCTTATGTCGCCGTTGTGCCCCGCCTCATCCGGAGCCTCCACGTGCACAAAAACAAAATCCTTTTCTTTCAGCGACTTCAGGGCATACTCGCCTTTCCCCTGAAAATTCGTGTCGTAGTAACCCGTTGCGCCCGGCACTTCCAGCACATCAAGCCCTATTATTTTTCCTATTCCCTTAATGAGGTCTACCGCAGAAATAATAGAGCCGGAAACACCGTAGAGCTCCTTAAAAGAAGGCATGGAGGGTTTCATGCCCTGCCCCCAAAGCCAGATTGAGTTCGCCGGGTTTTCTTTCAGGTCAATCCTTACCTTATTTATGTCGCACTCCCCGAGGATCTTTCCGGATTTGTCCATAAGCTCTGTCAGGAACTTTCTTTCCTTGCCCTGCGGCAAATTCCTGGATATGGCTTCGCCTGTTATGTCGTGCGGAGCAATGCATTTTATGCGGGAGAGGAGCAATGCCTCCTCCCTGGACTTTGCCTTGACAATCAAAAGGTGCCTGTAGTTTATCCCGTGATAAAATTTTATTCTTTCGTTACCCAGCTTGCTATTCAGCCTCTCTATGAGAATCACTGCTTCTTTTGTTGTTATATGGCCCGCTGAATAATCCACCATCTTGCCTTGCGCCTCTGTAACAAGGTTGCATCTGAATGCAACGTCATGTTCGCCCAGGCTTACGCCTATATTCGCAGCTTCGAGAGGGCCTCTCCCCGAATAATACTTGAGCGGGTCATACCCGATTATCGACAGATTTGCCACGTCGCTTGCGGGCGTCATGCCTTTCGGAATGGTTGTGGCGATACCGAGCCTGCCGCGTTTTGTAATTTCATCCATGTAATATCTGTTGGCAGATTCCAGAGTGGTGCGGCCGTTCAACTCTTCAATCGGCCACCCGCTCATCCCGTCACCAACCAATACGATATACTTCACAAGCTCCTCGTCATGTATCTTATCTGCTTAAATAAAAGAGTCGGGGCGCGCGGATTCGAACCGCGGACCTCTTGCACCCCAAGCAAGCGCGCTTCCAAGCTGCGCCACGCCCCGAATTTTTCGAAGAACCTAAAACCCGATCTCCCTAACAATCGCCTGCAATTTCCCCACAACCACCTTCGGCTTCTTTACGCTGGCGATGGCCCGATTGGGGTCTTTCAAGCCATGCCCCGTTAGAACACAAACAATCCGAAGTTTTCCTCGTTTAAAATAACCTTTTTTCGCCTGTTTCAAGACACCCGCAACGCTCGCCGCTGATGCCGGCTCTACGAAGACACCCTCCTTCGAAGCGAGCAGCTTATATGCCGCCAGGATTTCTCTGTCGGTAACGACTCCAATAAGGCCTCCTGATTCATCGCGCGCTGCCTCCGCCTTTTTCCAGCTTGCTGGATTTCCGATCTTTATGGCTGTTGCTACCGTTTTCGGGTTCTTTACGATATGCCCTTTCACTATGGGGCTTGCGCCCTCTGCCTGAAAACCGATCATTTTGGGCAACGTGTCGATTTTGCCTTTTTCCTTGTACTCTTTATAACCCTTCCAGTAAGCGGTTATGTTGCCTGCGTTACCCACCGGTATCGCGTGGTAATCCGGCGCGCTGCCCAACGAATCACATATTTCAAAAGCGCCTGTTTTTTGACCCTCGATCCTGTGCGGATTTAAGGAATTCACCAGGGTAATCGGATACTTATCCGTGATGACTCTCGCCAGATTCAGACATTCGTCAAAATTGCCTTTTACGGCGATCACCTGCGCGCCGTGAATGAGGGCCTGCGCAAGTTTGCCGAGCGCTATCGCGTCTTTCGGTATAAGAACTACGCATTTTATTTTGGCGCGCGCCGCATATGCCGAAGCAGATGCCGAGGTGTTCCCCGTCGAGGCGCACATTACCGCATTCGAGGCGTTTTCTACGGCTTTTGAAACCGCCAGAGTCATGCCGCGGTCTTTAAAAGACGCGGTCGGATTTAGCCCTTCGTGTTTCAGGTATACTTCAACATTCCCACCGATCAGTTTTTCTATATACTCTGCCCTTATGAGCGGGGTATTGCCTTCGTTCAAAGAAATTATCGGAGTCTTTTTCGTTACAGGCAAGTATTCCCTGTATTTTTTTATTATACCCATATTATTAACCCCCTGATGACAAAATCCAATAATCGCTATTGTTCAATGCGAATCTCAACCGACTTTTCGGTTACATATGACAATTTATCGATCCGATCAAGCGCCTTCTGCATGCTACCTTCGTTCGCCTCATGCGTCAGCATTACAAGCGGCACAGGCTGGCCCCGCTTTCTTTCTTTCTGCGAAACGGTAGATATGCTGATCCCGTTTTGCGCCAATATGCCCGATATCCCGGCCAAAACTCCGGGCTTGTCAATTACGGAAAATCTTACGTAATATCTCGTTGTAAGGTCATGCATTTTTCGGACCTTCTTTACGCTGCCGGCAAATTCCAGTTTGAAAGGATTTTTTGATTTTTTAAAATCATCCACATTTTTTGCTATTTCCACTATGTCGCTTACAACCGCACTTGCGGTCGGAAGCTCACCGGCGCCTTTCCCGTAAAGAAGCGCCTCGCCGGTCATGTTGCCCCGTATAAAAATGGCATTATCCTCGTACTTTACGCTCGCCAGGATCTTCTTCAATGAGATCAGCGCCGGGTGAACTCTCAAATCCAACTTGCTTCCGACTTTCTTTGCTATGGCAAGAGACTTCACGGCGTAACCCCAGTTTTTCGCATACTCGATATCGATTGGGCTCACCTTTTCAATGCCCTCGGTATATATATCCTTAGGCTTTACGCTCAAACCAAATCCCAGAAGCGCCAGCAAACAAAGCTTATGGCATGAATCCGCGCCGCTTATGTCCAATTTCGGGTTTTTCTCGGCAATGCCTCTTTTTTGCGCGTCGCGAAGCGCCTCATTAAACGCACACTTCTCCTCCGACATCTTGCTCAGTATGAAGTTTGTTGTCCCGTTAAGTATCCCGTGGATAACCTCTATATCATTTGCGACAAAGCTGTTTTTCAAAACGTTGATTACGGGAATCCCCCCGCCTACGCTCGCCTCGAATCCCACGAAGGTTTTAAACTTCGAGGCTAAGCTAAATATTTCCCTGCCGTGTTCCGCAAGAAGCGCTTTATTCGCCGTAACCACATGCTTTCCAAGCCTGGCGGATTTTAGAATTATTTCCTTTGCGGGATGAATACCTCCTATGAGCTCAACTACAATGTCAATGTTCCTGTTTTTAATTACGGAATCGACGTTTCTGGTAAGAAGTTTCTTTGGAACACGCACACCAATTCTCGGGCGAAGATTAAGGTCGGCAATCTTGGCCAGGTTGATCGACACGCCCGAACGCGACTCCAGGCTCCTTCTTTTTGAAAGCAGCGTCTTCACCACTCCCGTCCCTACGGTTCCAAATCCAATAAGCCCGACATTAACTGTCTTCATATCAGTTCCGCCTTGAGAGATCTTTTCATAAGTTCCGTCACAGCGACTTTGGGTTCTTTGTTTTTATATAGAACTTCGTAAATCTTTTCGGTTATCGGCATCTCTATCGCAAATTTCTTTGAAAGCTCATAAGCGGATTTGGTTGTGGTCACTCCCTCTGAGATCATCTCGCTTTCCGTTAAGACACTTTTTAGTTTTTTTCCTCCCCCGATTTCTTCTCCGACCTTGCGGTTCCTCGAATGCTTACTCATGCAGGTAGTAGCAAGATCCCCAAGACCGCTCAATCCAAAAAACGTCTCCTTCCGCGCCCCCACCTTGACCCCTAAGCGAATTATCTCCACCAACCCACGCGTCAAAAGCGCCGCCTTAGTATTTACGCCAAACCCCAGGCCATCTGCAATACCCGCCGCAATAGCGATTATATTTTTAAGCGCGCCCCCCAATTCAACCCCGGCCAAATCGTCTGTCGTATAAACCCTGAAGTTTTCCGTGGTAAAAATACTTTGCGCTTCATTTGCAAATGAAGCGTCACGCGAGGCAGCCACCACAGTCGTTGGAAGGCTTCTCGCCACTTCAAACGAAATACTCGGCCCCGAAAGAACCGCGATCTTAGGGTTACCCAAAACCTCCCCGAGTATCTCAGAGGGCCTGAGCAGAGTCTCCGTCTCTATGCCTTTCGTAAGTGAAATCAGGCCCCCCTTGATTTTTCCTTTAAATCCCGCGATAGTTTTGCGCAAATGTTTTGATGGTATCGCAACTACGTAAACCGCCTTATCAGAGAGCTCATTCTTAGAAGAAGCAAAACGAACCGTATCCGGTATCTCCACGCCGGGAAGGAACTTACGATTAACCCGCTCACTTCTAAGAAGCGCTATATGCTCCGGAAAAGCCCCCCAGAGCGTAACATTATGCCCCTTCTTAGAGAGAAGAATAGCGCAAGTCGTCCCCCATCCCCCATCTCCCAAAACAACAATCTCTTTATGCATAGTATCAAAATATTATCATATATATATAATATAGTCAAATCAAAAGGAAAAAAGGGCTATACTAGTGAATAGTTACGTCACACCCTCCAGTCCGGTAGGTAGGCATGATTCCGGGCGCTGCGATTTTGACCTCAGCTAACTCCGGCAGGAGAAGGTACGGTAAGGATACTCTTTTAC
>JAMXCZ010000018.1 GCA_024542975.1 Candidatus Omnitrophota bacterium | reverse complement strand
TGAATGTTTTGGGCGACGGTGAACAAGTAAGGTGCTTTACGAGTATCTTTGACGTGGGGGAGGCGCTGGCGAAATTCTCCGTTGATAAAAAAGCCGAAAATAATATCTTCAACATCGGGAGCCCTGAAGCGGTAAGCATAAAAGAGCTTGCAATAAAAATCGCAAGGATAGGAAAAGAATATAGAATACTCCCGCAAGATTACTCTCTGTCTTTCAAGCACCAGCCTATATACGCGGATGACGTGAAAAGGAGAATACCCGATATGTCAAAAATGGAAAAGGCTTTTGGCTGGAAGGCAAAAACAACGCTCGATGACGCACTTCGAATGTACATAAAGCATAACTTCAAAGTGTCCTAATCGAATATGCTGGCCTACCCAAAAATCTACGCCTTATATACGAGAACGAGTAAAGGTGATAGCCAATTGAAGAGGAATATGCCCTTTTGTCTCACCAGGCGAAAACCATATTTTTTAAGTACGCCACTTACTTCTTTGACGGAAGTCGGGTACACATTTATGCCGCCAAGGGCTTTTGAGCGCACATAGCGCATGTAAAGATTGTCGTTATTTTTAACCTCTAAAACAATATATTTATCCGTGATCCGCGCTAATTCTGAGAGCGATTTTGAAATGTCGTTTTTGTGTATATGATGCATAGTGTTTATGCATAAACACAAACCAAAACTTTTTTCTTTAAAGGGCATATTTAGCAGATTAGCTTCCCTAAAGAAAACTTTTTCCAACGCAGCCCCGTTTCTTTGCGCTATCTCCAAAGTTTCTTTTGAGAAATCCGAGCCCCATACCTCGCTAAATCGCCTGTAACGTTTTGCTATCTCGATGGTGAAATCCCCGCGTCCGCATCCAACATCGATAACCTTCGAAATATCGGGATCCGGCGATAACTCATCCAAAAGCTCAAGAACTATTTTGCGTATTCTCATCTGCCAAATATTATGCTCAAGCGCCCCTTGAGGCTTGGCGTCATAGTAGCCCTGTCTCTCTATCGCGCTTGCCCTAAAAAACTTTACAGTCTTATCGTAATGGTCGCTATTTTTCATTCCATCCTGTCCTTTGAATGCTCCCGTGTTAAACTATACCATAATAGGGGGGGACGCCTCAAGCTTTTTTAGCGGGTAAGCCGCAATGTTTTTCAATCATCAGTGATGCCTTGCATGGTATGGGGCATTACAGGTCTGCGGAATAGCCTGCTCAGCAGACAAAAAATACGAAGATAATGATTGACAGGTGCAGGAATTCTGTGTTATATTCGTTTAAAATGTTTTAAACGTTAAATATGAACGGGTGGCATGGGTAAAATATTGTGCTTGATGACACATGGGCGTTCGGGCTCCAATTCCGTTAACGTAGACACTTTTGCCAAAGCGCTCTCTTATACAATTTTCCGATATTTCTAAAAAAAATTCTCTTAGAAAACTTCAAGAAAAGGAGACGGTATTATGAACGGAGATCTAATAAAAGCGCAGGACATTTTTTTAGGAAGGGTAAATCAGACATGTAATAAATTCGGGCTCAACAACATAATGGCACAGGTTTACGCCTTGCTTTACCTCTGCGGTAAGCCCTTATCGCTTGATGATATGGTCGAACGCCTCAGGATTAGCAAGGGAAGCGCAAGCATCAATATAAGGGCACTTGAACGATACGACGTCGTAAGAAAAGTATGGGTGAAGGGTTCGAGAAGAGATTACTACGAGGCCCAGGTGGATATTGAAAAAGTTGTAATGGATCGAATCAAGTCGGCAATCCAGACGCGGCTTACAGAGGTAGATGGCATGATAAATCTTTCAACCAGCGCCCTTGATATCGTTGACTTCTCGGACGAAGAAGAAAAAGAAGCCGTAGAAATATTCAGGCAGAGATTGGATCGGTTAAGGAAACTACATGGAAAGGCTAAAGAATTATTTGACCTATTCGACACAAGTTTATTAACTACCGCATTAGTTTCCGAGACCGAAGAAACGGCTAAATAATGTGGGGTGGCGGGTAATGTTATTATCGTACGAGATGGCGGGAAAAACGGAATTTTTCAATGCACTTTAACAAACGCATAAAAATAGGCGATTTTACCGTTTCGGAAGATTCGCGGACCTTTATTATAGCCGAAGCGGGTGTAAATCACAACGGCGATATGGATATCGCTGAAAGGCTCATTGACTGCGCTGTCCGGGCTAAAGCAGATGCGGTGAAATTCCAGGCCTTTAAAGCCGAGCGCCTTATACTCCGAAATGCGCCAAAGGCGCCCTATCAATTACAAACGACGGACTCCAGTGAGTCGCAGTTTGAAATGCTCGAGAAGTTGGAGGTCACGAAGGAGCAAAGCGCGCGCCTTAAAGGATATTGTGAAAATAAAGGGATTATATTTTTGATAACCCCTTTTGACGAATCGAGTTTAGAGGAATTGGACGATCTTGACCCGGCTGCCTATAAGGTGTCTTCAACCGATATTACCAATTTTCCGTTTTTAAAAAGGATTGCCAAAAAACAAAAGCCAGTTATTTTATCTACGGGCATGGCTTACCTTTCCGAGGTGCGGACGGCGCTTTCGAGCATCTTTCCTTTTACGAAAGACCTGATCTTGCTGCAATGTACCGCCAATTATCCTGTCCCGGATGAGGAAGTTAATTTGCGGGTGCTCGATACATACAGAGAAGAATTTGATATTTTGATAGGGTATTCCGACCATTCCGCCGGCATCGGCGCGGGCGCCTATGCCGTGGCAAAAGGTGCTAAGGTTATAGAAAAACACTTTACGCTGGATAAAAAATTCACCGGGCCGGATCACAGAGCGTCTTTGAGCCCCGTGGAATTGGAGCAATTTGTCAGGGAGATAAGAAAGGCCGAGAGGTATTTGGGCCTACGCGCGAAAGCACCCACTCCGTCGGAATTAAAAACAAGGAAACTCTTGTTGAAGTATCTTGTCACCGCCCGGAGCATAAAAAAAGGAGAGGTGTTTACCGCGCATAATATCGCCGCCAAACGAACGGGCGGGCGAGGGATTGCTCCTATTTATAGCGAGAAGATAATCGGCAGAGAAGCGGACAGGGCTTACGAAAAAAACGAGATTTTGGAAACGAGACTATATAGGGAGGCGGAGGCTTGCTAATACTGGGTATTCACGATGGACATGATGCCACGGCTGCCCTTCTCATAGACGGCCGGGTGGTCGCATGCGCTTCTAACGAAAGATGGAGCCGCCTGAAGAATGACGGTTCCTTTCCCTGTCAGGCTATCGACCACGTATTAAGCGTTGCAAATATCAGGCCGCACGAGATTGACATGGTAGCGTTATCTACAAAATCTCGCGATCCCATACGCACGAAAACAAACCGTATAGCCTGTTTCAAAAAAGAAGACTTTATTCGGGAAATGCACGAATACTGGAGGCCCCTTTTATACGAAAACACCGAAACAGATTATTGGAGGCGCCTGATAGAAGAGCCCGCATTTAAGGACAATAATAAGCTTTATGATGTAGGCTTCCTTAAAACTGCCCCAAAAAAGAAATGGGCGGAGCTCTTCAATGAGGAACGGATACGCGTTATTGTAGATTATCTAGGGGTATCCCGGGAAAAGGTTAGCATAATCGACCATCATACCACCCACGCTTATTATGCGTATTTTGCCTCGCCGCGCGACTATTCCCGCAAATCAGCCATTGTCACTGCTGATGGTTGGGGGGATGGATGTAACGCGACTGTCAGCATAGGCGAGAACGGCGTGGTGCGGGAAATACACCGCACACCCATGTGTAATATCGCGCGCATTTACCGTTGGATAACCTTGCTGCTCGGTATGAGGCCTCACGAGCATGAATACAAGGTGATGGGCCTCGCCCCCTACTCAAAGAAATATATCTATGAACCTGTATATAATATTTTAAAGGAAACCCTGGTTGTGGATGGCCTTGATTTCAAATGGAATGAGAAGCCGCAGGATATGTATTTTTATTTCAGGAAAAAATTCGAAGGATTCAGATTCGACGGCATAGCCTGCGGCCTCCAATTGTGGCTGGAAGATTTGCTTACGGAGTGGATGACAAACATCATGGCTCACACATCCGCTCAAGCACTCTATTACAGCGGAGGCCTTTCGCTCAACATCAAAGCCAATAAGGCGATCAGCGAACTATCGTCGGTCAGGGATTTCCATGTCCCGCCGGGTAGCGGTGACGCATCTACGGCCATCGGTGCCGCGTATTTCCTCAGCGTGAAATCGGGAAGTAAGGCATTTCCTTTAGAAAATGCCTATTTGGGCTACGAGCCTACAAGAGAAGAAGCCGCAAAGGCCACCGAGACTTTTAAAAATGATCCGGCCTATCGGGTAATAGATTCTCCCGATGCAGATTTGCTTGCCTCACTTTTGGCGGACGGAAAAGTGCTGGCGCGGTGTGTCGGCAGGATGGAATTCGGGCCGCGCGCCCTGGGAAACCGCTCCATTATATGCGATCCTTCAAAGTACGAAAATATCAGGGTCATAAACGAAAAGATAAAACTTCGCGACTTTTGGATGCCGTTTACGCCGTCAATTCTCCATGAACGCGCCCGGGACTATATCCTCAATCCCAAGGGGCTTTTTTCGCATTACATGACAATCGCTTTTTCCGGCACGCAATTGGCCAGACGCGAACTTGCAGCAGCAATCCATCCATATGACTTTACGGTTCGGCCGCAACTGGTAACGTCTGAGATAAACGGCGAATATTATTCTCTGATAAAAGCATTTGAAAGAAAAACAGGCATAGGGGCGCTTTTAAACACATCCTTTAATCTCCATGGTGAGCCCATTGTTTGTACGCCCGGCGAAGCCGTAGAGACCTTTAAAAACTCCGGTTTGGACGGCGTCATTCTTCCGGATGTTGCCGTTTTGAAGAGTGGATAAGCGGAGAGGTTGAATATGAAGAAACTAAAAAATAAAAAAGTCCTGGTAACGGGAGCGGATGGGTTCATAGGAAGCCATCTTGTCGAGGCCCTTTTGAAAGAGGGGTGTTTGGTGAGGGCATTTGTTTATTATAACGCGTTTAATTCCTGGGGATGGCTGGATAGTTTCCCCCGGGAAATACTCAGGAAAGTCGATATTGTTGCCGGGGATGTACGCGATCCGAATATGGTGAGAAAGGCGATAGAAGGTATGGACATTGTTTTTCACCTGGCTGCTTTGATAGGAATTCCCTTTTCATATCATTCCCCCGCTTCTTATGTGGATACAAACGTAAAGGGCACTTTAAATATCCTCCAGGCGAGCCTCGAACTTGAGCCGGAAAGAGTTCTGGTTACCTCTACGTCAGAAGTATACGGGACAGGGAAATTTGTGCCCATGAAAGAAGACCATCCCCTGCAGGGACAGTCCCCATATAGCGCTTCAAAGATAGGCGCAGATAAATTGGCGGAGTCGTTTCACAAATCTTTCGGCATCCCCGTTACGATAGTGAGGCCGTTTAATACTTACGGCCCGAGACAATCAGCGAGGGCAATTATCCCCACAGTTATCATACAGCTCCTAAAAGGCAGAGAGGAGATTAAGCTCGGGTCTTTGCGCCCTACACGAGATTTCAACTACGTCGAAGATGTATGCGAGGGCTTCCTGGCGATAGCCGGCGCGAATGACACCGTCGGTGAGGACATTAACATCGCGAGCGCAGAGGAGTGCAGTATAGGCGAGATTGTAGGGACAATAACAGAAAAAATAAATCCGAAGGCAAAAATAGTCCTGGATAAGAACAGGGTAAGGCCCGAAAAATCAGAGGTAATGAGGCTTTTGGGAAGTAACAAAAAGATCACGGAATTGACCGGATGGAAACCGAAGCATTCTTTGCGGGAAGGGCTTGATAAGACCATAGCTTGGTTCAAGAAAGGCAAAAATCTGGCGTTTTATAAGCCGGAAATTTACAATGTGTAAAAAGATTTATTTAGACAGCCCGAACGTAGGTGTCCAGGAGAAAGAATATGTGAATAACGCCATAGACGCAGGCTATGTTTCAACGGCAGGGCCTTTTGTATCGGAGTTCGAAGAGAGGTTTGCCTTATACCTGGGGGCGAAGGCAGCCGTGTCTACGCAGAGCGGAACCGCGGCACTCCATATGGCTCTCTATGAACTCAAGATACGAGCGGGAGATGAGGTAATCGTGCCGGCTGCTACATTTGTCGCGACCGTAAATCCGGTGGTATATACAGGCGCAACACCTGTTTTCGCCGATGTGGACCGAAGGACATGGAATATTAGCCCCTCCGAGATCAAAAAAAATGTAAACAGGAAAACCAAAGCAATAATCCCCGTCCATTTTTACGGCAACCCCTGCGATATGGACGAAATCCTGGAAATAGCAAAGGAACACAATCTGTATGTGATTGAGGATGCCGCCGAAAGCCTCGGGGCGCAATATAAGGGCAGACACACGGGCACTTTTGGTATTTTCGGGTGTTTTAGCTTTAACGGAAATAAGATTATTACCACGGGCGGCGGAGGCATGGTTGTGGGTAATGATACGGAGAGGCTTAAGCACATAAAATTTCTGGTAAACCAGGCTAAAGACGAAAAAGAAGAATATTACCATCCTGAAATCGGATTTAATAAAAGGATGACTAATATTGAGTCGGCCCTGGGCCTGGCGCAAATGAATAGGCTCAGCGAATTTTTAAGAAAAAAGAAACTCTTCAACAGTATTTATCGAAAAGAGCTTGAAGGCATAACAGGTATTCGCTTCCAGGAAGAGCATGAAGGCGCTCGGAGTTCCCGGTGGCTTACGTGCATTGTGTTCGAAGAAAAAATCGATGTGAAAAAACTGCAAAAGCGGCTGGAAGAAAAAGGCATTCCTACAAGGCGAATTTTTATGCCTGTCGTGGAATTTCCGCCTTACCGCCGGTATAAAAAATACGATTATAAAAATTGTTACGAAATTTATGAAAAGGGTCTTTGCCTGCCTTCGTCAACCGTGAATTCCGAAAGCGACATATATTATGTTTGCGAAACATTGAAACAGGCCATTTTCTGAGAGGACAAAAATGAAGGTTATACTATTTGCCAAAGAGGGTAAACCAACGGTCAAGGATGTTGTAGAATTTCTAAAAACCCACTTTAGCGAAACGCTTGTTTATTTGGGAAATCCCGGCGACAATTTACCCGAAAAAGTTTTTAATGAAAAATGCGATATTTTAATATCATATCTTTCGCCATGGATAATTCCCCGTACTATTCTGGATATATCAAAATTCGCCAACATAAATTTTCATCCCGGCCCCCCGAAATATCCGGGGATAGGCTGCTTTAATTTTGCCATATATAATGAGGAGAAGACATATGGTGTGACCGCGCATCTCATGGAGGAAAAGGTTGATACAGGAAACATAATCGCGGTAAAAAGATTTTCTCTCCCGGAAAATGATTCCGTATATAAGCTCTGCCGGAGAAGTTATGCGCATATGCTGCTTCTATTTTATAATGTCATGGATTTTATATTGCGGAATAACGTTCTCCCGGCGTCCCGCGAGGTCTGGAAACGAAAACCATACTTACGCGAAGAATTGAATATGCTGTGTTTGGTGAAGCCTGGGATGCCACATAGGGAGATCGAAAAGCGTGTCAAGGCGACAACATATCCCGGTATGCCGGGAGCATATCTTAAGTTATCCGGGCACAGGTTTGAATACAGCCCAAAAAGGAGATGAAGTGACGGCGATGCCGCTTATTTGCCGCCGCATGATCTCGATCAATTGTCCAAAAGAGGGAGGGCATTTATTATGAACAAAGTTTTAATTTTAGCTGTTCATCCCGATGATGAAACGCTCGGTTCCGGAGGGGCGATACTCAAACACAAGGCAAATAAAGACAGCATCCATTGGCTTATATGCACAAGCGTAAAAGAGGGAAATGGCTTTACAAACAAACGCGTTCTCGAGGGTAAAAATCAGATAAAACAGGCTAAAGATATGTATGCTTTTGACTGTGTTCGCCAGCTGGAGTTTGATACGATGCAGCTGGATACGGTGCCGAAAAAGGTATTAATCGACCGGATTTCGGATATTTTTAACGAAATTAAACCAAATATTGTCTATTTGCCGTTTAAGGATGACGCGCACAGTGACCACAGGATGGCATTCGAAGCGGCTTATAGCTGCACAAAAACATTTCGTTACCCGTTCTATAAAAAAAATTCTTATGATGGAAACCCTGAGCGAGACAGAATTTGCGCCGTCTTTAGAAAAATCGAGTTTTCGGCCTAATTATTTCGTGGATATTACAGAGTTTTTGAGTAAAAAACTTCAGGCAATGAAAATTTATGGAAACGAAATTGGCAATCACCCTTTTCCGAGAAGCCTGGAAAATATCGAAAACCTTGCCATGTTAAGGGGAACCGTAGCCGGTTGCAAATACGCGGAGGCGTTTATGCTCCTGCGCGATATACAATAGGGAAGAGGCGTGGTGAAAAGAAAAATAGCAATTGTTACGGGCGCGAGAGCAGACTACGGATTGCTTTATTGGGTTATAAGGCTGGTTCAGGATGACCCGGATTTGAAACTCGAGCTTCTTGTTACCGGAATGCATTTATCTCCCGAGTTTGGGCTCACCGTAAGGGAGATAGAAAAAGACGGTTTCTCGATCGCCGAAAAAATAGACATGCGCATTTTATCCGATACCGAAGAAGCGATAGCCGCGTCTATGGGGTTTGGGATGATAGGTTTTGCTAAGGTATACGCGAGATTAAAGCCTGACATAATCGTCGTTTTAGGCGACCGCTTTGAAGTGCATGCAGCTGTAAGCGCTGCCATTCCTTTCAGGATACCCGTTGCCCATATTCATGGCGGAGAAGCAACGGAAGGAGTGATCGATGAACCCCTGAGGCACGCTATCACTAAAATGAGCCACATACATTTTCCTGCTACGGAAAAATATAAAAAAAGGATTATCCAGATGGGCGAAAATCCAAAACATGTATTTTGTTTTGGCGCCCCCGGAATCGATAATATTCTGAAACTCGATTTTTTAGACCACGATAGGTTATGTGAAGAGTTAGACATTCCCGGGGACAAAAAAATAGGAATTGTCACTTACCATCCCGTTACCCTGGAATTCAAGACCGGTGATGCGCAGATAACAGAACTTTTACGGGCGCTTGACCAGGCAAAAGAAATTTACTGGGTTTTTACCATGACCAACGCGGATACCGGTGGAAGGGCTATAATCACACAAATCGAAAAATTTGTAAAAGCACATTCCAGTAATACCATGTTGCACAGGTCTCTTGGCCAAAAGAGGTACCTTTCACTTCTAAGGTATGCAACCCTCATGGTAGGAAATTCATCCAGCGGTTTAATCGAGGCACCCAGTTTTGAGTTGCCGGTCGTAAATATCGGAGACAGGCAAAAAGGCAGGGCGAAAACCGAAAACGTCATAGATGTCGAAGAATCCAAAAAAGATCTGATATCAAAGGCGATAGACAGGGCCATTTCGCCGGCATTTAGAAAATCGCTTGCGGGACTTAAAAATCCTTATGGAAATGGGGGTGCATCCGAAAGGATCGTCGAAACGCTAAAGAATTTTCACATAACGGAAAGCCTTATAAAGAAAAAATTTTTTGAAATCGGTAAATAATGAGATACTTATTTATAGGTTCGGTTGAGTACAGTGCCCACTGCCTGAAGGCACTGCTGGAGATGAATATCGATCTTGCCGGCATTATGTGCCCGAAGAGGCACACCTCCAGGATCAACAGCGATTATGCAGATCTCGGAACTGTTGCCAGGGAATACGGAAGGAACGCCCATTATTTTGAAAACATAAAGGATGAAGCGGATTATGTGCTGGATTGTAAGCCGGATGCTATTTTTGTTCTGGGCTTATCTCAAATAATCCCGAAAAACATTCTGAAAATCCCTACCGTAGGATGCATAGGAAGCCATCTCGCACTATTGCCTTACAACCGCGGAAGGCATCCTATCATATGGACGATAGCAAATGGGTTGACAAAATGCGGCGTATCACTTTTTTGGCTGGATGAGGGCGTTGATTCCGGAGACATATGGACCCAGAAGGAATTTGAAATATTCTCTCATGACGATGCGCGAGGCGTGTATAAAAAAGCGACGGATCTTACAATAGATCTCTTAAGGGAAAAAATTCCTGAGTTAAAGAAAGGCATAATAACAAGAGTTCGTCAGGATGCAAAAAAAGCAAATTATTGGAGAAAACGAACACCCGAAGACGGGGAGATCGATTGGAGAATGTCATCCAAGAGGATATATGACCTCGTGAGGGCGTTGGCAAAACCGTACGCTGGTGCACACTGCGTGGTGAGCGGCAAAAAAATAAAGGTCTGGAAAACAAAAATAATAGAAGGCAATAACAAGCTGCAAAATTTAGAACCGGGTGTTGTACTGAAGATAGAAGGCGATCATATTCTTGTAAAGACAGGCGATGGGGTAATTGAGCTTGCCGGGCACGAATTCATACATTTGCCGAAAAAAAGGGATTACTTATTGTGATATATGTGGATTATCAAAAAAAAGCGCTTGAGATGACTTGGCGCGCATGGCGCATGCGAGGTAAATAGACATGGAAGACAAGTTTTCAGATCTTTTTATTGAAAAGAAAATGACGATCAAAAATGCAATGAAAATGATGGACAAGGCGGCCCGGAAGATTCTTTTTGTTACCGACAAAAGAAAGCGGCTCCTTGGAACGGTTACCGACGGCGATATACGAAGATGGATACTTGCCGACGGGAGTTTGAGCAAAAAGATTGACAGGGTATATAATACCTCCCCTACCTATCTCAAGAAGATTGACGAAGGGATATCGAAAAAGGAAGTGCAAAAAATCGTCCTTGAGACAGGCCTTGAATCGATTCCGGTCGTAAATAACACAGGACAAATCGTTGATGTCCTGTTCTGGAAAGATATGATAAAAGGTGATCTGATAAACCCGAGAAAAAGAGCCTTGCTTAATGTTCCCGTTGTCATAATGTCAGGAGGACAGGGTACCCGCCTGGATCCCTTCACGAAAATTCTCCCCAAGGCGCTGATACCCATAGGCGATAAGCCCGTAATCGAAGTAATAATTGCTAATTTCCTGAAATATACTTCGGGGGCTATCTATCTTATCCTGGGATACAAGAAAGAGATGATAAAATCATATTTCGATAACAACCCGGTACATTATAGGATACAGTATATCTATGAGGGCCCTAATCCGCTCGGGACCGTCGGTGGCCTGGGACTTATTCCCGAAAACTTCCCGGATACATTTTTTCTCTCCAACTGCGATACAGTCATAAAGGCCGGATACGACGACATATATGCCCTTCACAGGAAAAACAGGAATGATTTGACGGTAGTAAGTTCAATGCAGCACTTTGTATTATCATACGGTGTTATCAACATCAATTCGGACGGTGAATTAAAAAAAATAGAAGAAAAACCCGAGTATGATTTTTTGGTTAATACAGGCATGTATGTTATCGAGAAGAAAATATTGCGTTTTATACCTCCAAAAAAGCCGTTTCATATCACGGATCTGATAAAAGAAGTTAAAAGGCAAAAAGGGAAAATAGGCGTTTATCCCGTTAGCGAGAAATCCTGGCTCGATGTCGGGCGGTGGGAATCCTATAGAGAAATCACGAAAGATTTTTTTGCCGAATAAAATTAGGAGCGTGGCGTATGAAAATAGTGGCACTTATTCCGGCGCGGCGCGGCTCCAAGGGCGTCCCTGGAAAAAATGTCAGGCTTTTTGCGGGTAAACCGCTGATAGCGTGGACTATCGAGCACGCTCTTCGGGTACCGCAGATAGAGCGTTTAATATGTTCGACCGATGACTCGAACATTGCTCAAATTGCGCGTTCATACGGATGCGAGGTTCCGTTTATGCGCTCAAAAAGCTTAGCCAAAGACGATGTCCCGGGTATAGAAGTTGCCTTGCATGCCATTGATTTTATAAAGACGAAAGAGCAAAAACCCTGCGATACGATTGTATACTTGCAATGCACCTCCCCTTGCCGCACATCCGAAAGTATTGCGTGTGCCATAAAGATGTATATGCAAAGCCACGTCAAAAATCTTATCAGCGTTTGCGAAGCGGAGCACTCTCCTTATCTGATGCTCAGGATGAATCCCGAAGGCAGATTAGAAAAAATAATGAAGAACGACCTTCCACTTACGCAAAGGCAGGACCTGCCGAAAGCCTACAGGCCGAATGGGGCCATATACATAAGTGACGCAGAGACAATAATGCGCACAAGGAGTTTTTATGAACCGGAACCTCTGGCATTTGTAATGGAGAAGCGGCAGTCGGTCGATATCGATGATGAATTTGATTTCGAGCTTGCGGAATTTCTTTACCGGAAGGCATGATGAAGTCTCTTGTACAAAAAAATAAATTCGGAACTAAAGCTGAGACCTTGAAATACCTCGATTCATTCTTAACCCTTTTTTCCGTACCGAAATTTTTTTATTTTGACGTATCTGAATGGCGGAAAAACCGAGAAAATATTGTGAAAAAAACAAGACGCTATTTTAGCAGGGATAAGATAATTGTCCGGTCGAGCGCTTATTCCGAGGACAATGGCGTTTCGACCAAAGCGGGCCTCTACGAATCAGTGCCCAACGTTTTTACGTGTGACAGAGACAGGTTGTCGGAGGCGATTACGCGGGTAATATCCAGTTACAAAAGGTCAAGTGGCAAGGCCCATCCGCGTAATCAGGTATTGATGCAGCTTATGGTGGAAGACATTTCAATGAGTGGCGTTGTTTTTACACAGGATTTGAATACAGGAGCGCCATACTATGTAATCAATTACGATGATGAAACCGGGCGCACCGATACGGTGACATCCGGTGCAAAAGATTCAAACAGGACATTGCTCGTGCATCGCCGGGCTGTGGGCGAACTCAAGTCAGAACGGTTCAGGGTGCTTCTCTCGGCGGTTCAAGAGGTAGAGAGAATAACCGGACACGATTCTCTTGACATAGAGTTTGCCGTGGATAAGAGGAACAACGTCTATCTATTACAGGCGCGCCAGATTCCTACGGCGCCGAATTGGAACCGCGGAATCACAATCAAAATCAACCATGCCATAAGCAGAATGAGGCTTTTTATCCGGGAGCGTCAGAAGGCAATTCCCGGTATTTACGGCGCAAGGACAATCTTCGGCAAAATGCCGGATTGGAACCCAGCCGAGATGATAGGCGTCTTTCCACGGCCGTTAGCCCTCTCACTTTATCGTCACCTCATAACCGATTATGCCTGGCGAGAAGCGCGCAGACAGATGGGCTATTTTGAGCCGCGTGGGACACGTTTGATGGTCTCGTTATCCGGCAAGCCTTATATTGATGTCCGTTTGAGTTTTAATTCTTTTCTGCCCGCCGGCCTGGATTCAGGGATTTGTGACAAATTGGTCAATGCATGGATCGGGCGGCTAGCAACACATAAGGAATTCCATGATAAGGTCGAATTTGAAGTAGCGATTACGGCTTTGTCATTTGATTTCTACCAGTCTTTGGGCGAACAGATTCCAGACGTATTATCCAAAAAAGAAGAAAGGGCATTTGAAAAGGCATTGTTTGATTTGACCGATAGCCTTTTAACCGGCAGGGTAGCACCGATACGGGGCGAGGTCAAGAAAGTAAAACTGCTGGAGAGGAGAAAAATCGACCTGGAGGCCTCCCGCAAAAATCCCCGGTTAAGTATTGTGGCGGGATTACTGGAGGACTGTATAAAGTACGGAACAATCCCATTCAGCATATTGGCGCGGCACGCTTTTATCGCAAAAAGTTTCATGCGTTCTTTGATTCGACGAAGAGTTCTCAGTGAATCGGAGGCAGCTTCCTTTGAAAGCTCCATGAAAACAGTTGCAAGCGCTCTGGTATGTGAGTTTGACGGTTTGGCCCGTGGTAAAATAAAAAAAGAAAGTTTTTTGACCAAATACGGACACCTTCGCCCGGGAACCTACAACATTCTATCCCGTAGGTACGACCAGCGTGAGGACCTCATAAATACTACGACGCGAAGTCCTGACAGGCATGGCATCAAGAAGGGTTTTTCTTTTTTGCCAAAGCAGTTGGAGAAAATAGACGGGCTTTTGAAAGAGTTTGGGTATGGCATTGCGCCGGTGCAGCTTTTAGAGTACATAAAAGAGGCCATTATTGCGCGCGAATACGCAAAATTCATATTTACAAAAAATATAAGTGATGCCCTCGAAATCATCGCAAGCTGGGGCGAAAAAAATGGCCTTAGCAGAGAAGAGCTTTCTTATTTAACAATATGGGATATCCTCGACACAGTCAATAGTCCGCAGGGCCGGACACTCGAGGAGTATCTGCGGGGATTGGCTACAGACGGCCGGTGTAGTCACGAAATTACACTGGCGACGAGGTTGCCGTATCTCATAGAAAGGCCGGAAGATATTTCGATTGCGCCGCTATTCTTGAATAAACCGAATTTTATTACCCAGAAAACAGCCAGGGGTCCCTGTGTATTTATTGACGGGAAAGGTGAAAGTGTTTCAGACATAAAAGGTCGGATCGTATTAATAGAAAGCGCGGACCCAGGCTTTGATTGGATTTTTTCTTTTCCCTTGCTCGGGTTGATTACCAAGTTCGGCGGGGCAAATTCCCACATGGCGATTCGGTGCGCGGAATTCGGTCTGCCCGCCGCCATAGGGTGCGGCGAACAAATATTCGACCGTATATTGCGTTCGCAGGCTATAGAATTAAGCTGCTCAGAAGGAAAAATTGAGCCGATTGAAGCGTGAAAAGGTAACATGCGCATAGGGATTACGACACGCGTTGTCCGTGGCGAAGGCTACCCCGAAGAGAGGGACGCCATAAGCAGGGATTGGCCGGAATACATAGGTTCGATTTTGCCGAACGCTATTCTGGTTCCTCTTTGCAATGAAGACAAAAAGATAAATAGAATAATTAGACATTTAGAATTAGATGGCATCATCCTTTCCGGAGGAAATGATTGGGGCGAAACAACGAGGCGCGATAAAACGGAGGCGAATATTTTAAAGGTTTGTTTAAGATACAGACTTCCTCTTTTGGGCGTATGTCGTGGCATGCAAGTTTTGAATATTCTATTCGGAGGAAAACTTGAAAAGGACATACAGAAAGTAAGCGGGAAAAATCACGCAGGTGCGACTCATACAATAGATTTAATAAAAGAAAGCAAATTTTTTACACAACCCAAAAAGCGAAAATTAAAGGTAAACAGTTTTCATAATCAGGGGATAGTTGCCGGAGGGCTTTCGCGGGAATTCAATGTTTTTGCCGTTACACCGGGAGGCGTTGTCGAAGGAATATGCCATTCTTCGAGGCCTATAATCGGCATACAATGGCACCCCGAACGCAAGAACCCGGCAGCATTTTTTGACCGCCGTCTTATAAGGACCTTGTTCAATACATGAAAGCGATAATTCTGGCAGCAGGTCGCGGAAAGAGGCTTAAGGATTTTACGGAAGACAAGCCCAAATGTTTAAACCGCATAGGAGGGCGTACCATTTTTGACCGGCAGATTACCGTGTTACGTTCTTGCGGAATAGATGAAATAATCGTAGTAACCGGATACCGCGCCGAAATGCTCAAAAAACCCGGGGTAAAAACAATATTCAACCCCAAATGGCACAACTCAAATATGGTAGTAAGCCTCCTTTCTGCCGAGAAAGAGTTTGGCGAGCCGGCGATTGTAAGTTACTCCGATATAGTTTATGAGAAGAGCGCCATCAGGGGCCTCGTCGAGGAGAAGGAAGAGGCCGTAGTTGCGTACGATTTGGATTGGGAGGCGCTGTGGAGGGCGCGTTTTACCGACCCCCTCGAGGACGCGGAAAGTTTTAAAATCGGGAGTGACCGTCGCATTAAAGAGATAGGACGGAAGGCGAATTCTCTTTTTGATATCCAGGGGCAATACATGGGGCTTATGCGTTTCAGTCCCTTAGCCTTTTCCTGGATTCTCGAGATTACGCGCAAAGAAACCCCGGATTGTTTAAATAGAATGGATATGACGACGCTTTTACAAACTACGATACAGGGAGGTTATCCCGTTTACGGGATGCCTGTAAAAGGTGGATGGTGTGAAATCGATACGGCCAGAGACCTTAAATTGGCTGAGCGGCTTTGCGCGGAGAATAAACTGGGCATAACAGTAGGATAGCGCCTATGGTCATTTGGATAATCGGACTTTCAGGATCCGGAAAAACAACCTTAAGCAAGCTGGTCTATGAAAGATTGAAACCGATGATGCCCACTCTTGTCCGGTTGGACGGGGACATTATCAGGGAACTTTTCGGTAACGACGTGGATTATTCTATCGAAGGGAGACGTAAGAACGCGGAAAGGCTTTCGCGCCTTTCAAAATTTTTCGCAGATCAGAACATTTCAATTATAGCCGCAGTTTTATCTATTTTTCCGGAATGGCAAAAATGGAACCGCAATAATATCGCTGAATATGCGCAAGTTTACCTGAAGGCATCGGTGGATACTCTGGCAAGAAGAGACGAGAAAAATTTATATATCCCGGCTTTTCAAGGAAGATTAAAAAACGTCGTGGGGGTAGATATTGCTTTTCCCGAACCGGTAAATTCGGATATTACGATCGACAATACCGGCGAAAGGGATAACCTGGGAGAACTGGCCGAACAGGTTATTTCGCTTCCTGCCGCTCAAGAGGCAATTTTGAGGTGCAAAAGAAAATGATTTTTATTGCTTTAGTGTCCCTGATTTTGTTAATGGAATTTTCTCTAAGTGCAATCATAAAATTCTTTCGAAGAGAATTTCAATGGCTTATTACCGAGGCAGACGAATGCCCGGAACTCGACGAAAAGGGGCTTAAGAAATTTTTTCAGCACGGATTTGACCCATATCTGGGATGGGTAAGGAAGCCACATACGCGCGGGGTAGAAAAGGGATGCCTTGGCCAAACTGCGTTTACTATAAATTCGGAAGGCGCCCGCTTAAATCCCCTAAGCGGAAAAACCGAGGATATTATTGCGACATTCGGCGATTCGTATACTTTTTGCCGGCAGGTCAATGATAACGAAACGTGGCAGGTTTATTTGACAGACCGCTTGAATATGGGCGTCTTAAACTACGGCGTGGGAAACTATGGAGTGGATCAAGCTGTTTTGCGTTATGAACGAACGAAACTGCCAACCTCCGTTAAAATTGTAATTTTAGAATTGGTGCCCGAAAGCATTTGCCGCATTCAATCATACTGGAAGCATTATTTGGAGTTTGGCAATACCTTTGCCTTTAAACCGCGGTTTCTTCTGAAAAATAGAAAACTCACTTTTATTCCGAGCGTAATGCAATCAGAAGAAGATTTTATGGACCTACATGGGAAGTTGGACAACATTCGGAAAATCGATGGATTTTATCGAAGGAAATTTAAACCGTTACAATTCCGCTTTCCTTACATGTTTAGTTTTTTGCGCAACCCGAAAAGAAATACAAGGCTTCTCTCCAGGCTCTTTATTCGTAAGTTGATGCGAAAATTAGGGAAAACAAATCCGCGATTCGAAAATATGCCTTTTGCCCTGATTATGGAAGATAATATTAAACATGCGCACAGCATGTATCAAGAGTCAAATGCGCGCGAACTATTAAAAGCTATTTTAGTCAGGTTTAAAAACGTTGCTCTAAAAAGAAGACACACCCCGTTGATAATGGTAATGCCGCAATTAATTGATTTAAAAATGTGCCGGGCCGGCCGCATGCCCTATCACGATTTTTTTCACAGACTCAATCGCGAATTACGCGTGATAGATCTAAGCGATTTTTTACTGAAGAGCGATCGCAAGGAGCTATATAGCGAAGACTATTACGGAGGCCATTTTTCGAAAAAGGGGAACAAGATTATAGGCGATTATCTTTTTAGAGAGCTATGCAGCCTATATCCTGAGGAACTTGCAATTCCTGATATGTTGGTGAAAGAATGAGAGTTACTTACCGCAGACAAACTAATAAGGTTTATTGGACCAAGCGCTGGGCTGATATACCCGCTGACCAGCCGATGAGCAATACCGATGTTTATCCCCTCAAATTTGCCGAGCTTACCGTGCAATCCAAAGACGGAAAAATCCTGGAGGCCGGATGCGGGGCCGGAAGGGTGCTTAGGTATTACAAAAATCGCGGGTACAACATTATTGGCATGGATTTTATTGAGGAAGCAGTTCGGAAACTAAAGGAAATAGATCCGGAATTGAACGTAGAGGTTGGAGATATTACAGGCACGAGATATAGCGACCGGGCGTTCAAGTATGTATTGGCTTTCGGTTTGTTTCACAACCTTCAAACCGGCTTACAAAAAGCCTTCTGTGAGACCTACCGCATTCTGGAACCGAAGGGTAAGGTTTGCGTTTCTTTCCGGGCCGACAATATTGAGACGCGGTTTACCGACTGGCTTGCGGAACGCAAGTCCCGAAAAGGAGGATTTAAAACGCATCCAAAAATATTTCACAAACTTAATTTGAAGAAATCAGAGCTTATGGACCTCCTTAAACGCGCGGGGTTTCAGGTAGAAACAATCTATCCGGTTGAAAATATGCCCTTCCTTTATAAGTTTCCATTATTCCGCGCTAAGGATCAGAGGGTTTTCAATGAGAACCTCGCCAGGAAAGAGGGGTATAGGCTTTCTCATTCTGGGAGAGCAATTCAGAATTTTTTAATGCGGTATTTTCCGGAAAAATTTTGCAATATTTACGTTTTGATTGCCCGAAAATCGGAGGAGTTTTAATGTCTTACAGCATCGGCCGGATTAGAAAATCTTTCAACGCTTGTGCGGATGAAATGCCCGTAACGTTCCGGTACATCTTGAGGCCGATTTCGGTATATGTAACATTTATCGTTTTAAAAGCTAAAATTACAAACCCCAATATAGCAACCGGCACCCATTTAGCGCTGGGTCTTGCAAGCCTGGCGCTGCTTATCTCGCCCGAAAAAACTTTTTTTGTCTCAGGCGCATTCCTTTACATTTTGGCTTATATTTTTGACTTTGTTGACGGAAATATCGCCCGCGTTACGGATTCGGCATCCTACTATGGGAAATTCCTGGATGGAACCGTCGATGCTCTTTTGGGTGCGCTTTTTCCGATTGTAATTGGCGTGCATATGTATTTTACGAATAACAACTGGCTATTCCTTTTGATGGGTGCATGTGTGGGATTTATCGTGCTTTTTGCGTGCTATTTGCTCACAAGGGCGTCCTTTTGTAATTATTGGCTAAAGGCGGATATGTATGAAAAAAAGACCCAGGCCCCATCATCTAAACCCGATAGGACAAACCCTTTAAAAACAAACAAATTCCCCATAAAGAAAATAGGTAACATTTCAAATGATATGAAAATTGCAGGATTGCTGGTAGCCGCAGTTACGGGGGTGACAACAATTTTATTTATGCTCATTTTAGCATCACTGGCACTATGGGCTATATTGCTGATTATTGCAGTAATGCTGGAAGCCCCGGAACAGCTTAATGTGCATAGGATAAGCAAATTTGATTCCCGCTTGCGGCAAAATATTGGATAATACAATGCAGAATGACGAAAATTTTATATCAACGATATGGATCGATAACTTATCCATAGTTTCTCTGCCTGCAATTTTTAAAATTGCCCGTCGGAAAAAAGGCGCTACTCTCTGTTTTCTAAAAGCGTCTTATATCGCACATACCGCGATAAAATGCATAACACGATTAAACATTACCCATTTGAAGGTTGAAAATATTACACAGTCACTGGCCGATATGTGGGTTGGAAACCAGTCGATGGCGATGAAGAAGCGCTTTAAACTTCCGGAAATGGCGCATAGAGTTTTTCAGGAGGTGAAAAAGCAACAAGGCTATAAGGTCCTGTGTCGGACTTTACCCGAAAAAAAGGTAGGCGCTTTTTTCGAAAGAATAATTCATGAAGAGCTTTGCCCGCTTATCAGGGTTTTACTTCGCGCGCAATGGCATAAAACAGAGAAAAATGGCAATACCGCTTGCACTATTATGCTTTGCCCGAATTCCGAACTGATGCCGGCGATCAAACAAATTTGGCCCGATAAAGACATTTTGCTTGTTCCTTACCGGCACATGAATGTAAGGCACATCAAGCGTTTGATGAAGCGGCTATTGCATGGCCAAACGTTATTAGTCGGCGGTAACGATGCGCGGTTAAGGCGCAAGTCGGAGCCTGCTAATTTTATAACGTCCCGGCCTAAGATAGCTGTTCATTATTCGCAGGGCATCGATTTAAAAAAGCGCTCGATCATATCATGGTATCCCGATAGTAAAATTGAAGCCGGACAGGTGCTTATTTATTTCGATAACAAATCGGCGCATAAACGCATTCCGGAAGAGATTTGCAAAAAAATAGAAAAAATGGGCATGGGATGGTGCGCGTTCGAAAAAAAAATTATGGATAACGCCGGAAAATATGCCTGGAAGAATATTAAATGCAGCGATAAGGATAACATGGACATTGCCATATCTAAAGTTAAAAAAAATACGCGGTGTAACCTGGATAAATGGATACTTGGCACCGCGAAAGATTTGGTAGCGCATATAAGGCGGTGGATAACGTTCTCAGAGTTTTTCGGAGTCAAAATTATAAACAAGATCGGCGTTCAGGATATCGAATCCATTGCGCAAAGTATCTCCCTGGATTTCACCGGAGGAATTCGCCTCGGAATTCAACGCTCTACATTGCCCGTGACCAGGCGCTGGACTACCCTCATATATGGTGCGAATGATAGGGTGTTTTTTTGGGGTTCCGACGCTCTCATGCATATAGAAACAGGGACCGACACTATGATTAAAAAACTTATTATCGCAGGATATCCGTTCGATTGGATTTTTTATCGGGGCCCCTTGAGAAACAATGTACGAAACCGCTTGAAAGACAGTAACGTAACATTTGTCATAGCGCTATTTGACAATGTATTTTCAGAAGATATATATATTTCCCGAAACATGATGGAAACATTCTATCGTAAATTTCTGGAATGGTTAATCGAAGATAATACCCTTGCGATTATCACCAAGGAAAAAAAAACCGCGCTATATAACCGATTAACCGGAATACATGGACTGGTCGCGGCAGCGCAAAAGACAGGCCGCTATATACGGTTGAAAGATGCCTATAATAACCGATTTCCATCCGATGCGTCTTATGGCGCCGATATAGCTGTAGGGATAAGCGTTTCAACCGCTCTTACCGAAGCGGTAATAGCAGGAACAAGGGGAGTGCATTGTGACTTGCCCGGGCATTATTTTCATCCATTTTATAAGTGGGGATATGAAAAAATAGTTTTCAATGACATTGATAGATTAATAGATGCCCTGAAAATATATAAAGAAAATCCATCAAAGAAGCCCGAGCTAGGCGACTGGTCTTCATATATCGACAGGCTGGACCCATTTCGCGACGGAAAAAGCGGCGAAAGAATGGGTTCGTATATGCGCTGGTTGCTCGAGAATTTTGACAAAGGCAAAAACCGCGATGAGGCGATGGAATATGCGGACAGGCAATATGCAAGGGAATGGGGCGAAGATAAAATTATTAATGTCGGAGCAAAGCCGTGAAGCCGCTTAATATTGTCATTATAGGGGCCGGAATGTATGTCTCGGGCCGTGGGACCGACGGATATGGCACTGTAATGCCCGCTATCGGCGAATGGAAGAGAAATAATATTTCCGGCGATATCCAGATCGTAGGGACCAGCCGAGAGAGTGTTGGTATTGCCAGGAATAAGATTGACGAACTTAAACGCAACATGCGCGTTGAAATCGCTATCAGGTATTTTCCGGAAGATGAGGACTATAATCCGCGCTGCTTTAGAGAGGTTATAAGCAAGATTTCCAAACCTGCGGCCTGCATAGTTTGTGTTCCGGACAATCTGCACGGGGAAATCGCGTATTTTGCTGCGGAAAACGGCTTACATACTCTCGTTGTAAAGCCTCTTGCCCCTACTTTGGAAGAAGTCCGGGCGCTTATCGAAGTCCAGGAAAAAAATAAGGTTTATTGCGCTGTTGAATTCCACAAGCGTTTCGACCACGCAAATTTGAAATTAAGGGATACTATCTTAGGGGGAGTAATAGGGGACCCGCTTTATTTTCTTGTTGAATACAGCCAGAGAAAGAACGTGCCGTCCGAGCGATTTAAAAAATGGGTTGAGACGACGAATGTCTTCCAATATTTAGGGATACATTACGTCGATATTATATATTTTGCAACAAAAGCTGTTCCCAAAAGGGCAATGGCAACCGGCCAGAAAGGGTGGCTTGCTTCGAAAGGAACCGATATCTATGATTCCGTCCAGGGCGTGATTGAGTGGGAGATGTCGTCGGGCAAAAAATTTAGTTCGCATATCTTGACGAACTGGATTGACCCGGAGAATACCTCCGCAATGTCCGATCAGAAAATTAAAGTTATCGGCACAAAAGGCAGGTTTGAGTCAGACCAAAAGAAGCGCGGAATAACGATTATTACCGATGAAAAAGGCATAGAGGAGCCGAATCCCTATTTTTGTTCAGCCTATGGCCAAAAGGGCGATATTTCCTATCGTGGGTATGGGATAGAGAGCATATGCCGGTTCCTGGATGATGTTGTCCAAATCGAAAAAGGGACGGTGCGGGTGGAAGACATGGAAGGTAAAAGGCCAACCTTTAAGGAATCCTTTGTCTCGACAGCGGTTCTTGAAGCGATAAATACGAGTCTCGAGAATGCCGGAACATGGATAACAATTGACAAATATAAATTATGAAAGAAGTTGCCAGAATATCCGCTGAAAAATTGAAGAGCTTTGTCAAAGCAGCGCTACTGAAAGCCGGTGTGCGTAATGATGTAGCGGGCTACGTTACCGAAGGACTCATACAGACGTCATTGCGAGGTGTTGATTCTCACGGGGTGAGGCTTCTGCCTCACTATCTTGAGGCGCTTAAAGGAGGGCGTATCAATCCCGATCCGAATTATAAATTTAAAAAAACATCCCTGTCCACAGGGATATTCGATGCCGATCACGCATTCGGGCATGCGGCCGGAATGGAGGCGGCTAAAAGGGCAATTGAACTTGCCAATGAGTCCGGTACGGGACATATCGCCGTTTATAACTCAAGCCATTTCGGCGCAGCGGCATATTATGCGCTGGAAGTCGCGCATCATGACATGATTGGAATGTGCTTCACAAATACAGATGCCCTTGTAAAGTCATTTGCCGGTAAAAGGCCGTTTTTGGGAAATAATCCTATATGCTTTGCGGCGCCGTGCGAAAATGAGGGCCCCTTTTGCCTTGACATGGCAACAAGCAAGCTTACGTTTAATAAAATTAAACAGTTAGGCGAAAATGGCATGCTCGTGCCGGCCGGTGTCGGGACAAACACCGAAGGCGTTGAAACCCGGAATCCGAATGAAATTACCGCGCTTTTACCGATAGGGGGGCATAAAGGGTATGGACTCAGCATGATAGTGGAAATTCTATGCAGCATGCTTACGGGGATGCCTTATGGTCCGCATGTACCTAAAATGTTTGAAGCGCCAATGAGCGAGAAACGGTGCCTGGGGCATTATATCTCTGCGGTAAGGATTGATTGCTTCCAAACCAAAGAGAATTTTAAGAAACGGCTCTCCTCTTTTATGGAAGAGCTGCGGAGTGAGCCGGCGCTGGATAAGAACGTGCCTGTTCAGGTAGCAGGCGATCCGGAAAAGAAATGCGCGCGGGAGAGGTCAGGGCAAGGCATCCCTTTCGCCCCGGCTGAATATGAAGCATTTAAAAAAATTGCTTTGGAATACGGAATAAAATTTCTCGGAGTGAGTGAACTCAATGATACAGATAATAAAAAAGATCGCGAAAAAAGTAGCAGGATTTTTTAGAGGATTGTTTTGTGATAAAAAGTCCCGGGATATCCCACCGGATGATTTTTATCCGCTTTTTTAAGGAGGAGTGTTTATGGCCTGGATAATCGCCGGCTTCATATTATGGGCGGTAGCAGAAGTTACAGCGTATACAATCTATCGAAGTGGATCTTTTGAGGATCTTCGAAAAATGTACAATACCCTGCGCAAAAGAAACCAGACTGCAGGGGACGCGCAGACTTTTACGCCGAGGTACGCCGAACACCCCTTTCTTGCCTACGGCCTGAACCCAGATTTTCGAAACCCTTCGGGAGAGAAAATACACAATAAGTATGGCTTCCGCTCTAAAAGTGATTTTACGGACGTGGAAGGCAAAACAGTTGTATATTGCGCAGGCGGAAGCTCTACATACTGCAATTTTATCGATCGAAACGAAGATACCTGGCCGGAGGCGTTAGGCCGGGAATTAAGAACGGTCCTGAACGACGAAAACCTAAAAACCATAAACGCAGGGTGCGGGGGATGGACGGCCTATCAAAGCCTTATAAGGTTTTTGGCGTGGGTGGACATATTGAAACCAAAGCTCGTAGTTATCTACCACGGTAAAAATGATGTAACCCCCTTTGCAAACGCGAAATTGTCCACAAGAGAGATTTTTCCCGACTATGGGAACATAATACATTCTTTGCGGTTCGACGGTATTATAAAAAGATTTCCGCTCTTCTCCAGACTCGGAAATATCGGCAAGGTATTTTACGGAATGCATCTCAATAGAAAATATCTAAACATCATGCGTTATGTTTACGCTGCGGAAGAAAAACTGACTGAAAAAAAGGCAAGGGAAGGCCTGAAAAGGATCGGGGCAAAAGAATGGGAGTTTATAATGTCCCGCTATCGGTCTTTCGCGGCAGTCTGCAAGGACAGAAAGACGTCGATTCTTTTCGTCATTCAGAAGGTGAGATCCGATCTCTATGCGCCGTACATGGAAGAGTTGAATAGAAGGATTAAGTGCCTTGAAAATAAGGAGGAGGGTTGTTTTGTATACGATTTTGATAAAGACACGGAAAATATCGCAAACATGCTTTACGACCATATACATTTTACGCCTTTTGGCGCTGCGACCTGCGGCAGGAGTATCAAGAATTA
>JAMXCZ010000110.1 GCA_024542975.1 Candidatus Omnitrophota bacterium | reverse complement strand
GGCTCGAGCGTTTGACCGCCCATTTTCTTCAAAATAACCTGCGGTTTGGAAACTTCCATCTCATACCCTTCGCGACGCATTGTTTCAATAAGAATAGCAAGATGCAGTTCGCCGCGGCCGGAAACCCTTAATCGCTCAGTTTCCGCAATCTCCTCGATCTTGATGCCAACATTGATCATAGCCTCATGCTCAAGACGCTCCCGCATATGTCGTGATGTTAAAAATCTGCCTCCATCCTTGCCTGAAAGAGGACTTGTATTATGAGAAAAATTCATGGAGATTGTAGGCTCATCTATCTTAATAGCAGGCAATCCTTTTGGCTGATTAACGCAGGCAAGTGTCTCCCCAACCTCTACACCATCTATCCCGGAAATCAATGCGATGTCTCCTGCCATAGCCTCATTGACCTCAATACGGGTTAGTCCACGATACTTCATAATCTTAGTTACCTTACCCTTGGCAACAGTTCCATCACGCTTCACAAGCGCCATAGGATCCCCAACGCGAATAGATCCATGAAAAACCCGTCCTATAGCGATTCGTCCAACATAAGAGTCATAATCAAACATTGTAATCAGCATCTGAAAAGGCAGATCAGGGTTAGCTATCGGCGGTAATACCCTATGCAGGATAGTCTCTAAAAGAGGTTTCATAGAATCCCTGGGCTCATCAAGATCAAGAGTCGCGTAACCATCCTTTCCCGAAGCGTAAACAATCGGAAAATCAAGCTGTTCATTAGAAGCGTTCAGCTCACAAAAAAGATCAAATGTCATATCCACTACTTCATCCGGGCGGGCATGGGGACGATC
>JAMXCZ010000017.1 GCA_024542975.1 Candidatus Omnitrophota bacterium | reverse complement strand
CACGGCAATGACTTTGTGGGACTCGCCATTGAGATCCCTTGCGCACGCAAGTCCCAGCGCCGTAGAAATAGAAGTGGAGCTGTGCCCGCAAGTGAATATGTCGTACTCGCTTTCCTCGCAATTCGGAAAACCGCTGATACCTCCAAGCTGCCTCAGTGTGTCGAAAACGCCGATCCTTCCGGTTAGCATTTTGTGCCCGTAGGCCTGGTGCCCAACATCCCAAAGGATCTTGTCGCGCGGCATATCAAAACAGCGGTGTAACGCAATCGTGAGCTCTACCGCCCCGAGGCTTGAAGCAAGATGCCCGCCGGTCTTGGAAACAACTTCTATCATTTTCTCCCGCATCTCGGAAGCGAGAAGCGGTAAGTTCTTCGCGGGAATTTTTTTGAGATCTCTGGGGGACTTTATTTTTGTGAGAAGGTTTTGCATTTTTGTTTTCAGAAGTCCCTGCCTGCTTTTTCTGATACGCTATCCGCTATATACCTTAAAGCATCTGCTTTTTCATCCAAAGGCTCTATGCACTTTTTTCCTCTTGAGATAAAAGACATTGCCTCTTTTCTCATTTTTCTCAATGAGCGCCGGTCGGCCTCTCTGTCTTCGATGTCATCGGCAATTTGGAAGGCAAGCCCCAGATTTTTTCCGAATTCACGCATCCTCTTAGCGTCTTCACTCCGAGCACCTGCCGCAAGCGCCCCCACCTCGCTGGAAACCGACATAAGAGCGGCTGTTTTCATGCTGTCGATTTTACGGGATGATAGCTTGCGCCCTCGTTTCAAATCCAACGCCTGTCCGCCTATCATGCCACAGGCGCCAATGGCGCCGGAAATAAGGGCCGCTGCTTTCCGGGCCCTTTCGAGCTTAAGTCCGGCCAATATCCCAAAAGCAAGGTTGAGAAGCGCGTCCCCCGCAAGTATGGCTATGTTCTCTCCGAATTTTTTGTGACATGTAGGCTTCCCCCTCCTCAGGTTGTCGTTATCCATGGCCGGGAGGTCGTCGTGGACCAAAGAAAAATTATGTATAAACTCTATGGCGCACGCGAACGGCAGCGCCCTTTTTATGTCCCCTTTTAACGCCCGGGCGCTTTCTACAAGAATGAGCGGCCTCAACCTTTTACCGCCGGTAAGAACCGAATATCCCATGGCTCTCTTAAGGATGCGCGGCCCTTTAATTCCGCGCAAATACCCCCCAAGCGCCTTATTGATAAGCGCCCTGTCGCGTTCCACTATAACGAAACTTGCGCTATTTTCTTTTCTTTTCAATTTCCCTTTCCTCAAAAGGTTCAAGTTTGAACTTGCCATCTTTTGTTTTAATAAGGATTTCTATTTTTTTCTTGGCCTCGCCGAGTTTTTTCTGGCAAAGCCTTACGAGTTTAACGCCTTCCTCGTATTTTGCGAGCGACACGTCGAGCGGTACGCTCCCGTCTTCGAGCCGGTTTACAATGTCTTCCAATTTTTCCAGCGCCTGTTCGAATTTTATTTCTCCCACAATTCCTCCGTCAGTATCTTCTCCACTCTGCTTACTACCTCACCATGAGCAAGTCTTGTATTAATAAGCTCGTTTTCAGTCACGGCCTTTGCGTCTTTTATGGCCTTTCCGTCTTTTTCGCGCCTGGTTATGCTATACCCGCGATTCAGAATTCCGAGTGGGCTCAATGTATGGAGTTTTCCGGCCAGAGCATTTAAAGATTCCTGTTTAAATTTTATTGTGTATCCACCTTTTAACGCAAGATCCCCGCTTAAGTCATCTATTTCCTGTTCACGCTGCCTAAGCATGTTGAGCGGCTCCCTGAACACATATCGCTTCGTAATCGTCCTCAAGCGTTCACTTAAAATTTCGCTTTTCGAGATGAGCGCAGCCGCCATGCGCTCTTTGAGGTTCCTCAGGGCAGCTACGAGATCTTCCTTTTTGGGAATGACAAGCGCAGCCGCAGCCGAAGGCGTTTCTGCCCGTTTATCGGCGCAAAGATCGCTTATCGTCCAATCCACTTCGTGCCCAACGGCGCTTATGACAGGGATTCTCGACCGGTAAACGGCCCTTGCGACTATCTCTTCGTTAAAAGACCACAAGTCTTCCAAGCTCCCTCCTCCACGCCCGAGTATTATAACGTCCACATTATCGATTTCATTAAATAGATCGAGCGCCTCGGCGATCTCGTTTTTTGCCTCTTCGCCCTGGACCCTTACGGGATTTAAAATAATTTCGATATTGGAAAACCTTCCCTTGGAAACTTTAAGCATGTCCCGTATGGCTGCTCCTGTCGGAGAAGTAATAATGCCGACGCGCTGCGGCAGGTACGGAATTGGCTTTTTCCGAGCTTCGTCGAAAAGCCCTTCCTTCCTTAGTTTTTCCTTAAGTTGTTCGAGCGCGATTTGAAGCGCCCCCGCGCCCTTGGGCTCAATTCTTCTGACATATAATTGATACTGGCCTCTTTTGTCATAAACGCTGATTTTGCCGAAGATCAAAACATGCATACCATTTTTTATTTCGAATTTGAGATTTGAGTTAGCGCCCCTGAAAAAAACGCAAGAGAGAACGCCCCCCGCGTCCTTTATGCTGAAATACATGTGCCCCGACTGGTGCCGAATAAAATTCGATACCTCGCCCTCAATCCACACCTCGCCAAATGCATCTTCCAGAATCGTCCGTATATCCCGGGTCACCTGGCTTACCGTGTATATCCGTTTTTCCGTGAGCGTTTCCATATAAATACAAAACCTCTGTCAACGCAATTTTTTCTGGATGCGTTCTATCGAATTCGTTTTTCCTGTCTTCTCGTCAAAATCTATTAAAACCCCGCAAAGTCGCGCGTCACTTTCCGCCAGATGAAATCTTGCCGGCATCTGCGTAAGAAAGCGCGTTATAATTTCTTCCTTCTTTCTGCCTATTACCGAATCGAATGGCCCTGTCATTCCGACATCCGTTATATATCCGGTCCCTTTGGGAAGAATCCTCTCGTCGGCTGTCTGGACATGGGTATGGGTTCCCATGATAGCGGTAACAAGCCCGTCCAGGTACCATCCAAGGGCTATTTTTTCACTTGTCGCTTCAGCGTGCATGTCCACGAAAATATTAGGGGTTATCTTTTTTATCTTTGTGATTTCGGCGCGCGCAGCCCGAAACGGGCATTCCAAGGGTTGCATAAAAACGCGGCCCAAGAGGTTTATCACGCCTATTTTTACGCCCGAGGAGGGCAATTCCAGTATTGAGGAACCGGAGCCCGGTGTTTCCGCCGGATAATTAAGCGGCCTTAAAACGTCCTGCTCTTCCTCAAGCACTTCTATTACTTCTTTTCTTTTCCAAATATGATCGCCGCTTGTAATGATGTGAACGCCGTAATTTTTAATCTCATTTGCGATAGGCGGGGTTATTCCGCTTCCTCCCGCGGCATTTTCAGCATTCGCCACGACGCAGTCTATGCTGTTTTTTTTCACAAGGGCCGGCAGGAGCTCCTTTACGGCCCTTCTTCCGGGCTCACCTACTATGTCACCGATGAATAACAACTTCATTAGAACTCCTAACCTAACTTAAGGCTTAAAGCTATTTCGCGAATTCAACCGCCCGTGTTTCACGCACAACCGTTACCTTGATCTGCCCGGGGTACTCAAGCCCTTCTTCGACCTTCTTTTTGATATCCCGCGCCAAGACAGCAGCCTGGGCATCATTTATCGTTTCAGGCTTCACTATTATGCGCACTTCCCGCCCGGCCTGGATCGCATACGACTTATCGACTCCGTTAAAAGAGTTGGCAATAGACTCCAGTTTCTCGAGCCGCTTGATATAAGTTTCCAGGGTTTCTCTTCTAGCCCCGGGCCTGGTAGCGCTTATCGCGTCCGCAGCCTGGACCAGCGCGGCAAGTAGTGTCTTTGCTTCTACGTCCCTGTGGTGAGCTTCGATAGCATGGATAATGACTTCCGGCTCATTATATTTTCTTGCTATGTCAGAGCCGATCTTTGCGTGGGTGCCTTCAACCTCGTGGCTTACAGCCTTCCCAATATCATGCAACAATCCTATGCGTTTGGCAAGAGTAAAATCCAGTTTGAGCTCGCCGGCCATAACGCCCATAATGTAGGCGACTTCTTTCGAGTGCTGCAACACGTTCTGGCCGTAACTTGTCCTGTATCTCAAACGCCCCAGGAGCTTTACGAGTTCGGGGTGAAGGCCGTGCAGGCCCACGTCAAAGACCGCCTTCTCTCCCTCTTCCCGTATGGCAACGTCCATTTCTTTTTTTGACTTAGCTACAAGCTCTTCGATCCGCGCAGGGTGAATTCTGCCGTCCTCTATAAGCCTCTCGAGGGTGCGTCGCGCTATTTCCCTCCTTACCATATCAAATCCCGATATGACTACGGCCTCAGGCGTATCATCGATTATAACGTCTATGCCGGTCGCCATCTCGAGGGCACGGATGTTCCTGCCCTCTCGGCCGATTATTCTCCCCTTCATTTCATCGTTGGGCAAGTGGACAACGCTTATTGTTGTTTCTACGGTGTGATCAGTGGCGCACCTCTGGATTGCAAGGCCTATAATCTTACGCGCTTCCTTATCAGCCTTCTCCCTTGTCTCTTCCTCCAACCTCTTGACCATATAGGCCGATTCCTGTTTAACGTCGTTTTCCAGCCTCTTTAGGAGTATGCGCTTTGCTTCATCAACTGTCATACCGGAAATCTTCTGCAGCCTTTCTTTTTCTTCCTGTATAAGCAGTAACAAGTCTCTTTCTTTATTTGACAGTTGCTTCTCCCCGGACTGCAGGCGATGGAGCCGGGAATTCATTTCTCTGTCTTTTTTATCCAGAAGATCGATTTTTCTATCCAGATTTTCCTCTCTCTGCATAAGCCGCCGTTCAAGCTGTCCGAGTTCCCCGCGACGGTCTTTTGACTCCTTCTCGAAGTCAGTGCGCAGTTTTAAAAGCAGGTCCTTCGACTCAAGTTGCGCTTCCCGCTTTCTAGATTCCGCCTCTTGTTTTGCTTCTTCAACGATGGCCCGAGACTTATCCTCAGCGCGCTTCACCTTCTTGTGAGCAGTGTATTTTCGCAATACATACCCTATTAAGAAAAAGAAGAAGCATCCCAGAATACCGAAACCGATGTACACGACATTTATTTTGTCCATTGGAATTACCTCCTTATGATGAGACCCCTCGGGCATTTCGTGCCCTCGGGATAAATTCACACTTATGACTTACGCAGCGAAGCTGCGTAAGTCATGTGCCCATTTAGTTAGTGATGATTTTCGAGACGGGAATGTCGTGCGAGTCGCAAGGCAGGTTTTCTGTCATTTGGAGATCAAACGCGAGCCCGATCGTCAGTTTGCCCGGGGGTAATTTTCCGAGAAATTTATCGTAGTACCCCTTGCCTCTGCCGAGGCGCCTGTTTTCTTTATCAAATGCAACCCCCGGAACAACAAAAAGGTCTATTGTTTCAGGTTTAATATCCTTTTTGTGTTTTTTCGGCTCGTATATTCCATAGATGCTTTTTTCCAAGTCGTTTTTTCTGTCGCTTATTTCTTTCGGAACGATCGTCTCCTGACTCCTGCAGCGTGGTAACGCTACTCTTTTTCCCGCTCGTAACGCCTCGTCTATCATGTCCCCGGTGTCTACCTCGCCGCTCATTGAAACGTAGAGCATCACAATTTTCGCATTTTTAAATTCAGGCATGGAAAAAAGCTTTCCTTTTATTATGGAACTTTTCCTGAAAGCCTCATCCCGGGCCTGGTTATTTAGCCTATCTAGTAGCTCCTTTCTGATTTGTTTCTTCGAGTTTCGCATATTAGATTATACAGTAAATCTCTCCTATTTTCCACCTTTTTTTATTGGGGGCGTTTTATACATAAAATGAAGCGTCCCCCGATAAAAATACCCTGCCAGAGCCGTGTAAGAGTGCAAAACTTAGGTCCCGTTTGTTTAAAGTGGGTGCCCTCCGCCCGCATCCAAGGACACAGCCGAGTGAGGCTCCCAATAACAATTTGTTGGATCAAGTTTTATCACCCCGGTTCACGCGAACGGCAGGGCTTTTCTTTACCTGTAACAAGTATACCCCCTATTACACCCAAAAAGCAACTAATATCTTGATGCCTTCGGAATGCGGGTGTCTCCTCTGGAAAGTAAAAAAGGAGCCTGGCCCCTCTTACTGTATTTATTTCCTGTGCGGTTTGAGGTCGTTCAGGAATTGCGGGCTTACTTCATGCCCGAGCCGAAGCGCTTTGTCGCAGTGTTTGGCAGCGAGCGAGTATCTTTTGGTGCGGAAGTACAATATCGCCAGGTTGTTATGCGCTGAGGCATGGCCGGGATTAATCCTTATTGCCCTTTTATACGCGTAAATGGCATCTTCCGCCTTCCCCAACGCTTCATTTGCCATCGCAAGGTTTGTATACATTTCTTCACTGTTGGGATTTAGTTTTATCGCTCTTTTGTAGGCCGCTATGGCTTTCTCGTATTCTCCGGTTTTGTGGTAGGTAACGCCGAGGTCGTGGTAAGCATTCGGATAATTCGGATTTAGCTCTATTGCTTTTAAGTAGGCGCGTATAGCCTCTTTGTATTTACCTGCATTCTGATACGCAAGGCCGAGGTTGAAATACATCTCCATGCGCGCCGGACGGATCTCTATGGATTTTTTATATGCCCCTATCGCTTTTTTGTATTCACCCGTATCGCTATATAGTGCTCCGAGGTTGTTATGCGCCTTCGGGTAGGCGGGATTCATTGCTATTTCTTTTTTATACATCGCCTCCGCTTTCTCATATTCTTTAATGTCATGATATACGGCGCCGAGGTTGGAATGCGTTTCGAAATAGGTAGGCCCGAATTCTATCGATTTTTTATATGCGCCTACTGCCTTGCTGTATTCTTTATTATTATGGTACGCCACGCCGAGATTGTTGAGAAGTCTCGGGCTTTCGGAATTATATTTTAGGGTCTTCTCGTAGAAAGGAATTAGTTCGCGCCAGTATGTATTTTGTTTTATAGTAAGGAACGAGTAAAAAACAAGCAGTATAATAAGGGGCCAACGAAGCGATTTTAAGCCGCGAGCTAAAAGCAGAAAAAATCCCACCGACGGAAGGTATAGCCAGTGTTCGGCCATATAGGCGCCTACAGGGTATATGTTGGACTGAGGCAGGAGCGCTATGAAAAACCAGAGAATGCCGAAAGAAGCCAACTTGTTCCTGTTTTTTTCCTTAAAAGCGTAAGCCAAAAGACCCACGAATATCACAGCGCCCAGTATTGCTTCTGGGTCCGAAAACTTAAATAACGCCTTCCCGTACTCCATGTGCAGGTTAAACGGCAAAAACAACATTCTGAAATAGGCGGTTATGGCAACAAAAAAACCCGGGATCCTGTGAAGCGCGCCGGAAAAAGACGGGATATTTTCGCCGGATAAAAGGCGGCTTGCCATCGCAGATCTTAATAAAATGTAGCCGGCCGTAACCGCTACGATAGGAACGCATGGCGCGAGTTTTATCTTTTTTCTGAAAGAAAAGTGGTAGAGCAAAAGGAGCGCCGGTAAAATGACGCTTATCTCCCTGGACAGGACCGCCAAGACATAGCCCAAAAGTGTAAGAATATAAAAAATTGGTTTTTTGCTATTCAGAGATTTTATATAAAAAATAAGGGTTAGGATAATAAACGCGAACGCCATAGGATCTGCCCTGCCTGATATGAATGCTACGGCTTCCGTGTGGATAGGGTGTGCGACAAATAGAGCGCCGGTAAAGAGCGCAAGGATCCAATCGTCAAACAGAATGGTAATAAGCCAGAAAATAGCCAAGCCCGCTAAGATATGAAATATCGTATTTGTAAAATGGTACCCAACGGGATTTAATCCCCACAAAGAATAATCCGCCATAAGCGTAAGTATCTGAAGCGGCCTAAAAAAGTTGTATTTCACGCCGCCTCCGCCCGGGGCAAGGCTTTTCGCCGCATCTTTAGTAAAGAGCCTGGTCGCGTTATCCCAGCTTCTTATAAATTCGTTATCCTTTACAAAAGCGATATCGTCCCATATAAATTCCCCACCGAGAGAGTTGGCGTAAACTGCGAAACCTACGATTACTATAAGAAATATGGCTATAAGCGTGTACTTTTTATTTTCGGGTTTCATCATTTATTTCCTAAAAGAGAAGGTGGGCAAAGGCGGATTTTTTCAGAAATTTTACTTTTTGGATATTTTCTAAAAATGGGGGTTCTTCCAAGTGCGCCAACATTTTTTTAATCTGGCTTTTTTGCCCATTAGCTCCTATCGGAAAGAAACGCTCAGCTTCCCGGTTAAAGCGGATTTAATTTCGGAGTGCACTTTTTCTACTTCGGCGTCTTCGAGTGTTTTCTCGTCGCTTCTATACTCAATCCTGTAAAGTAACGCCCTTTTGTCTTTGGGTATTTGTTTTCCTTTGTATAGCTCGACAAGCAGCGTCTCTTTCACAAGGCCCCTGCCTACCTCTTTTATAATGGACACGATGTCGCAAGATGCCGTGCCTTTATCCGCTACAATAGATATATCCCGCATAACGGAAGGGTACCGGCTGTAAGGGATGTATTTTCTGTCCAACTG
The DNA here is from genome assembly GCA_024542975.1 of Candidatus Omnitrophota bacterium. GTDB lineage: Bacteria > Omnitrophota > Gorgyraeia > JABMRN01 > RBG-13-46-9 > JAMXCZ01. The sequence continues at coordinate 16,663 of JAMXCZ010000017.1, read as the reverse complement.
CGCCTCTTTCAGGAGGTTCTCTATGTAAACTTCTCCGTAAAATACGCGCTTTTCAATATCGAAACCTCGAGAAACGTCTCTGTCTACTTCGCCTATGCGCGCTACTTGCTTTCCTTTATATTCGGCTATTGCGTTTGTATTTGCGCCAAGCCCGGCGTGGGCGCCTTTTTTAAATGAAATCTCACCGGAGAATCCCAGCGTGCCCAGCAACTTCTCGAGCGTGCCTTTGATATCAAAAAAGCTGAAATCCTCACCCGGCGAACTCCACTCCTCCCGTTTCACTCCCGCAAGCCCGAGGGACAAAACCGGCTCTTCGGTGTAGATACCGTTTTTCTCCCCGTAAACTTTTCCCACTTCGAAAAATGAAAGGCTTTTTGCGTACCTTTTAAAATTATGCGAAATCGCTTTAAGCATCCCCGGGAGCATGCTGGGCCGCATTATCTCCTGATCAATGCTCAGGGGGTTTTCAATAACGACTGTTTCATCGTCATTTATGTTCGCGTACCTTATGCTGCTTTTGCTTATAAGGCTGTAGGTTATGATTTCGTTTAGGTTTAATCGGGTAAGTGTTGTTTTTATTTTTTCCTCGAAAATATTTATGAAGTCTTTTATTCTGGTATTGCCGGCTATGCGCGGGATGGTGAGAGGTATATTTTCGTATCCGTATATGCGCGCTACTTCTTCGGCAAGATCCGCGTCACCTTTTACATCCTGCCTGAATCCCGGGGTGGTTACCTTTACGGAGCCCTTCTTATCCTCCATGGAAAATCCCAGGGCTTTTAAAATTTTTACGGCTCTTTTTTTATCTACTGATGTGCCGAGAATAGAATTTGCCCTGTCCACGCTAAAATTTATGGTTTTTGCCGGTGATGACACCTTTCCGATATCTATCAAGGGCCCTATATTGCCGCCGGAGATCTCCACTATCAAAGCGCTCGCCCGTTCGGAGGCCCTGGGAACCATATCGACGTCTATTTTCCTCTCAAACCTGTAACTTGACTCGGATCCGACCCGCAGGAAACGCGCCGTTCTTCGAATTGAAATGGGATTGAAAAAAGCGCTCTCGAGAAGTATAGTTCTCGTCATGTCGTTAACTTCCGCCTGAAGCCCCCCCATAACGCCTGCTATAGCCACGGGAGCGCTTTCATCCGCTATCACAAGCATTCCTTCTTCACACGTTCTTGGCACGTTATCTATGGTTATGATGCGTTCGCCCTTCCGGGCACATCTCACGGAGATCGCGCCGTTTATCCTGTCCAGGTCAAAAGCGTGTAGCGGCTGGCCGGTTTCAAGCAAAACAAAATTTGTTATATCAACGATGTTGTTTACCGGCCTTAATCCTGCGGAAATTATGCGTTCCCGGAGCCAATCGGGCGACGGGCCTACCTCGACGTCCCGTATAACCCTCGCGGTATACCGCGGACAGAGCTTGGCATCCTTAACGCTAATGCTAAGAGAAGTTTCTTTTTTTGATTTGGATTTTGGCTTCGCGAGCCGCCTCAACTCTTTTGGAATCTTAAGAGGTTTTCCTAAAAGAGCTGCGGCCTCTCTCGCAATACCGATTACGGCGAGGCAGTCGGGCCGGTTTGCCGTTATTTCAAAATCAAATATATAGTCTCCTCCTGTGCTTTCGTAAGAGGTGACGTTTGTACCGGACATCGTAAGAAGTGACATGAGCTTCTTAGGGTCGATATTGGCGTCGACGTAGTCCCTGATCCAGCTGTAGCTTACTTTCATTTCAGCTTTCAGCTATAAGCTTTAAGCTATAAGCAGGAATTAAAAGTGTATTTTTCTTTTTCTTCCTTACAGCTTATAGCTTAAAGCTTATAGCTAATTAGAATTGTTTCAAAAACCGTATGTCATTCTCGAAAAAAAGCCGTATGTCGTCTATGCCGTACTTAAGCATCGCGATCCTCTCCACGCCCATTCCGAACGCAAGCCCTTTGTACTTACGCGGAGAATAACCGACCGCTTCAAAAACGCGCGGGTTTACCGTGCCTGCGCCTAAGATCTCGAGCCACCCCGTATGAGAACAGACCCGGCACCCTTTGCCACGGCACATAATACAGGAGATGTCAACTTCTGCGGAAGGCTCGGTAAACGGAAAAAAACTCGGCCTGAACCTGGCCTCTGTTTTTTCGCCGAACATCTGTTTGGTAAAAATATTCAAGATTCCTTTTAAATCCGAAAATTTAATATCCCGGTCGACCATTAACCCTTCAACCTGGTGGAACATAAAAGAGTGTGTTGCGTCAACCGCATCCGGCCTGTACACCCTGCCGGGCATAATGGCTTGTATCGGCGGCTTTGTTTTTTCCATGATCCTTACCTGGACCGTCGAGGTATGGCTTCTGAGAAGGGTGTCTTTTTTTATATAGAATGTGTCAAAAGCATCCCTGGACGGGTGTTCCAGGGGGATGTTTAATGCCTCGAAGTTATAGAACTCCTTTTCGATCTCGGGCCCCTCTGCGATCTTAAAGCCGAGAGACACAAAAATGCCGTTTATTTCGTTTAGCGTTTGTGTTATTGGGTGCAGGCGGCCTTCCGGGGGCTTTATGCCGGGCATAGTAACATCTATTTCTTCCCTCGTTAAGGAGGCACCGGATAGAAGTGTGCGTTGTCTCGCTTCAAGTTCTTTTTGTATACGCGCCTTGAGGGTATTGAGTTCCCTCCCGGCAGCGGGCTTTTTTTCTTTCTCGAGTGAGGGAAGTTTCGACATGAGTTCCGCGACAAGCCCCTTCCTGCCTAAATATTTAACTCTAATCTCCTCAAGGGTTTGCATACCCCTTGCGTTGCCAATGTCGTTCGTGAATAGTTGAGCTATTTCGTTTATTTTTTCTAACATAATATTCAAACCCGCTAACCGGCTAACCGGCTAACCATCATTAGTGCCGCTTTTTTAGCTTCTCGATATTTTTATTCGTCCCCAGTACTACAAGAATATCGCCTTTTTTTATAATGTCCTCCGCGCGCGGGGAAACGTTCAATATTTGTTCTTCGATTTTTTTGGAGGCTGAAGGAATATTTCTTTTTACGGCGATTACGTTTACGCCATATTTGACGCGGACATTTATCTCCCTTAAGGATTTGCCGATAAATTCTTTCGGCGGTATGAGCTCGACGATACTCGACTCGCTTGAAAGCTCTATGTGTTCTATGACACTTGTGGATACCAGGGTATTTGCCAGCCTCGCGCCCATTTCGCGTTCCGGCTGTATAACCCTTGTCGCGCCTATTTTCTCGAGCACCTTTTTGTGGTCTTCGCTGACAGCTTTGCACACGATTTCTTTAATGCCGATTTCCTTCAGGTTAAGAGTGATAAGAATACTCGCTTCCAGGTTGGTCCCCGTCCCCACGACAGCGACATCTACGTTCTCTATCCCGACGGACCGTAGCGCCTTTTCGTCGGTAGCGTCGAGACAAACGGCCTGCGTGACCTCATCCGACAGATCCTGGGTTATATGTTCCTCTTTGTCTACGGCCAAAACCTGATGGCCCTTTTCCGTAAGCGTCTTCGCTACACTTGCGCCGAATCTGCCCAATCCTATGACGGCAAACTGTCTCATGGTTACCTCCAATTTTGCGAAGCAAAATTGATCCTGAGGCAATGTTAAAAATGCGACCTATGGAAGCATTTTCTATTGCCGAAGGACCTTTTAATTACCCGATCATAATTCTTTCTTCGGGATAGGTATAAGTCGTCCTATCCTCCTGAAGCGCGATTGCGAGGGCCAGGGTCAAAGGGCCGAGCCTCCCCGCAAACATCGTCACTATTACAATAAGTTTTCCGGCCACGCTTAATGTGGGCGTAATTCCGGTGGAGAGTCCGACCGTTCCGAATGCCGAAACGATCTCGAAGATCATCCGTAAAAAGAAACTGCCCATAAGAGATGACTTCCTGTACTCTACGAGTGTCAGCAAAATAACGGCGACAAAAATCCAGGCCACGGCCAGAAATAAAATAACGAGGGACTTGCGTACAACTTCTTTCGGAATGGTTCTTTTAAACATGGACACCCTGTCCCTATTTTTGAGCATCGAAAAGACCGTCGCTATTATTACACCGAATGTGCACGTCTTGATGCCGCCGCCCGTAGAGCCCGGCGAGGCGCCTATAAACATGAGGATTATAAAAAAGCACAGGGTAGGTACCGCGAGATTTCCTATGTCAAGGGTGTTAAAGCCTGCTGTTCTTGTGGTAACCGATTGAAAAATAGACCCGAGAATCTTTTCGCCGGAGGAAAGGCCATTGAGCGCATTGTTCCTCTCCACAAGGAAAAAGGCTACCGCGCCTATTATAATCAGGCTGAAAGACACCGTAAGGGCAACCTTGGCCTGAATGCTTACGCGACGAAAGGGTTGTCTCTTAACCATGCGCGGCAATTCCAGGACAACTATAAAACCGATCCCGCCGATTAGTACAAGTAGGATCATTATCACATTTATGTACGGGTCTCCTAAAAATGCGGTAAAGCTTGCGGAAAAAAGGGAAAACCCGGCGTTGCAGAAAGCGCTTACGGCGTGAAATATGGAATTGGCGCAAATTTCCCCCAGCGACCAATCGGAAACCTTGATCCATCTAAGGGCGAGGGCGAGCGCTCCAAGGAATTCTATTCCTATCGTAATAAAAAGGATGTATTTTATCAGGGTGGATAGATTCTGTACATTGTTCGGCGCCATCGTCCTCTGGATAACGACGTCATGCTTTATAGTAAGCTTTCTTCCGAGGAGAATGGCGAAAAGCGTTGAAAACGTCATTATGCCAAGCCCGCCCATCTGCACAAGGGTAAGTATGATAAGTTTCCCGAATCCGGAAAAATATGCCCCTGTATCCCTTACGGTAAGTCCCGTAACACATGTCGCGCTTGTCGCGGTAAAAAGGCTATCGATGAGCGGTGTCCGCATACCTTTCGCCTGCGCAAAAGGCATGCTTAAAAGCACTGTCCCGACCAATATGGCAAAAAGGAAACTTACCACTATGATCTGGGGCGGATTTAATTTCCTTAGCATATTTTTTGGTTAAATTAGGATTTTACTTGCTTGCCTCGAGCAAGTTCCATAAGCTTTTCAAAACCCTTTTTGTCAACCACAGCCAGATGCGCCAGCGTTTTTCTGTCAAGCGCTACTTTGGCTTTTTTAAGGCCGTTTAAGAATTTGCTGTAAGAAAGATTGCCCTCTTTCGCGGCCGCATTTATTCTCGCTATCCAGAGCCTCCTCATGGCCCGCTTTTTTTGCTTTCTGTCCCTGTAGCTATAGTACATGCCCTTTGCGACGGACTCTTTCGCCGTCCTGTAGAGCTTGGACCTTCCGCCAAATTGTCCCTTGGCCTTTTTTAGAACCTTTTTTCTTCTTTTCCCAGATGCAACCGCAAATCTAACCCTTGCCATTTTACCCTCCCTGATTATACTTCCGTCAACCGGCTAACCGGCTAACCATAAGGCATAAGCCGTTTTATAGTCCTTAATTCTCCCTTTGATACGAGGGCCTGTTGCCGCAGACCGCGCTTTCTCTTTCTTGATTTTTTCGTCAATATGTGCCTTCTGGAAGACCTGGTTCTTTTGATTTTACCTGTTTTTGTAAATTTAAAGCGCTTTTTTACCGCCTTCTTTGTTTTCATCTTCGGCATCTTCTTGTTCTCCTTACCTAGTTATTGTAATTTACCCTGAAATACCATGCTCATTACGCGGCCGTCCATCATGGGTTGGCGCTCTACGTCTCCTATCCCGGCCGCATCGCTGATCAACCGCAGCAATACGTTTCTGCCAAGATCCACATGTTGCATCTGCCTGCCCCGGAACCGCATAGTTATTTTTACTTTATCGCCACGCTTGAGAAATTTCTCAAGATGGCGGAATTTAACGCGATAGTCATGGTCCCCGATCATGGGGCCCACCTTAAGCTCTTTCACATGAGTCTTGTGCTGTTTCTTCTTCGCTTCTCTCTCTTTTTTTTCCTGCTCGTATTTGAATTTGGGATAATCCATAATCCTGCAAACGGGCGGGTTCACGTTGGGCGCTACCTCAACCAAATCAAGCTCCACCTCTTCGGCAACCTTCAAAGCCTCTCTTATGTCGACCACTCCGAATTGCCGCCCATCCTCGCCTATAAGGCGGACGTTCTGCGCTCTAATAAATCTGTTTATTCTTGTGAACTTTCTCGTATTGTGCCCCCTTTCTTAGCCTTCTTTTGCGGTTTCCCGGATAATCATCTCCGCAAACTTTTCCATCTGCATCACACCAAGGGTTCCTTTAGTCTTGGAACGAACGGATAGCATTTTTCCTTTTACTTCCTTTTCTCCTACGATAACGAGAAACGGCACTTTCTCCATTTCGCGGTCTCTGATTTTCTTTTGCATCTTCTCGCCGCGCGCATCAACTTCAACTCTTATGTTTCTTTCGGCCAAAAAACTTCTGATCATTTCCGCGTAGGTATTTTGCTTGCTCGTGATAGGTATAATATACACCTGTACCGGAGCAAGCCATAGAGGAAAATTGCCCCCGTGATGTTCTATAAGCGCCCCGATAAAACGCTCTATGCTGCCCAGAATAACCCTGTGAATCATTACGGGTTTCCTATTTTTTCCGTCTTTATCTGTGTACGAGAGGGAAAATCTTTCCGGGAGCGCAAAATCGCACTGGATGGTCGCGCACTGCCATTCGCGTCCCAATGCATCTTTAAGTTTTATATCTATCTTGGGGCCGTAAAAGGCTCCTTCGCCTTCGTTGGTTTCGTAAGGGATTTTTCTTTTCTTCAAAGCATTTTTGAGGGCCGTGGTCGCTTCTTTCCATTCTTCGTCGGTGCCAATAGATTTCTTGGGCCGGGTGCTCAATTCCACGCTGTATTCATTGAAACCAAAAACTTTCAGAGTATTTTCCGCAAAATTTATGACGTTTATTATTTCCGGCTCGATCTGTTCTTTCAGGCAAAATATGTGCGCGTCATCCTGTGTAAACCCCCTCACCCGAAGAAGCCCGTGGAGAACCCCTGACTTTTCATGTCTGTAGACCGATCCAAGTTCAAAAAGCCTGAACGGCAGGTCTCTGTAACTTCTTTTGTGCGATTTGTAAACCAGTATATGACCGGGGCAATTCATGGGTTTTACTACATATTCCTTGTCTTCTATTTTGAAGATATACATGTTCTCCTTATAATAGTCGTAATGCCCCGATTGAATCCAGATATCGCTTTTTGAAATGTGCGGGCTTATGACAAGCTGATATCCGCGTTTAAGGTGGGCTTTTTTTATGTAGTCCTCTATAATGGTCCGAAGAAGCGCGCCCTTTGGATGATAGAGGACGAGTCCCGCGCCTATTTCGGGATTGAAGCTGAAAAGGTCAAGCTTTTTCCCCAGTACACGATGGTCTCTCTTTTTTGCTTCCTCCTCGCGCTTCAGGAATTTATCAAGGTCTTCCTTTTTATCAAAAGCCGTTCCGTATATCCGCGTAAGCATAGGATTTGTTTCTATGCCGTGCCAATAGGCCCCTGCCACCGAAAGAAGTTTAAAAACTTTGATCTCTCCGGCCGAATGCACATGCGGCCCTTTACATAAATCTACAAAATTCCCGTGCCTGTACAAGGAAACCTTTCCCCCTTTTACGCGGTCAATCAATTCTACCTTGTAAGGCTCTCCCAGTTTGTTAAAAAGGCTTATAGCTTCTTTTTTCGGCACTTCGTGACAGATAAATTCCGCATTGCCCTTGATGATTTTTTTCATCTCCTGTTCGATTTTCGGAAGATCCTCGGGGTTTAGCGGTTGATCCATATCAAAATCGTAATAAAATCCATCGGCAATGGCCGGGCCTATTCCCAGCTTCGCGTTAGGGTAAAGCTTCTTGACCGCATCCGCCATGATGTGCGATGTGCTATGTCTTAGTGCTTGTAAGTCCATATGTTTATCCATTTACTGTTGTTTAAAGTCCTTCGGCAATAAACAATGTTCCTTTGGGTCGCAACTTTTTTATTGCGGTAGTCCTTCGCTCCATACAGTCGCTCAGGATCACTTTTGCGAAGCAAAAGTGGTGGGCGCAATAGGAGTCGAACCTATGACCTCAACGATGTCAACGTTGCGCGCTAACCAACTGCGCCATGCGCCCAAGTTTTACTTTGCAAATTTGGTGCCGGAGGCCGGATTTGAACCGGCACGGCCCTATCGGGCCACAAGATTTTAAATCTTGGGCGTCTGCCAATTCCGCCACTCCGGCTCTTTACAAATAACGGCTTTGTTATTGCGGCTCTTTTATTGCGATAGTCCTTCGCAAAATTGGAGGTGGCGGTGGGAGTTGCACCCACGCATCACGGTTTTGCAGACCGTTCCCTTAGCTACTTGGGTACGCCACCTGCCAGCCATTTGATGTCCCCACTCAAATAAAGGATGTATTTTCCCTCTTTATGATTCTCGGTCTTATCAAATACTATTTCTATTTCCGATGGTGAAGCGAGGGTATGCCCCGTTACGTAATGGTAGTCTGGGTCTTTAGCGTCTCCCGCATGCGGGCTCTGTGGGCAGTCGAGACATCGTTCACTCCATATATAACTTCCTTCGACAAGCTCGCCAAGTCCGGCGGGAAACCTCTCCCGGTGCTCACTCGCATATAGTTTAAGCCCCAATCCTATTTCTTGAAGATTTTCCCTACAGGCTATAATGCGCGCCTTGTTTCTGATGTCGCGAATGAAAGGCGTTAATAATGCTATAAACGCGCATACAATTACAACAACGAAGACGAGTTCCGTTAGGGTAAATCCCTCTTCGCGGGATAGCCGGAGCCGGGCGAAAATGCCTGGAATACTGGCGCCTCGAAGCTTCACAAACATATCAATTTGAAGTATAGCATAGCTCCTTTATCGTGTCAAGAATCGCGCGTGCTACCCGGGCTTTGGGGGCCTTTAGGAGCTTTTTTCTGCGGCCGAATTTGTCTATCAAATATACCGTTTTAGCGCCCTTTCCGAAAGGCATGTTTCCCCGGCCGCACATGTTGGCTATTATCAAATCCAGCTTTTTTGCGCGTAATTTTCGCATAGAATTTGCCAAAACGGCCTTTGTTTCCAGTGAAAATCCCACTATGATCTTATTTTCCCGCTCCTTGAGCGTAAGAGATTTTAGGATATCGGGATTTTTGGCCAGCTTAAGCGCAATGCCTTTTTTTGATTTGATTTTATTTCTCGAAAATCGCAGCGGTTTAAAATCCGCTACTGCGCTCGCCATCACAAGGATATCGGCCTTTTTGAGCTCTCTATGTACGCTTTTATATAACTTTTGCGCTGTTACTATTTGTAAAAATTTTACCGCCTTGGGGGGCAAAAGGTTTGTGGGGCCGCTTATCAATGTTACCCTGTAGCCTATTTTTTCGGCAATCCTCGCCAGTTCATAGCCCATATATCCTGTTGATCTATTGGATATAAAGCGGACCGGGTCAATTGCCTCAAGGGTAGGGCCGGCTGTTATAAGTATTCGGTGGGGTTTTTTAACCACGTCGGGGTTGCGCCAGAATTTTGTTTATTTTAACCGCTATCTCTTTCAGGCCTGCTATGTGGCCTATTCCTACAGACCCACAGGCAAGGTTTCCGTGAATGGGTTCGACGAATTTATAACCGATTTTCCTGAGCTCTCGGATGTTCTTCCGGGTTGTTTCATGTCTGTACATATTGTCATTCATCGCGGGAACGATTAGGACAGGGCTCGCGGAAGAAATGATGGTGCACGTTAAAAGGTCATCACATATTCCGCCGGCAAGTTTCCCGATAATGTTGGCAGTGGCCGGGCAAACCACTATGATATCCGCTTTTCTCGCCAGAGACACATGAATGACTTCCCTTTTATCCGGCAATTGAAACATATCTCTATAGGCCCTGTTTCCGGAAAGAGTCTCAAGGGTAAGCAGTGTTATAAACTCCTCCGCTTCCCGGGTCATAACTACGGTAACGCTGTGCCCGTTTCTTTTAAGCTGCGATATGAGATCACACGCCTTATACGCTGCAATACTGCCTGTTATGCCTATTATAATGTTTTTCGCCTTCATGCCGGTTTTTAACCCGAATTATTTCTTTACGATTTTATAGCTTACCTTGCCTTGCATGATTTCTTTAAGCGCAATAGTGGTAAGCTTTGTGTTGGGATCTGCGTCTACAAGCTTTCCGCTTCCGGCACCTAACTCCAAAGCCCTTTTTGCAGCAGTAATTACTAATTTATAGATGCTATTACTGCTTGTTTTTGCTAACAATGTTTGCATAGAGATATATTCCAATTTAGTTGCTCCTTTCTGTTTCAATTATAGAAATTACTTCCCGGACGGCACGCGTAAGCTCGTCATTTGCCACTACATAGTCGTACTCACGTATATGGCTGAGTTCGTCTTTTGCGAACTCTAGTCTTTTCGCGATCTCATTTTCATCATCGGTATTTCTTACCTTGAGCCTGCGGCGAAGTTCTTCTATCGACGGTGGTTTTATGAAAATAAGGATACTTTTCGGGAACTTTTTTTTAATTTCCCGAGCTCCCTTTACGTCGATACTGAGGAGAACGTCTTTACCTTCCTCCAGTTTTTCGAGGACCGGCCTTTTCGGCGTACCGTATAAATAACCGAAATTCTCCTCCCATTCGAGAACGTTGTCACGCCTTACTTCTTCTTTGAATTCTTTTTCCGGAAGATAATGATAATCTTCTTTGTTCTTCTCCCCTTTTCGGGGGCTTCTTGTAGTAAATGATACGGAAGGCGTGATATTTTTGACTTGTTCCAGCACTTTTTTACATATAGTGGTCTTGCCGCTTCCGGACGGGGCAGAAATAACGAATATCCGGCCTTTTTTCATTCGATATTCTTAAGCTGTTCGCGTATTTTTTCTACGTCTGTCTTCACTTCGATCACGCCTTTGGAGATATTAAACCCGCTGGACTTGGACCCTACGGTATTAATTTCCCTGTGCAATTCCTGGGCTATAAAATCAAGTTTCTTCCCGACTTCACCTTTTTTTCTTATCGTTCTGGAAAAATTCTGCATATGATTATTAAGCCTCGTAAGCTCTTCTGTTATGTCGGTGTTTTTTGCAAAAAGCGCGACTTCAATTTCAAGTCTTCCGCGGTCTACGGGATAATTCCCCGAAAGTTCTTTTATCCGTTGTGAAAGTTTTCTTTTGTAATTTTGCACGTTATGGCGTGAGCTTGTTTTTATGCTCGCGATTATTTCTTTTATTGCGCGCATCCTGCTCGTTAAGTCTTTGCATAGGAAGGCGCCCTCCTTCCCCCTATCCTTAATCAATTCGTCTAACGCCGCATTTATGGCTTTTTTCGCGAAAGGCCATAATTTCACGGCGTGTTTCCCTGCCGATTTATAGGTTATTACCCCCGGAAATGAAATAATGTCGGGGAGGCTTATGGAACTATCTATGTTAAGTTTTTTGCTCAGTTTTTTTAACTTATTGCAATAGTTTTTCGCCAGCTTTTCGTCTATCAGGATATTCGAGGCGCCCTGTTTTGTTGTGTCGTGAACGAGGTTAAGATAGACCTTGCCTCTTTTGATGCTGTGTTTAACAAGGGTCTTTATTTTATCGTCAAACATCGCAAGGCCGTTTGGCAGCTTAGGCGTTACCTCCAGAAATTTATGGTTCAACGTCTTTATTTCAGCGATAAAAAAACCCGCTGCTTTTGTTTTAAATTCCCCCCTGCCGAAACCTGTCATCGACCTTATCGTGCCCATATTCGTGTTTTTTTATTGATGTTTTGAACCTTTGTAGGATAAATATCCGCTATTAGCTCGTCAGGCCCAAACCACAGGCAAATCTCTCTTTTGGCATCTTTTGCATTTGCTGAGGCGTGGATTACATTTTCATAAACGCCTTTTGTGGTAATTCTGCCGTATTGGCCCCTTATCGAAACCGTATCTGCCTCTTCCGGATTTGTGGAGCCGCAAACTTTTCTCACCTTCTTTATAGCGTCTTCCCCCCAATACACAAGGGCCATGACTTTTTCTTTGTGGTAATGCCCCATTATATACTTGATAAGCTCTTTAAAGAACGGCTTATCCTTCATGTGTCTATAGTGTTCCGTGGCGAGCTTGCGGGATACGCGCGCAATTTTTGCGCCGATTATCTCGAGTTTCGTCTCAGAAAGGCGTGTCAGCACATTCCCGGTCAAAGACTTTTTCAACCCATCCGGCTTTATAAGAACCAACGTCTGGTTTGCCATATGATTAACCTCTCATTTTATCACTTAACATGTCTTTGTCAACGTAAAATCGGGTGTTTTTTATATAATATTTGAAGGGTTACGTTATACACCCCTCCGGTTCGGCAGGTGGGCTTCCCTGCGCTGGACCGGAGCGCACGTTTGCTGCGGTATTAGAACCGTGGTCCTACCTCGCTGCAAGAAAAGAACCTTCCCGCAGGTAGTCCTTGGTGCCTATCTTCCAAGCGAAGTTTTAGTCAAAAGCCTTGTATGCTGCCCGGAGAGTTTTTCTCATGGGGCGTTCTTTTGTCCTCGCTCTCCGGGCAGCATACAAGGCTTTTGACTGTGGTGTGGGGGAGGGTACGGCTACAGTCGGCGCTCCCAATAATTCAGGATGTCTTTTAGTGACTGCGAGAGGGGGTATTGCGTCTTGAAGCCGGTGTGTTGTTTTAGTTTGGCGCAGGAACCTATTATGGCTTTGTTGTCTATGGGGCGCGTTAGATTTGGGTCTTGCTTTGTTCTTAGGTTTTTTATACCGGCTTCTTTTGCGAGCATATTAAGGACATCTTTCAGTCTGTGCCCTTCCCCTGAGCACACATTGTACACATTGCCGATTTTGCCCTTACGCAGCAATAAATCATATGCCCTTACAATATCGCGGACATCAGTAAAATCCCTTATTATGTTGAGATCGCCATGGACAACCTTGTCGCGCTTGCCTTTTTTTACTTCAATAACCTGTTTGGCAAGCGCGCTCACTGCGAATATATCCTTCTGGCGCGGCCCTATGTGGTTGAAAGACCGGGTCAAGATAAGCGGCATCCTGTAAGAGCCTGCATACACATTTGAATAGCATTCTTGCGCAACCCGGGCTACGGCATAAGGATTAGCGGGGGAAAGCTGCGTATCTTCTGTGACCGGGGAAGTTCCGTTTCTGGTTATCCCATATTCTTCGGAGGAACCTACGGAAAGAATTTTTGGTTTCACTTTCGATTTTCGCGCGGCTTCCGCAATATTCAGGAATATGTCTGTATTGTTTATGGCGCATTCTACGGGGTGCTTCCAGCTATAGGCAACAGAGCTGTAAGAGGCGAGGTTTACGATATAATCCAGCCCGGCCTTTTTTATCAGGTGGGCAAGCCACTTTTTATTTAAAAGCGAACCTTGATAAAATGCAAATTTGTTTTTTTGTGCGTTTTTTAAAAATGCGAATTTAGGCCGGCGTGTATCGAGGCCGAATATTTTTACATTCTGATATTTCGCAAGGAGATATTCGAGGTAATGCCCCCCGACAAAGCCCGAAACACCGGTAATCAGGTATGTGGCAGAGCTTTTCTTTACCATTTACTAGTCCCTCTGCCACCATCTATCGGGAAATTTTTCCTTTAATATCCTGTCTCCCTCACCGACCGGCTTAAGGCCGATCTCGCGCATATCTGCATCTACCATGATTTTCACAAGTTCTTCGAACGTAATCTTCGGTTTCCACCCCAGTTCTTCTTTGGCTTTACGCGAATCAGCCAGGAGGTCATGAACTTCCGTGGGCCTGTAGTAACGCTCGTCTATTTCAATGTGTTTTTTGCGGTCCAATCCCGCATAGCTAAAAGCCAGAGCGGCAAATTCCTCCACGGAGTGGGCGCTGCCTGTCCCTATTACAAAGTCGTCCGGTTTCTCGCTCTGCAGGATTTTCCACATAAGCTCCACATACTCCGGGGCATATCCCCAATCCCGCTTCGCTTTGAGATTGCCCAGATAAAGCTTTTTTTCCCTGCCCGCTACGATATTCGCAGCCCCTCTTGCGATTTTTCTTGTTACGAACGTTTCGCCGCGACGGGGAGATTCGTGGTTAAACAAAATGCCGTTGGAGACAAACATGTTGTATCCTTCCCTATAGTTAACCGCCATCCAGTAGGCGTAAAGCTTGGCGACAGCATACGGGCTTCTCGGACAAAAGGCTGTGTTCTCGTTCTGCGGGAAAGCGGCCTTTCCGAACATTTCGCTTGAAGAGGCCTGGTAAAATTTTGTTCTTCGTTTTGTTTTTTTTATGATGTCAAGGATGCGCGTTGTCCCGAGCCCCGTTGTGTTTCCGGTATATTGCGCCATATCGAAACTTATCCTGACATGGCTTTGCGCGGCCAAATGATAAATTTCGTCGGGGCTTACATTGTCTATAATGTTTGCCAGCTGTTCCGAATCTGAAATGTCGCCGTGATGCAGGAAAAGTTTTGCTTTTGGAATGTGGGCATCAACATATATGTGGTCTACTCTTTGGGTATTAAAAGTGCTTGCCCGTCGTATGATGCCGTGCACTTCGTACCCTTTATGCAACAGAAATTCCGCAAGATAACTCCCGTCCTGGCCCGTTATGCCTGTGATCAGCGCTTTTTTACTCATAACTTCTCCTATCAAATTATTACTACAAATTCGCCGCGTGGTTTGGTGTTTGAAAAATGTTCAAAGATCGCGCTCACTTTATTTCTTTTTATTTCTTCGAATTTTTTTGTGAGTTCCCTTGCGACGGCAATCTCCCTGTCGCCCATTATATCTTTTATGTCCCCGAGGAGCTTGGTTATCCTATGGCACGATTCATAAATTACAATGGTTCTTTCTTCGCTCTTTAGATATTCCAGCCGACGCCTTCTTTTTGACGCTTTATTTGAAAGGAATCCTTCAAATACGAATTTGCACGTCGGTTTTCCCGAAATAGTTAAGGCAGTGATTAAAGCCGCCGGGCCGGGAATGGGTGTAAGCGCAATATTTTCCTCGATTACGCCGCGTATAAGCACAAACCCCGGATCCGAAATACCCGGTGTCCCTGCGTCCGAAACAAGGGCCACGTCCTTGCCATCTTTTAGGGAATTTATGATTTCGTCTTTTCTCCGTAATTTGTTATAGGAATAGAAGCTTACAAGGCGTTTTTTTATATTGTAGCGGTCGAGAAGCACCCTTGTATGCCTTGTGTCCTCCGCCGCTATCAAGTCGACTTCTTTTAAGGTGCGTATGGCCCGAAGTGTTATGTCTTCCAGGTTCCCCATCGGCGTGCTTACTACGTAGAGGGTCCCCTTTGCCGGGTTTCCCATCATTCCACGGTAACGGATTTTGCAAGATTGCGCGGCTGGTCTATGTCGTATCCGAATTCGCGCGCAACGTAATAAGCCAGAAGCTGGAGAGGGATAGCTACAAGCAGCGGTGAGAAAAACTCATCGATCCGGGGGATTTCGATTATATAATTAATATTCTGTGTGGCAATTTCTTTGTCACCCTTTGTCGCTATTGCTATGACTATTCCGCCCCGCGCCTTGATTTCCTGAATATTTACGAGCATTTTTTCATAGACTAAGGACGTGGTCACAATACATACAACCCATGGATTTTCATCGATCAGCGCGATCGGGCCGTGTTTCATCTCGCCGGCAGGGTAACCTTCCGCCGATATATATGATATTTCTTTCAGTTTTAGAGCGCCTTCCAGAGCATTTGGATAATTTATGTTCCTTGCCAGATATAAAAAAGTGCTTTTGTGCTGTTTTTTAAGATAATACTTTCTGAAATTCTTTGCGTATGCTGCGATGTTATTTCTATCATTTTTGAATTCGCCTAGGATCTCCCGCATCAATTCGGGCGCTTTTTTAAATTCCCCAAGCAGATCATCTTTGGCCCCGCGCGATATAGCGCCTCTAATTTGTCCAATGTAAATTGTGAGGAGGTAGAGCACGGCGAGCTGCGCCGTATACGCTTTTGTGGAGGCCACGGCGATTTCCTGGCCGGCGTGCGTATAGATGACTCCGTCGGACTCCCTGTCGATGGAACTGCCGAGGACATTGCATATTGCAAGTGTCTTAGCGCCTTTCTTCCTGGCTTCTCGGAGAGCCGCGAGGGTATCTGCTGTTTCTCCGGATTGGGATACAAGAATTACAAGCGTATTTTTATCCACAATGGGATCCCGGTACCGGAATTCGCTCGAGGTATCGACCCAAATAGGAATTTTGGCATGTTTCTCAAGCATATATTTTCCTGTAAGCGCCGCGTGATACGCCGTGCCGCAGGCAACAATAGCAATATTTTTTATATTTTTAAATGTTTTGTTGTTTAAAGCCATTTCTTCAAAATATATCCTGCCTTTTACAAGCCTTTCTTTCAGGATGTTAGCCAGGATATCGGCTTGTTCAAAAATCTCCTTCAGCATAAAGTGTTTAAATCCTGCTTTTTCCGCCTGCTTTATATCCCATTTTATGTGGGTTGTTTTTCTCGAAATTTGTTTGCCTTTCTGGTTAATTATTTTTACCGAATTTCCCGATATTTCCGCAATTTCCATATTTTCCAGAAATAAAACGTTTTTTGTGCGATCAAGGATCGCGGGCGCGTCGCTTGCAAAGAAATTTTCGCCCTTGCCAACGCCAACGATAAGAGGGCTGTCACACCTTGCTCCCACTATTTTGCCGGGCTCCTTCGCGTGTATGCAGCAGATCGCGTACGAACCCCTGAGAAGGCCGACAGATCGCCGCA
>JAMXCZ010000109.1 GCA_024542975.1 Candidatus Omnitrophota bacterium | reverse complement strand
GGGAAGCCGGTACCTGGCGCGCGAATTTTGGCTTCAGCTAACCCATCCAGGAGAATACACAAAAAATAGGAAACTCTGTATAATTCTCCTGTCTGGGTGGATCTCGAGGTAAAATTTTCGCAATGCGCCAAGTACCGGCTTCCCTGCCGGACCGGAGTGCACCTTCGCTTGCACAGGATAAGGTGTTACGAGATATTAAATTATCTCTTTGCAGCGCGGTTTTCTTGGGGTATAATCTGTGTAATTAATGTGGTGTTATGCGTGGATCGGAAGCTTTTTCAACGATTAATAAAGCGATAAATATATATGTTGTTTAACTCCATACAGTTTTGTATATTTTTTATTATAGTTTATGTCTTGTACCTGCTTCTCGAGTACAAGTGGCAGAATAGGATGCTACTTGTCGCAAGTTATGGTCATTTTGCTTTACTGCGTCGAATTAGGTCTCATGGCAATTGAAAAAATTGAGGTTATTGTTCACAAGGTGAGGGTCAGTAAATCGAGAAAAATACGCACAGAGGAACAAGGCCTTCCCTGGGATCCACGGAATCAGACGGAGGTGCTGCAGAAATGCGATATTTCGATAATAGATTTTCGCGAAGTCATCACATACCAGAGCGACCCGCTATCCATGTTTCATTCAGAAACTGTTTTTGCCCATTATACGCTGGAGGGATACCGCCTGCTGGCGAATCAGATCGCGGACCGCGTAAAAAGAGATCGCATTGAGGGCATCCCATGGAGATAAAGTTACTAACAAAAGAATATGAGGTGGCTTGGAATGACTATATTTCCGAGCACCCGGACGCTATTATATTCCACACCTTGGAGTGGCGCGACATTATCGTTAGGACATATTTTTTCCGGCCTATCTA
>JAMXCZ010000108.1 GCA_024542975.1 Candidatus Omnitrophota bacterium | reverse complement strand
CTAAGGACATTTTCTTCAACATAAAAACCCCTTTCTTCACCTTAGAAAAGGGGCCATTTTTATTGACCACTAAATAGCGACGGGAAATGTAATTGATTCGATTACCCTTATAAATAAAGGTAATTCGACCATAATTAATTTAAGAAAATAACCGGTGAGAAGCCCATCTCGAGGACAGGTTCTCTTTGCTTATTTCTCAAACTAACTAAGGATAACTCCTTAGAAAGGAGGTGATCCATCGACAGCTTCCGCTACCGATGCCTTGTTACGACTTCATCCCAGTCACCATTCTTACCCTAGTCCCCGCGAGAAGCGGGACCTTTGAGTACTAACGACTTCCATGATGTGACGGGCGGTGTGTACAAAACCCGAGAACGTATTCACCGTGGCGAGGCTGATCCACGATTACTAGCGATTCCAACTTCATGAGGGCGAATTTCAGCCCTCAATCCGAACTTGGGACAGTTTTAGGGATTTGCTCCATCTTGCGATATTGCGTCCCTCTGTAGACAATCCATTGTAGCATGTGTGTAGCCCAGGATGTAAGAGCCACGCTGATTTGACGTCGTCCCCACCTTCCTCCAGCTTAAACGCTGGCAGTTTTGATAGATACAATAAAACGATCAATGGGGGTTGCGCTCGTTATACCACTTAAGGCAACATCTCACGACACGAGCTGACGACAACCGTGCAGCATCTGTGTACCACCCTCGAAGGAGTCCGCGTTTCTGCGGATTTGCAGGTACATGTCAAACCCTGGTAAGGTTCCTCGCTTATTGTCGAATTAAACCACATGCTCCACCGCTTGTGCGGGTCCCCGTCAATTCCTTTGAGTTTTAGTCTTGCGACCGTACTCCCCAGGCGGATGACTTAACGCGTTAGCTACGTCACTCAAGAGGGTCGACACTCTCAA
>JAMXCZ010000016.1 GCA_024542975.1 Candidatus Omnitrophota bacterium | reverse complement strand
TTCTCCTGTCAGAGTGGATCTTCGGCCGGAATTTTTGCAATGCACCCCGAAGCCATACCCTTACCGGGGCGCGCAGCGAATGTGCACTTCGCTCCGGTCCGGCAGGCAGGCCTGCCGGACCGGAGGGGTGTGACGTAACCCTTCAAATATTATATGAATCGCACAATGATAGTTGACAAAGCAGGCTCTTTCTATATAATGTATCTACATATCACCTATAAATAGCTTCCTATTATAGCAAACATAGCAAACAGCAAACCACCTTGGTGAGATGCTAAATAAATACAGAAGATTTCGAGGCGGATATACCTTCAGAAAACCCGAAGGTGTATTTAAGAAAAATATCGAAACTGCCCCTCTGCCGAAAAAGGTAATTATCCCGTTAAAGCTAAGATTTGGATCGAAGATTACCCTTCTTGTTAAAAAAGGCCACAGGGTCCGGGCGGGCCAGGTAATAGCGCGGGATGACGAGACCATTTCCACTCCGGCCGTAGCTAGTGTAAACGGTACAGTCGAAGACATATTGCAGATTAATTATTTCTACGGAAAAGTAGACGCCGTTGTTATACGCTCCGACGGAACGTCCGATTATATGAAATTGGAGGGTTCCGAAGAAAATTATACCAGGCTAAGCCACGATAAAATAAGCGAACTTATATATACCTCGGGAGCAGCCTCGCTTGGAAAATCCGGCATACCTACCATATTCAAAAGCTCGCCCGCCCGCCCAAAGTCGATCAACAGTATCATTATAACTACTTTCGGTACGGGCCCTTTTGCGCTGGATGATGAGCTGATTTTTAAGGGGCGGGAAAGTGATTTCTATAAGGGGCTCGATATTCTGAAACGCATCCTTCCAAACGCTAAGACTACAATCGCGATGGACAAAAAGAATAAAACTTTTATGAAAGGGATGATAGATGCGATAAGGCGGGGAAGCACTACGACAACGGTGCCGGACTGGATTTTTGTGCAGCCTCTCGAAAAGAAATATCCCCAGGAATCAGAGGACATGCTTGTAAGGGCGATCTTAAAAAAGAAAATCCCGATAGGCGGGCTCGGCGTTGACATCGGGGTCCTTATACTTGACATACATGATGTGCTTAGAGTGTATGAGGCGGTGGCCCTGGGAAAACCGTTTATAGAGCGGACAGTTGCATTTGCCGGTTCGGCCGCAAGGGAAAACAAATACATCAATATGCGGATAGGGGTTTCGCTTGAAGAGATATTAAAGGGTAATGTTAAAGATAATACGGAGCCCAGGGCAATTTTTGGAAACGCATTAACAGGCCTTCTTGAAAAGGATGTTTCGATGCCTGTCGGAAGGTCGATAGGCCATATTACGATTTTGGAAGAGGCGAGGGCAAGGCAATTTCTCGCTTTCATGCATCCCGGATTATGTCAGGATTCTTATTCAAACGCTTTTTTGTCGTCTTGCGTAGCGTCCTCTAAAATAAAATACGACACCAATATGCGCGGGGAACTCAGGCCTTGCATACAGTGCGGATACTGCGAAGAGGTCTGCCCCGTAAGCATCATTCCGCATCTTTTAAGCAAGCAGATAAAGCATGACCTGTGCGACGGCGCGGAAAAACTGGGAATTTTTGAATGCATAGACTGCGGCCTCTGCTCGTATGTTTGTCCGTGTAAAATCCCTCTCGCCGACGACATCGCGTCCGGCAAGAGAAAGCTCATCGAAGAAGGGTGCCCGGTTTGGAAGGTTAAGGTAAAAGAGTCAGAGGAAGCGGTGAAGGGCTATCGCGGGAGAATGCCTTTATGACGAAACTTTTAAGAAAATTAATGGACGCGGCATATAAGATCCTGGAAGGAAACAAGATCCTTTCCAGATTTAAACCCGTCCTGGGCGCCACAGACGAATTCTTTTTCGGGACCGACAAGGTTACCGTAGGCGCGCCGCACATAAGAGACTCGATAGATCTAAAACGCTACATGATAACCGTGCTTATTGCTGTCCTGCCGTGCGCCGCGGCAGGGGTGTATTTTTTTGGTATCCGGGTAATCGGGCTCATAATGGTTTCTTATATCGCAGGCGGCGTATGCGAGGTGCTTTTTTCCGTGATACGGAAAAAAGAGATCAACGAAGGCTTCCTGATTACAGGCATAATCTATCCTTTGATATTGCCCCCTGACATTCCCTTCTGGATGGCGGCGGTCGGAATAATCGTGGGCGTTGTATTCGGAAAAGAGGTTTTCGGAGGAACGGGAAAGAATATATTTAACCCCGCCATGGTGGGGAGGATTTTTCTTGCTGTCGCGTTCCCTATCGAGATGACCTCGGAGTGGAGGGTGCCTTTCGCAGACGCCATTACGAGCGCGACGCCCCTCATAAGCTTTAAGGGAATGGGCGCGCTCGCCTCTAACTGGAATTTATTGTTAGGCAACATACCCGGTTCCGTAGGGGAGACCTGCAAAATCGCCATTATTTTAGGCGGTATATTTTTAATTATTACGAAAGTCGCGAATTGGAGAATACCCCTTTCTTACCTTGGAACGCTCGCGGTTTTGTCTCTCGTATTTAACAAAATCTGGCCCGGAAGCTTTGCCCCGCCGTTATTTCAACTTTTATCCGGCGGGCTTTTATTCGGGGCTATCTTTATGGCCACGGACCCTGTAACGTCGCCCTTCACGCAGGGCGCGCGTTGGATCTACGGTATATTGCTGGGCGTCTTGACAGTGTGCATAAGAGGGTTTTCCGGATACGTGGAAGGCGTAATGTTTGCGATAATATTTATGAATATATTCAGCCCCCTACTTGATCAGATGATATTGGGTTTTAGGTTTAGAAATGCCGGAAAATAAATTAATAAAGAATCGGCTATGGATGATTGCTTTAATAGTCCTTGTTTCCGGGATTTCCGCGGGGCTGCTCGTGACTATCAACATATGTACGAAGGACAGGATAGCCTGGAATAAAGAAATTAAATTAAAAAAAAGTGTCCTCAATGTTTTTGGCATACCGTATAAAAAGAATGAAATCATAAATGTTTTCGGTAAAAAAGTGGAAATAGGGGAGTTGGGCGGTAGGCCATTTTACCGGTATTACGAGAGGGGAAAAGTTTCGGGTATAGCGATTGAGATAAAGGGAGCCGGTTTTTGGGGCCCCATCTCGGCCCTTGTTGCGCTTAAGCCCGGCCTCGGTACCATAAAAGGCGTTGAAATACTCCACCAGGAAGAAACACCGGGGTTGGGAGGCAGGATTGCGGAGGACGAGTTTAAAGACCAGTTCAAAGGCCGTTCCGTGGAGCCGGAGATTTCCGTAGACGCCATAACGGGCGCTACCATGACAAGCAAAGCCTTCAAGAAAATTATAAACGAAAATGTCAAATCCTTCAAAGATGAATTCAAGAAAAAGTAAGAGAAAAAAACTCGCATTAAGGTTTGTCCTGAAGCGTTATTCAAGGATTTTCCTGAACACCCTCTGGAACGACAACCCGATATGCAGGATGGTTCTCGGTATATGCTCGACGCTCGCCGTAACGAACAGGCTTGCAAATGCAGTGGCGATGGGCTTAGGCGTTACGTTTGCAATGGCGGTAAGTTCTGTTTCCATCTCGCTCATAAGAAACCTTGTCCCGCGCAGGGTGAGGATGATCGTCTACATGATAGTGATCTCCACCGCTGTTATCCTCGTTGACAGGTATCTCAAGGCCTATTTTCCGGAGATAAGCGAAGCTATGGGGCCATACGTGGGACTCATCATAACGAATTGTATTATAATGGGCCGCGCCGAGTCGTACGCCTCGGTCAATAAACCCATGGCGTCATTTATCGATGCGCTTGGCGCGGGCGCGGGATACACATTTGCGCTTTTGGTTATAGCTACAGTGAGAGAACTTTTAGGTTTTGGATCGATTTTCAACATAAAAGTACTCGGTCCCGACTGGACGAGCTGGGTAATCATGATCATGGCGCCGGGCGCGTTTCTTGTGCTCGGGGTATTTATCTGGGTGATTCGTTCGATACAAAAGTCGTATGACGCGACACCCTAAACACAGGCAGTTACCATGAATCTATTCGTAATATTCTTCGCTACACTGTTTACGCATAATATAGCGCTTACGTATTTCCTGGGCATGTGCCCTTTTATTTCGGTGTCGCGAAGCATAAAAACTGCCCTGGGGATGGGCCTTGCGGTTGTATTTGTAATGACCGTAACAGCCGCAATAAACTGGCCCATATATTATAAAATACTCGTTCCCCTGGAAGTGGAATTCCTGTATTATGTCCTCTTTATAATAACGATAGCCGCGCTTGTGCAGTTCGTCGAGATGGTGACCGAACGATTCTTGCCGGTATTGCAGGTAACGTTGGGCGTGTTCCTCCCGCTTATTACGGTAAACTGCGCAATACTCGGAGTTTCCCTTTTTATGGTACTCCGGAAATACTCATATCTGGAGAGCGTCGTGTTTGCGTTCGGAAGCGGCGTCGGCTGGACTATAGCCATAATCGCAATGTCGGGTATAAGGAGCAAGCTTCTATTCGCGGATATTCCCGAGGCGCTAAAAGGCCCGGGCATAACAATGATCATAGCGAGCATAATGGCCCTTGCCTTCATGGGATTCGCCGGAATGGTAGGAATATAGCAGGCAACATAAGCATATGGAATTAAATTATATGATTTTTATAACTCCTGTCCTGGTAATGGTGTCGATAGCGGCGGCGCTGGCCGGGCTTCTTGCGTTCGCTGATAAGTATATAGCAAGCTACGGCGAATGCAAAATAGTGATAAACAAGGGCAAGGAATTAATCGTAGAAGGCGGGAATGCGCTCCTTTCGTATCTTGTGGATAACAAGATCTTCATTCCGTCGGCATGCGGCGGAAAAGGAACGTGTGGCTACTGCAAGCTTAAGGTGCTGGAGGGAGGCGGCCCGCTTCTTCCTACGGAAACGCCGTATCTCACAAAACAGGAGGTCCTTCATTCGGTGAGGCTTGCATGCCAGGTGAAAATAAAACGCGACGTTGAACTTGCAATACCCGAAGACTTACTGGCAGCGGAGCAGTTTAAAAGCGTAATAGAGAAGATAGAGGATCTGACACACGATATAAAACGATTTGTATTCAAACTGAGCGGGTCAAGCAAGATCAATTTTAAGGCCGGGCAGTATGTGCAATTTTGCATTCCGGACACTACCGAGTTCAGGGCCTATTCTATCGCCTCCGATCCGGGCACAAAAGACAGAGTGGAGCTTATGGTGCGCCTTGTGCCGGGCGGGCTATGCTCGACATATATGCACGAGGCTCTCGAGGTAGGGGACGAGGCGTGTCTCACGGGGCCTTACGGCGAATTTTTCTTGCAGGAAAATTCAAAAAAAGATATAATATGCGTTGGCGGCGGTTGTGGTATGGCGCCGATAAAATCCATCATCAACCACCTTTTTGCGACAAATGCCGCGCAAAACATAACATACTTTTTCGGAGCGAGACAGAAAAAAGACCTATTTTACACAGAAGAACTTGAGCGGTTCGAAAAGAAGCATAAAAACTTCGAATTCGTCCCTGCCCTCTCCGAGCCCGCCAAGGAGGATGAGTGGACCGGCGAGGTCGGTTTTATTACTCAGGTTATGCAAAAACATTTAAAATATAACAAGAATCAGGAGGCTTATCTTTGCGGGCCTCCACCGATGATAGACGCTGCGATAGGTATTCTTACGTCGAAGGGCATTAACATAAACGATATATATTACGACAAATTTTAGAGATGCAGATGAATAGAGATACATTAAAAATTTGGATCAAAGCTATACGCGTTCCGTTCTTTACGGCGACCATTATCCCTGTCGCGTTCGGGTCGATTTTTGCCTGGAGCGAGGCAGGTAATTTTTTCTGGGGCAGATTTTGGCTTGCGATGTTAGGGGCGTTATTCGCGCACGCCGGCACGAATTTAGCCAACGACTATTTTGATCATCTATCAGGATGCGACGAGGCAAACACTACTCCTACTCCATTCAGCGGAGGAAGCAGGGTAATCCAGGACGGCCTGATCCGGCCGCGGCAAATCCTATTCGCGTCATGTGCCTCTTTTATTCTGACGGCAATAATCGGGCTTTATCTGAATTACATATCCAAAGGAAACATCATTTTGATAATCGGCTTAATAGGAATATTCCTGGGTATATTTTATACCGCAAAACCATTTCACATAGGTTACGGAAGCCTGGGAGAACTCGCGGTAGGAATAGGCTTTGGGCCGCTCATGATAATGGGTTCGTATTATGTTCAGGCAGAGGTATTGCCTTTTAGTGTTTTTCTAGCTTCAATCCCTATCGGTATTCTAATCACGCTTGTATTATATATAAACGAATTTCCGGATTATACTTCCGACAAAAAGGTAGGCAAAAGGACACTGGTGGTGATCCTGGGCAAGAAAAACGCGGTAATACTTTACCATATTTTACTGGCGAGCGTGTATGTAGCCGTAACGGCGCTTGTAGTTTTTCAAATCTTGCCGCTTTTGTGCCTTATCGTATTTTTGAGTTTACCGTTAGCTTTAAAGGCCTTTATGGTATCTAAAAGTAATTTCGATAAAATATACGAATTGTTACCGGCGAACGCCGCCACGATAGGGCTTCATTCCATAATCGGGCTATTGCTGTCGGCCGGGGTTTTAATAGATAAGGTTTTCTAGGTGCGCGATATGAGAGAATTAAAAGAAATCTACAGGCCTATCGAAAAAGACTTAAGGGAAATAAATAACCTGATAGGCGCCTCTTTCGGGAAGTCGGAAAACCGGTCGATTGCGTATATGGGCAAATTCCTTCTGGACTCTCCCGGCAAAAGAATTCGGCCGGCGCTTGCGATTCTTTCCGCGAGAGCCATACGGCCGTCTGTCTCAAGCGCGCAGCTCATAAAAATCGCATCCGCGGTAGAGCTGATACACATGGCCTCTCTTGTGCACGATGACGTAATCGATCACTCCCCCACGCGGCATAACAAACCCACCGTAAATTCGAAGTGGGGTAAAGACGTCGCTATTGCGTTGGGTGACTACCTGTATTCGGTTGCCTTTGAACTGGTATCGGAATGCGATAATTTCGATATTGTCCATTGTATAAGCCTGGCTACGAAGGCTATGTGCGAAGGCGAGCTTATCCAGGTATGCGAAAGAGATAATCTAAATCTTTTAAAAAACCGCTATATCGTAATAGTTAAGAAAAAAACCGCGAGCCTTTTTGCCGCATCCTGCCAGACGGGGGCTCTCGTTTCAGAGGGCTATGGGCATTACAATAATGCCCTGAAGGAATATGGATTGAATTTCGGCATTGCATTTCAAATTGTAGATGATTACCTGGATCTCGTAGAAGAAAAAGACAGGCTGGGAAAAAATCCGGGACAGGATATAGGTGTAGGGGAAACGACGCTTCCGGTCTTAAATCTCCTGCAGTCGATTCCGGTAGACAAAAGAAAATATTTAAAAAAACTCCTTGCTTCAAGAAAAAATAAAAACGCGCTAAAAGAAATCAAGTTAATGCTGTTTGATTCAGGCGCGGCCTTAAGAACGAAAGAGCAGGCTTCCTCTTATGCAACCCTCGCCAGAAAAAAGCTGGATGTGCTTCCTGATTCGATATTTAAACAAAGCCTCAGCGAATTGACAGAATTTATAATGCAAAGAGGATGGGGCCGCGCCAGAAGAGTAGCATCGTAACCCCTTACCCCATAGAAGCCACCTAAGATCTCCATACAAACCTCCAATAAGGACGAAAAGACGATTTTAAGTGAGAACCTTCCGCTAATGAGCCGGTAACAAAAATTTTCCTTTGAACTAAATTGCTGCAAATTTTTTTAAACTGCTCTTGACAAAAGCAACAATTATCAGTATTATTACAATAATAGGTATAAGAGGTTAAACGCGTATATATACAGGTAAGGCATGGATGCAAGAGTGACAAAACAATATTATACCACTTTCGAAGTCAGCAGATTCTGCAATGTCTATCCAAGCACTGTTATTAACTGGATTAATGAAGATAAACTCCCGGCATTTACTACTCCCGGCGGCCATAGGAGAGTAAAAAAAGACGATCTCGTAAGGCTTATGAAGAAAAACAATATGCCTCTCCCGGACGATTTGCTAAAAGAGGGTAAGGTAAGAATTCTTACCATAGATGACAATGCAAAAATTACGAAGGTAATTAAAACTATTCTTGAAGCAGAGCAAGACTTTGAAGTTATGACCGCAAAAAGCGGTTTTGAAGCAGGACTCGTCATAGCTCGATGGTTACCTGACATCATACTGCTTGATTTTCTTATGCCCGAGATGGACGGTTTTGAAGTATGCAGGTGGGTGAAGCAGGATGAGAAAACAAAAGATATACCTATTATTGCTGTTACGGTTTTGAGGGATGAAAAGAAAATAAAGAAAATGTATACGAACGGAGTCGTAGATTACCTTTCCAAACCTTTTAAGAGCCAGGAATTGATTGAAAAAGTGCGAACGCATATTAATGCATGCGATATGCATGTAGGTAGTTATGGATAGAAGGAGGCATGACATGAGAAAAAGAAAGTTGGTATGGGGGATCGTATTAGGAATATTTTTATCTTTTATTTTTGTAATTGAAGCGCACGCCATTCCTACATTTGCAAGAAAATATCGCACGAGCTGCACAACATGCCACATAGGATTCAACAAGGTAAACGCATTCGGTGAGGCCTTCAGGCTGAACGGTTATAATGTTCCTGAGGGGGACGCGGCTTATGTAAAAGAGGAACCCATTAGTTTAGGCGCCCCGGCATGGGCGAAGGTATGGCCCGAGGCCGTATGGCCGGGGGTAATTCCGCAGACAGTGCCTATAAGCTTCATGGCCCACCAACGGGTAAATTTTCAACAGGATGACGAAACCTCTACCTTAGATTTCAATATGCCTCACGAATTTGAACTTTTACTCGGGGGAACATTCGGTGATTTTGCCTCTTTCTTCGGAGAATACGTGCTTGATGAAAATGGTGACGTAGAGGGGCTCCAACGATTATTCGTACAGTTTAATGATGTTTTTTATAGTAATTTTGGAAACTTCCTGCCCGAAAATGCTCTGAACTTAAAAATGGGAAGGTTCCATATAGCTGCCGAACCTTTCCACAATCCTACGAGAAGGACGCTTTCCAGCATCTTGATGAATGATTCTACAGTAGGTGAAAGTGCGTGGAATTTTAGAGACCTTCAATCAGGTATAGAGGTGAATGGCATTATGGCCAGCCGCTTGAGGTATGCTTTCGGAATAGTAAACGGCAATGGTGCGACGTTGGATGACAACCACAGAAAAGATATGTATTACAGGATCGCCTATAAACTCGATGGATTGGCGCTGGACGGCACGGGTGGCGAAGAATCAGGCGATGAATTAAAACAGAGGAACAACTGGGTTGATGACTCGGTTACTTTAGGGACATTCGGTTATCTGGGGACTTCAAACATTAGCGATGCAGATGACAATATTCTGTGGAAGAATAACCAGTTCTTTAGAGTCGGAGGTGATCTGCGTATTTCCTATGCCAATATGGATGCTTATAGCGCATTAGTTTATGGCGAGGACAGTAAACCATTGATTGATTTGGCGAGAGATGTAAAGTCTCTCGCATGGCTTATTGGAGCTGATTACGTGATCTTCCCCTGGCTTACCACCTCGCTTCGATATGAAACAACAGAGGTTTGGGGCGGCCAGAGCGATACGGAAAGGTTTATTTCAAGCTTGGCTTTATTCCCGAGAGCCAATATCCGCTGCATAGCAGAATTGATTTATTATCCGGAATCGGATGGCAATGACGACGGCAATAACCTTCTTATGGTAGATCTTGCGTATCTTTTCTAAATAAAAAGATGAAACGATTACTAAAAAGCTGCATATTGGTTGCGCTCTTAACATTGTGTTCGGGTGTTACCTTTGCGGGAAACATAAAAGGCAAGATCGCGACAAGAGGCGTTAAAAGCCCTGAAGGGGTTGTAGTATATATAGAAAAGGCAAAGGGGAGTTTTAAACTACCGCAGAAAAATCCCAGAATTGACCAGGTTAATCTTGTATTCGTACCGAGGGTATTGCCGGTTTTAGTTGGAACCACGGTTGGATTCTATAACAGCGATACGGTGCTGCATAATGTCTTTGGCGTTGGAGATGATGAATTTGACATGGGCACATGGAAAGGCGATAAGATTGATACGCATACCTTTAATACAGTAGGTGAGGTAGCAATTCTATGCAACGTCCATCCTGAAATGGAGGCCTATGTGGTAGTATTTGAAAATCCATATTTTGGCCTGACTGATAAAGAAGGAAACTACGTTATAAAAAACGTCCCACCCGGAAATTATAAGCTCAAGACATGGCACGATATATTGAGGTCCCAAACCCAAGATATCCATGTGTCGCAAGAGACCACCAGCGCAGATTTTAAATTAAAAAGATAAAGGAAAAGTATGAAGCGGCGTAAATTGCTGGTTGCCCTGTCGATATTTATTATATTGCAGGGAGTAATATTTGGCCTTTTGGGAAGAGGCAAGGCGCCCGGCCCAAAAATGCGGGTAATTCATATAAAGGCCCGAAAATACTCTTATGATCCTCCGATTATCAGGGTAAATAGAGGAGACGAGATCACTCTGACGCTGGAATCGGAAGACGTTACGCACGGATTCTATATCGAAGGATATGATATCGACGCGAAGGTGCGGCCTGAAACACCGCATTTTTGGCTGCGTCATCCCTCAAAAGGCGACGACTACGAAACGGTTGAGGAAATACGTTTCGTCGCAGATAAAAACGGCAAATTCCGATACAGGTGCTCTATCACCTGCGGTACATTTCATCCTTTTATGCAGGGCGAGCTTGTTGTGGAGCCAAATTATGCCTACCCCGTGTCCATAGGCCTTGTTCTGGGATTGGCGATAGCGTGCGTTGTGTATTTTAAAAGCAAAAAGGACTGATTCAGAGGGAGCGTTATGATGAATATATTGCGGCATCTATTTTTTATCATCTGTTTTATCCTACCTTCTTTTTACGCACATGCGGCGACTACGACAGAAGAGTATAGTTTAATTATTAATCTCGCGGGCAAACAGAGAATGTTGACTCAAAAAATGGTAAAGGAAGCGTTATTAATTTTTACCGGCACGGGCGGCGAAAAGAACAGGCAAGACCTCAAAAATACAGTAGAGCTTTTTTTAAAGACCCTTAACGGGTTACGTGATGGGGATAATTCCCTGGGTTTATCGCGAACAACATCGCAATCTATAAAAACCCGTATAGATGTCATAAAATTGGAATTCAACAAAGTTGAATTTATTTTTAAACGAATTATAGCCGGTGAGATGCCTTCCCGCGATGCGATAATGGAAATAGCAGAAAAAAATCTTGTAATTCTTGATATTATGGACGCAGTCGTGGGTATATATGAACAGGAATCGCGTGAGGTAGCCCAAAAGAACAAGGCATTCCTTGGGATTGAAATAAACATCTCCGGCAAACAGAGGATGTTGAGCCAAAAAATGGCCAAAGAAGCTTTGCTTATATACGTCGATATTGACAGTAGAAAAAACAAACGGGCACTTTGTAAAACTTATAAACACTTTGATAAAGCCTTAAAAGGGCTGAAATACGGAGACGGGGAGTTAGGTTTACCGGGTACTACAGAAAAAAATATAGCACAACAACTCGATTCCGTTATGAAGACATGGCGCAAGCTTGAGCCCATCGTAGAGCGTTCCTGCGATATTATGGTGGATAAGATTTCAAGGGAAGAAATAGAAACAATATCGGCATTAAGCGCTCTCCTTTTAAACGGGATGGATAAGACCGTTACGATGTATGAAAACTTAGGAAGACGATAGTGGTTGATCTATTCGAAAAAATACCGTTTCTTAAAAAAATTGTCAAATTAAGAGCATTTCAATTTGCCGTTATCTTCCCCAATTTTTTTCTGTTCTATTTATTTCTCATAGCAGCCCTTGTCGGTACCCCGGTGGGCAACCGGAATATCATGATTGTTTTTGTGTGGATATTCTGGTGGGTGATGCTGATTGCATTTATGGTTCCGTTTGCCTCGCGTATCTGGTGTACGGTTTGTCCGCTGCCTATTATAGGAGAATGGCTTCAGCGTAGAACCCTGGTTAAAGTAAGGGAAGGTAGCACTATTCCCGGATTTAAGCAGGAGTTTTTCGGTTTAAACAAACAATGGCCGAAGCGTTGGCGCAATATCTGGCTCCAGAATATAGGGTTTCTCTTATTGGCTTGTTTCAGCGCCCATCTTGTTACGCGCCCCATCTTTAGCGTGTTTGTCCTTGGGGGCATGATCGTACTTTCGACAATACTCGCTCTTATTTACAGGTTTCGGGCATTTTGCATGTATATATGCCCCGTAAGCGGTTTTTTAGGTCTCTATGCCATGACATCAAAGTTGGCTTTGCGCAGAAAGGATAAAGCCGTTTGCGATGTCCATAAAGGAAGGGAATGTTTTCTCGGTAGCGAACGGTCATATCCGTGTTCCTGGTTTCAAAATATCTGCACCATGGACAGAAACAACTATTGCGGCCTATGCATGGAATGCGTGAAGAGCTGTCCGGATAATAACGTCGGGTTGTTCTGGAGGCCATTTTGTAGCGATGTAGATATCAAGGGTATTGATGAGGCGTGGAAATCTTTTATCATGCTGTGTCTTGCTTTTGTCTATTCGGTTAACCTTCTCGGGCCATGGGGCGTACTTAAAGACTGGGCCAATTTTACTGAAACAGGCCAGTGGCCCGGTTTTATCTTATTGGCTCTCGGCATAATACTCCTTTGCATGGTTATTTTTCCCGCTACGTACTATCTTTTTATTAAGTGGTCAAAAGCGCTTTCGAGATCAAAAAACGTAACAACAAAAGATTTATTCATAAAATATTCCTATGCCTTTGTGCCCCTGGGGCTTTTGGTGTGGATAGCTTTTAGTGTGCCTTTAATCATGATAAACGGTTCGTATATCATAGCCGTAATCTCGGACCCATTAGGATGGGGATGGAACATATTCGGCACGACACACTTCCCGTGGAAGCCGTTATTGCCCGAATGGGTTCCGTATATTCAGATACCACTTCTTTTAATGGGCCTTTTCTATTCTATAAAATCTCTTTATAAAATTGGCATGAAAATATTTTCTGAAAAAGAAGCAACCGTGCGTTCCCTGATCCCCATGGCAATATTGCTGTCGCTAATAACCATAGTCTTTCTCAGGTTATATGTAGGGTAATAGTATGTTAAAAAAAGATATTGTAGAAATCCTCGCATTAGGACTTGTGGTTATTACAATAGTAGGGCTCCCTTTTGCCATAATTTTATATGACCGTTACCATGTTGCAACGCATTTTCCGAAGAATTCCCAAATTATAAATCTTACGGCAAGCGCAGAGCCTTGCGTCTGGACGCGTGATAAAATCGTCGGCTTTAATTACTGGTGGAAAAAATTTCAATTCGCAAAAGAAATACCAATATATGACGACGGCCGTCCTATCTTTTTTCGCGTGAAGAGCGCCGACGTCCTGCATAGTTTTGCTATACCGCTTTATAGAATAGGCCCTTTTGATATAAAAGCCGGAGAGGTTCAAGCGATCGAATTAAAAACAAACAAGGCCTTAAGGAGCACAAAATATCTCTGCTGGCAGTATTGCAGCGAGTGTCATCCGGACCTTAACGGAAGGCTTGTGGTCAAATGAGAAATTTTCTTGGGAAAAACCTTAGTTTTGCCATAATATATTTTGGCGTCCTGTTGGTTCTAATAGGCGGATTAGTATCGCTTTTGTTTGGGGAAGAGGGATTTATCGAGATAAAGGAAGGCCAGGCCGTTTCTGGCTACTGGGTAGAGGACGACCTGTTTCGGCCCGTGGATTTTTCTTTATCCCTCGTGGATTTTTCTGTCGAATTTTACCCCGAAAAACATAAGGGAATGCGCTTTGTAAAAAGTTATAAAAGCCTCGTAACTATAAAGAGCGGTGATAGCGTATTGAAAGAAGGAACTATTGAGGTAAACAAGCCTTTAAACTTTAGAGAATTTAACTTTTATCAGTATGGCTATGATGAAGATAGGCCCTACGAAACCATCCTTCAGGTAGTTAAGGATCCCGGAATGCCTTGCGCTTATATCGGATATCTCATTCTGCTAATAGGAATGATTTTTTCTTTTAAGAGAATATTTTTGGCGTATAAATGGAAACCTGTACTGTAGGCGCCTATGTATTTTCTTTTTTGTTCTATATTTTGGCCCATTTTTTTCCGTCAAAGACAGACCAGCCTCCGGATAATAAACCCAAATTTTTCTCGCGCGCAGCATTATGTTTTCTGACACTGGGCTTCCTGGGTAACCTCTACCTGATAATCCGACATTTTGTCTATACGCATAGGCTGCCATTGACAAATGTGTCCGAGACACTCCTTTCCCTCACGGCTATTATTGTTATTATTTTTTTGATCCTAAAATTTTCCGCCGGAAATCGAAAGAAGCGCCAGCTTAATACGATCGGCTTGTCAGTAAGCCTGGCTTCCCTTCTGGGATTACTTTCCGCCCTTTGGCTTTTCAAAAAACCTTTAATGCCGCTTCTGCCTGCTCTAAAGAGTAAGTGGCTTGCTTTTCATGTGTCGAGCTGTATCATCGCCTACTGCTTCTTTACAATTTCGGCTATCGCTGCTATAATTTACGTGGTTAAAAAAGACACAAAGCTCGATCGGGAGGCCTTTCTGAATCGGGCTTACCATCGCCTGGCATGTTTGGGTTTTTATTTTTTAACCATAGGCATAATTCTGGGCTCTATCTGGGGTAAATCTGCCTGGGGGCACTGGTGGAACTGGGACCCAAAGGAAACATGGGCTTTGATAACGTGGCTTATTTATGCGGGTTATATCCATGTTAGGTTGTTCGGTAATTGGCCGGAGAAGAAACTCGCATGGGTTTTGATTTTGGGATTCCTGGCATGTCTTTTTACGTATTTCGGAGTAAATTTCCTTCTGAAGGGATTGCATAGTTATGCTTAGACTGTATTCGAAGAAAATAAAAATAGCAGTCATCTTCGTACTTGCGCAGGCATTTCTTTTGATGTATACTCCGAATATTTTTTCCGATGTGATATTTTTAAAACAAAAAGAAAAAGGAAACAACGTAGAGATTTTGGAAGAAGGCGTAGATACATTTATAGTCAAAATACCCAAAAGTGAAATAGAGTCGATAAAAGGGGAAGATTACAGCAATGTAAAGCTGTGGAAGGAAAAGAAAATTCTCTGGGAGGACCAGGGAGATTATGTAACAATTTTTTTACCAAAACAGAGAATAGTTGCGCCCGACGAAGGAGAACAAAAGGAAGGAATGTATTATGGCAAAACAAGGGTAGATGCGTTAAAGGACGCCCTTTCTTCCACGGGCGCAGAGGCTACCCTTGGAGAATCCGTTCCTTCCGGAAACAAAGGGTATCTGGTCGGCAGGATTTTTAACGGAACTTCGCCTGCGGTCGGTTGTAAGGTTAAAATAGTTTATATTAAAGGCCAGATGGGCGTATTCTCTAAACTTTTCGGAGCCGACGCTTCCGAAGAAAGCGAACTCGCTTTTGAGTCTAAAACAGATGAAAACGGTACGTATGAATTTAACGGGGTGCCGGTAGGCAGCTATGACCTGTATTGGTTGCCGTCCGGAAGAGATGCATGGCTTCGGAAACTCAGTGAAAAACCGTCAATAACCGTACTTCCCGGCAAAACAATCCAATATGAAGACATAAATTTACGATGATACATTGCTCAGAATTGTTACGCGGGGAAGGAGGGAGCCTTTCCCATCTCCATTATACAAAGCCAAAAGCTCCTGTTATAGTATGGAATCTCACGCCTGAGTGCAACCTATCTTGCCGGCATTGTTACGCAGACGTAGGCCGAGAGCAAGAGAGGAGCATGTTATCTACCGGAGAGGCCAAGAGCTTCATAGACGACCTGTCTCACCTTAATATACCGGCGCTCCTTTTCTCGGGAGGAGAACCGCTTTTAAGAAAAGATATATTTGAATTAGGCGCCTATGCCGCCGGGAAAGGCCTATATACCGCTCTTTCCACGAACGGCACATTGATAACTCAAGACGTGGCCAAAAAAATAAAAATTGCAGGATTTAAGTATGTTGGTGTATCGATCGACGGCATGCGCGAGGCACATGATGATTTCAGGTCAAGCAAAGGCTCATATGATTTAAGCGTAAAAGGCATAGAGAATTGTATTAAGGAAGGGATAAAAACAGGCGCGCGCTTTACCCTGACTAAATATAATCACAGAGACCTTACGGAACTACTGGCTTTTCTCGTTAAGAAAAAAATAAAACGTTTTTGCCTTTATCATCTGGTATATTCTGAAAACGGAAGAGCCGAACGGGAAAATGACGTCGATAACAAGTCCAGAAGGAAAATTTTAGATTCATTTTTTTCTGAGGTCGAGAAAATGGCCGACCGCGGCGTAGACGTGGAGGTATTAACGGTTGACAATCATGCCGATGGTATTTATCTTCTCCATAGAATAAAAACTAAAGATGCTGATTCCGGTTCCCGGGCGGAAAAATTGATTTCAAAAGCAAGCGGCTGTTCTGCCGGTAGGGGAATAGCGGCTGTAGACTCGCAGGGCGTTGTGCATCCGTGCCAGTTTTGGAGCCACGTTTCTTTAGGCAATGTTAAAGAAAAACCTTTCAGCGAGATCTGGAATGACAAACAAAACGAATTTTTAAATATGCTGAGAAACGGAAGAGATAAGTTAAAAGGGCGTTGCGGCCGTTGTGTATATAAGGCGTCATGCGGTGGATGCAGGCTTAGGGCGGAGAGAAAATTTTCCGATATTTGGCAGGAAGACCCTGCCTGTTACCTGACAGAAGAAGAAATACTGGGAAAATGGCAATAGGGCTGCGACTCATATTTTGGGAGACTACGCGTTCCTGCAATCTCGGATGTCCGCATTGCAGGGCATCGGCGGAAAGGTTTCGTTCGGAAGACGAACTCACAACCGACGAAGCAAAGAATTTTATAAAAGGTATTTCATCGTTTAGTAAACCCATTTTAGTCTTTTCGGGCGGAGAGCCTTTGGTGAGAGATGATATATATGAACTTATCCGCTACGCTCATAGCGCGGGTTTGGAGACGGCGCTCGCGACAAATGGAACGCTCGTGACCCGGGAGGTTGCCGGGAGATTGAGGGAAAGTGGAATGCGGCTTGTTTCCATTTCTACGTACGGCGCGAGTGCTGAAATACACGACGAGTTTTGCGCCATGAAAGGCGCTTTTAAAAAAACGCTTAAGGGAATAGAAAATTTAAAAAAGTCCGGCATTGATATTCAAATAAATACCACAATAACCAAAAAAAACCTGTCGCAATTGGAAGCGATAGGAGAATTTGCCGTAAAGCAAGGCGCGGTTGCATATCATGTATTTTTCCTGGTTCCGACCGGAAGAGGAAAATATATGGAAGGAGACAGGATGTCTCGTTTGGAATACGAGAAGGCATTAAACCGTTTGTGCGATCTGGGAGAGGATTTTCCGCTTCGCCTCAAAGCAACCTGCGCCCCGCAATATTATCGTATTTTACGAGAGCGCGTTGCGGATGCTGACAGGAAAATGCGCTCCAGGCTTAAGCACCCGGATATACCGATAAAGGGTTGCCTTGCGGGTTCGGG
The DNA here is from genome assembly GCA_024542975.1 of Candidatus Omnitrophota bacterium. Classification (GTDB taxonomy): domain Bacteria; phylum Omnitrophota; class Gorgyraeia; order JABMRN01; family RBG-13-46-9; genus JAMXCZ01. Next base: position 7,915 of record JAMXCZ010000016.1, on the reverse strand, counting down.
CGTTTGTTTTGTTTCATATAAAGGCGAGGTATTCGGGTGCGGATATTTGCCTCTCGCGGCCGGTGATCTGAAAAAAGAAGACTTTAAAAAGATCTGGTTTGAAAGCGATATTTTTAATATTCTGAGGGATGATTCGAAATTAGAGGGAAAATGCGGGGTGTGCGAATTCAAGAGTATTTGCGGTGGCTGCCGCGCTCGCGCCTACGCGGCTACGGGCAATTACTTAAAGGAGGAACCGGAATGTGTCTATCAACCGTTGAACGTAAAATCTTAAAACATATACAAGAAGAAATACCCTTAGATGCCAGGCCTTTTAAGATCCTGGCGGATAAAATCGGGATAGAAGAAAATGAACTGCTGAGTAAGATAATAGAATTTAAAAATAAAGGTTTTCTGAGAAAATTTCAGGCGAGCCTCAATCACGCGAAACTGGGTTTTAAAAGCACGCTTCTCGGCTTGAAGGTTCCGGAAGAGAAGCTGGAAAAACTTGTAAAAGAAATTGTGGCTTATAAGGAAATCACTCATTGTTTTTTGCGGGAAAACGAGCACAATCTGTGGGTAGTTTTTATCTATAAAAACGACGCTTTAGAAAAATTTCTCGAAAAAATTTCCGCCGCGATCGGCAAAGAAAATATTTCAAATCTAAAAACACTTAAAAAATTCAAACTGAATACACACTTAGATTTACAGGAAGCAACTCCCGCAAATTCGGCTCCGTTAAAGTTATTGACAAAAAACAATTATTGAATATACTGTGTAAAGATACCGCTATAACATCATTACTCGGGAGGAGGCTTGATGAAGAAGATCACGCGAAGGGCATTTCTTAAAATATCTTTAGCTTCCGCCGCCGGCCTTGCGATGAGCCATCCCGTTCTTGCCAGCCTTAAATTTATACCCGAAATCGATAATCCCTTAGAGTTCTATCCGGAGAGGGGCTGGGAGAAGATCTATCGGGACCAGTTCAAGCACGATTCGACCTTCCATTTTTTGTGCGCCCCGAACGATACCCACAATTGCCTGCTTAAGTCATTCGTTAAAAACGGTGTGATTACCCGTATCGGCCCGAGTTACGGTTACGGAAAGGCGAAAGACCTCTACGGTAATTCTGCCTCTTCAAGATGGGAACCCAGGCTTTGCAACAAGGGCCTTGCCTTAAATCGTAGAATTTATGGTCCGAGGAGGGTTAAATACCCCATGGTAAGGGAAGGGTTCAAAAAGTGGGTTGAAGCGGGGTATCCGCGGGGAACCGACGGAAAACCACCCAAAGAGTATTTTAGAAGAGGGAAAGAGAACTTTATCAGGGTTTCGTGGGAGGAGATTTTCGATATTGCCGCTAAAACACTCCTCAATATCGCTAAAACCTATAGCGGCGAAAGAGGGAAAAAATTATTAAAACTTCAGGACTATGACCCGGCCACCATCGAGGCGACACAGAACGCGGGAACACAGGTTTTAAAATTTAGAGGCGGTATGCCGCTTTTAGGTATTACGAGGGTGTTCGGCGAATACAGATTGGCAAACTCGCTCGCGCTTTTGGACTCGCACTTAAGAAAAGTCGGGCCGGACAAAGCCCTGGGCGCCAGGGGATTCGACAATTATTCATTTCACACAGACTTACCACCGGGCCATCCTATGGTAACAGGGCAGCAAACCATAGATTTCGATCTCGTTACCGCGGAAAACGCGAAATTGATCATACCCTGGGGCATGAACTGGATATCGACAAAGATGCCCGACGCTCATTGGTTGACAGAGGCAAGAATGAAGGGCTCCAAGGTTATTACCATAACCGTCGAATATTCATCCGTAGCCTCCAAGTCCGATGAGGTAATTATTATAAGGCCCGCGACTGACTCTGCCTTTGCGCTGGGGGTTGCGCATGTGATCATGAAGGAGAAGCTATACGACGAGTCGTACGTAAATAGCTCAACCGATCTTCCCTTTTTGGTTAGAATGGATAATCTCAAACTTCTGCGTGCCGAAGAAATTATCCCGGGCTTTAAACCTCCCGCGACGCGAAGAGATACGCTGGTTATTAAAAAAGGCGAGAAAGCACCGTCGGCGCTTAAGGCGCAAGGGAAGCAGTGCATTTCCGAGGAGCTGTTGGAGGAATGGGGCAATTTTGTGGTCTGGGACAAAAATAAGGCTTCATATATGGCGGTTACGCGGGATGACACAGGCATACATTTTCGCGATAAGAATATAGACCCGGCATTGGACGGCGAATACGAGGTGAATATAAAAGGTAAAAAGGTTAAGGTAAAAACAGTATTTAATCTATTTTCACGATATATATACGACAATTTTGATCCGGAAAGCACATCACGAATTACCTGGGCGCCAAAAGAGGCGATTATCAGCCTGGCACGCCAGATAGCCGCGAATAAGGGCCAAACGCTTATCGCCGTTGGTATGGGGCCAAACCAGTTTTTTAACGGTGATCTTAAAGACAGGGCAATATTTCTTATATGCGCGCTTACACGGAATATCGGCACCCACAGCGGGAATATCGGAAGCTATGCCGGAAATTACCGCGCGGCGTATTTTGACGGTATAGGCCAGTATATAAAAGAAGACCCGTTCAATGTCGAACTCGACGAAAAAAAACCCGCGAAGCTAAAAGGTTATTTTAAATTTGAATCAGCGCATTATTACAATCACGACAGCAAGCCACTGCGAGTAGGCAACAAACTTTTTACCGGAAAGTCGCACATGCCTACCCCTACCAAGTCTTTAATGTTCGCGAACGCCAACTCAATACTCGGCAATATAAAGGGCCATTACGATGTAATAATAAACGTTCTTCCTAAAATAGAGATGGTTGCTGTAAGCGAATGGTGGTGGACCGCTTCGTGCGAATATGCAGATATCGTGTACGCCGTAGATTCCTGGGGTGAATTTAAGTATCCTGATGCCACGGCTTCTGTAACCAATCCGTTTTTGCAGATTTTCCCACGCTCCCCACTTAAGCGTCTACATGACACGAGGGGCGATATAGAGGTGTATGCCGGCATAGGGGGGGCTTTCAGCAAGCTCTTAAATGATAAACGATTTGCAGATTATTGGAAATTCGTTACGGATAAAAAAGTAGAGGTATATCTGCAGAGAATTTTTGATAACACGTCTATGGTGAAGGGCTATGACGTAAAAAAACTCGAGGAATCCGCCAAGAAAGGCATACCCTCGCTTATTATGAGCCGCACCTATCCGAAGATTGTCGGCTGGGAACAAGCCGTGGAAAATAAGCAGTGGTATAATAAAACAGGCAGACTCGAATTTTACAGGGAGGAAGACGAATTTATAGAGTACGGGGAAAACCTCCCCGTGCACAGGGAAGCGGTTGACGCGACTTTTTATGAGCCCAATGTCATCGTTGCCAAAAAACACCCTGCTATAAGGCCCTACCCCCCTGAAGCGTACGGCATATCAAAAGATAATCTTTCAGGAGAGGTTCGTCAGGTAAGGAATGTTGTTTTGACGCCGGAAGAACTCTTGAAATCCAGTCATCCGTTGAAAAAACACGGGTTTTCCCATATATATATAACCCCAAAATATCGCCACGCCGCGCATACTTTGCCGGTTGATACGGATATTATAGCGCTTTGGTTCGGGCCTTTTGGTGATCCCTACCGGAAGGATAAACGAATGCCCTGGGTTGGTGAGGGGTATGTCGACATAAATCCGGAAGACGCTAAGCGTCTGGGAATTGAGGACGGGGACTACGTGTGGGTTGATGCCGATCCTGAGGATAGGCCGTATCGTGGCGAGAAAAAGAAGGGTAGCGAAGATTACAGGCTTTCCCGCCTTATGTTGCGCGCACGGTATTACTGGGGCATTCCAAGTACGGTAAGCCGCTCCTGGTTTCATATGTACGGAGCAACGTATGGTTCAGTGGAGGGGCACCTCAATAATAAAGACCATCTCGCGAAAAATCCACGCACCGGTTATCAGGCAATGTATAGGTTTGGTTCTCATCAGAGCACTACCCGAAGCTGGCTCCGGCCTACCCTGATGACAGATAGCCTCGTAAGAAAGGATACGATCGGCCCGACTATCGCAAAAGGCTTTGCTCCGGACGTTCATTGTCCGAACGGCGCGCCCAGAGAAAGTTTTGTTAAGTTTACCAAGGCGGAAGACGGCGGATATGGCGGTAATAAATTATGGAGGCCAGCAAGATTGGGATTAAGGCCGACATATGAAAATAAGACCATGAAAAAGTTTCTCGATGGAGGATATGTAACGTAATGAAAGAAAAGGTTTATAACTGGCAGTTAAGGCGGAAGATGGCATATAAGTACCCCGAGACACGCCCAAAAAAACAGGTTGCATGGATTTTTGATACAAACAAATGCATAGCGTGCCAGACCTGCACACTGGCATGCAAGAATGCCTGGACTTCGGGAAAAGGCCAGGAGTATATGTGGTGGAACAACGTCGAAACCAAACCATGGGGTTTTTATCCCCTGGGCTGGGACAGCCGGCTTCTCGAGAAACTGGGAGCCCAGAGATGGCGGGGCGATAGATACGCGGGGAAAACTATTTTTGAATCTTCATCCTATGGCGAGGAAATAACGGGATTTGTTCCGGAGGAAGACGATTATTTGTATCCCAATATCGGAGAAGACGAGGTTGCCCAACCTGTTAAAAAAGGCGGTTATATTAAAATTCCCCACCAGCCCTGGATGTTTTATCTCCAACGGATCTGTAATCATTGCACATATCCCGCGTGCCTGGCTTCCTGCCCCAGAAAATCCATTTATAAACGTCCGGAAGACGGTATAGTCCTTATCGACCAGAAGAGATGCCGCGGATATCAGGAATGCGTGCGCGGATGCCCGTATAAAAAATCATTTTTCAGAACAGAAACGAAAAAATCCGAGAAATGCATTTCCTGCTTCCCCGCGATAGAAGATGGTTTCCAGACAGAATGCGTTGTTAACTGTATAGGGAAAATACGGCTCTTCGGTTTTAAAAGTGACTGGCGAAAACCGCGTGAAGATAACCCCATAGACTACCTCGTGCACATTAAAAAAGTAGCTTTACCCTTATACCCTCAATTTGGCCTTGAGCCCAACGTCTATTATATACCGCCTATAAATGTGCCGGACGCGTTTAACAGACAGCTTTTTGGGCCCGGTTCGAAAAATGCGGTCAAGATTTACCGCAAGGCTTACGAGGATAAAAAGCTTATCGCGGCTTTGGTCTTGATGGGATGCACCAATAAGATAATTAACACCATTGGTGTTTCCGGAGATATAAATAGCGGTTATGCTGCGGGATATAATGAAGCCGGGAGTGAAATAATCCGTGTCCCCTTAAAAGAGCCGATTGTAATAAGGAAGAAGTATGATCGCGACAGAAACGTTGCAAGAATCAGTGTTACGTAACGAAAAAGCCGATAAAAAAAGAATGCATGCCTATAAATTATTCTCTGTCGCGTTTTCTTATCCGGATAAAAGCTTTTTTGCCCTTTTTCCCGCCTTAAAAAAAGAAAAAGAAACTATCCTCTTGGAATATGACACCCTTTTTCGGGCCAAACATATATGGCTTTATACAACCGAGTTCCAGGCAAAACACGACTTCCAGAAATCCAGGATGCTTGCGGATATTATGGGTTTTTACCGTGCCTTCGGCGTTCTGCCGGACAGGGAAAGGCCGGATGCCGTATCCGCGGAGTTTGAATTTATGCATTATTTAATTTTCAAAAAGATTTACAGCATCGAAAAAAAACTTGAGGGCTTCCGGGAAAAAGCCGAAATATGCATTAATGCCCAGAAGAAATTCTTTAATACGCATCTTTACCCCGGCGCAAAAGTGATCATGCAGAAAATACTTTCACATAAAACCAAAAACTTCTACAACGAAATAGCCCGTGAGGCGCTTTCTTTCCTGGAAGACGAGAAACGAGAAAACTGCCTTAAGGACTCGTAGGCCGGTAAGGCGCTTATGAATAGAATATGAAAAAGTCATTTATAATTCTCATAATCGCCGTTACGGTGGCCGCCTTCGCAGGACTTACCTATTACGGATTAAAACATACACGCGGCGTTCCGGTCATTTTCGAGGAAAGAGAAAAGCCCATTCTTGAAGTTCCGCTCATGGCGAAAGATCTATATTTGAAAAACGGAATAGGGCTTTCTATTTGGGACGGTATTAAGCCGCAAAAAATAGAACTTTTGTATCAGGTGATGATTATTCCGTGGCCCAAAAAAGTAGTTCCTTACGTAAACATTAAAGCCTTTCATACCGGAAAAGACATATATTTTTATATGGAATGGGAGGACTCGAGCAGGAACTATGTTATGGATATAAAAAAGTTTTCGGACGCCGGCGCTATTCTATTTCCACTCGAGAAAAAACCCAAAATGCCGAGCCTCATGATGGGCTTTCTGGGGAAGTCGAATATCTGGCAGTGGAAGGCAAGCCAGGATCGCGAGTATTGGCTCGGGAAAACTCACCATAAGGATTTATACGTAGACTTTTATTATCCATTTGAAGAAGAAGAGCTTTTTATCGTTTCTAAGGAAATACCTAAGTCAGGCGCGAATGACCTTATGGCGATAAGGGTAGGCACGATTACACCCAAGGATGAACAGAATATTCAAGGGCGAGGATTCTGGAGAGACGGCACCTGGCGCGTTGTTTTTAAACGCTCCTTTCGGGCCCTTGATCCGGAGCTCGATGCCATATTTGAGCCGAGTGGAAAGAGGTTATGTGCTTTTGCCGTGTGGGATGGCGAAAACGGAGACAGGGGCGGCCGAAAATCCATATCCGACTGGGTAGAACTATCAATAAAATGAAAATACGTTGTTTACGGTTTATTATTTTTTTACTGATTACCGGCTACTGGTTATTCTTGCCTGCTTCGTTTGCCGAAGAAGAGAAAATTTTCGAGATCAAAGCGAAAAAATTCTCCTACAATCCGAGTGTAATAAACGTACGAAAGGGCGATCGCGTTAAGATTCGCCTTATCAGCGAGGATGTTACGCACGGGCTTTACATCGACGGCTATGAGCTCAATACGAGGGCATTTCCCGGACAGGACGGATCCATTTCGTTTGTTGCCGATAAGCGCGGTAGGCATGCGTTTCGTTGCTCCGTTACCTGCGGCGAATTCCATCCTTATATGATCGGTTACTTAAACGTCGGGCCCAATGCCCGCTTCTATGTTTTTATGTTTTTGACACTGTTTCTGGCAGCGGGAAGTTTCGGGCTTATTATTTTTAGAAAAGAAGATTAACAACGCGCTATATGGGTAAAGATAAACTATTCGGCTTCATCGACTTAGACTGGAGATTTGAGCTCACCCGATTTAAACTCATAAGGAAGCTCTTTGAATCGAGGTGGTTCCCTCTTTTGCTTATTCTATTTAACCTCTTTGTTTTCGTGATTATTTTGATCGCAGGATTTATCGGAGGATATTCCGCGGGAAATTATAATTTCGGAATAATGATGGTCTGGATCTTATGGTGGGTATTACTTATGCTTTTTCTGGTGCCGGTATTTTCAAGGGCGTGGTGCCTCATGTGCCCGTTTCCCGTATTTTCCGATTGGTTCCAGAGGAGAAGGCTTCTTGAAGTGCGGAAGGGAAAACAGTTGGGTTTGAATCTAAAGTGGCCCAAGGCTCTCAGGAATATGTGGGTAATGAATATTGGATTTTTGATTACAACGTATTTTTCGGGATTCTTTACGGTAAGGCCCTTTGCTACTTTTGCGCTTTTAGGAGGCATTATATTACTCGCATTCGTGATAGGGCTTATTTTTGAAAAACGCAGCTTTTGTCTATACATGTGCCCCGTATCCGGATTCCAGGGGCTTTATTCGCAATTCGCCGCCTCCGAGATACGAAGTAAGGATCCCGAGGTTTGCCGTAAGCACCTCTTAAAGACCTGCTATCTTGGAGACGAGAAAG
>JAMXCZ010000015.1 GCA_024542975.1 Candidatus Omnitrophota bacterium | reverse complement strand
TTGATTATTGCCTTTCGTGGGGGGTGTTGATCCTGGGGCATGCCTATCCGAGAGTTACAGAGGCCCTCTTGCGCGTTGTAAAGGAAGGAACGAGTTTCGGTACGGTTACAAAGCCGGAAACCGAACTTGCCAGGCTTATCGTGGAAGCGGTTCCGTCGATCGAACAGGTGAGGCTTACAAACTCCGGCACCGAGGCTGTGATGAGCGCAGTGAGGCTCGCAAGGGCATTCAGAGGCAGAAAAAAAATTATAAAATTCGAAGGCGCATATCATGGCCATGCGGATTATCTTTTGAGCAAGGCCGGTTCGGGGCTCGCTACTTTGGGTGTGCCGGATAGTGCCGGTGTGCCGCAGGATTTTACGGCGCACACGCTTACCTGTCCTTTTAATGATATAGAAGCGGTTCGGGGGATCGCGGAAAGATACAGGAAGGACCTGGCCGCGATAATCGTAGAGCCGGTGGCTGCAAATTGCGGGGTCATAATGCCGCAGGCGGGTTTTCTCGAAGGCCTCCGGAATGTTGCCGATAAATACGGCGCTCAACTTATCTTCGATGAGGTTATAACGGGATTTAGAGTTTCCTACAGCGGAGCGCAGGGCTTTTTCGGCGTAATGCCGGATCTTACATGCCTGGGTAAGATTATAGGCGGGGGGTTGCCTGTCGGAGCCTTCGGAGGTAGAAAAGAGATAATGGAGCTTTTGGCACCTTTGGGCGACGTTTATCAGGCCGGAACCCTTGCGGGCAATCCCGTTGCCGTTCGGGCGGGCATAGAGACCTTGAAGGCCCTGAAAGAAACAAATCCCTACAGGGCTTTGGAGGAGAAGACAAAAAAATTGTGCGAAGGTATAAAAAATACAGGAAAGAATTCGGGCCTCAGCATAAAGGTAAACAGTATAGCCTCGATTTTTAGCATATTTTTTGCAAGAAACGACGTACGGAATTATAAAACCGCGAAGGCGCAGGACACAGGCCTATTTAAAAGGTTTTATCATGGATTGATAAAACAGGGGATATATCTTTCCCCTTCGGGATTCGAAGCCAATTTCTTATCCACAGAGCATAGTGGAGGCGATATAGAAAAAACTTTAAAAGCAGTAGATTGCGCGATGAAAAACATAGGAGGCAACTAAAATGGCGACAGCGCTCTATTTAAACGGGAAGAAGGAAGAAATAGAAGACAACATGTTACTCTCGGAGCTTCTCAAACTTAAAAAGATAAGGCCCGAGGTCGTTACCGTTGAGTTGAACGACAAGGTGATAGAGAAGGAAAAATACACTGAAACACATCTTGCACCCGATGACAGGCTGGAATTCGTATATTACATGGGCGGCGGGAATACATTTTCGAGTGGGGTGGCGAAGAACGCGCTGGAACTTATCGGCAATACCCCTATGGTTAAGATCAACAGAATGACGCGTCCGGGTATGGCGGAGATTCTCGCAAAAGTTGAGTCTTACACTCCAGGAGGCAGCATAAAAGACAGGATTTGCCTTGCGATGATTGATGATGCCGAGAAAAAGGGGCTTCTGTCCAAGGGCTCGACAATAATTGAGCCGACAAGCGGTAATACCGGCATAGGCCTCGCGGTAATATCAGCGGTTCGTGGGTACCGCTGTATTCTTACAATGCCCGAGACGATGAGTTTGGAGAGGGTATTTATATTGAAGTCGTACGGTGCCGAACTTGTGCTCACGCCCGGGAAAGACGGTATGGTCGGCGCTATCAAAAAGGCCGAAGAGCTTTTGAAGAAAACACCAAATAGCTTTATGCCTCAGCAGTTTAAAAATAAGGCGAATCCCGAAGTCCACAGAAGAACGACCGCTCAGGAAATAATAAATGCCACGGGAGGTAACTGTGACGCTTTTGTGGCGGGGGTTGGAACCGGGGGTACGATAACGGGCGTGGGCGAAGTCCTTAAAAAGCGCAACCCTAAGATCAAGGTTGTGGCGGTAGAGCCGGCTACAAGCTCCGTTTTATCGGGTGGCAAACCCGGGCCGCACAAAATACAGGGCATAGGTGCGGGGTTCGTTCCTGAGATTCTCAACAAAGGCGTTATCGATGAGATAATGAAAGCAAACGACAATGAATCCTTTGCAGTTTCGAGAAGGCTTGCGAGGGAAGAAGGGCTTTTTGTGGGGATATCGTCTGGGGCTGCGATGTGGGCGGCGTTAAAAGTAGCCAAAGACCTAGGGGAAGGTAAAAGAGTAGTCGTAATATTGCCTGATACCGGAGAAAGGTATTTTTCGATAGAGCAGTATTTTGAAGCGTAACACGGAGAAGAAGTTAAAATGTTTCAATTACCCGGTGAAGTAAAAAAGGACATAGAAAAATACAAACGCTCACTCGAGGAATTCAAAAGTAAGAAAATCTCTTCCGCACGATTTAAGGGTATTCGTGTGCCCTGGGGTATTTACTCCCACAGAGGCGGGAAAGTATTTATGAGCAGGATACGTATCCCGGCGGGGTTACTCTTGCCCTCACAGCTTCGGGCGCTGGCCGAGGCTGCCGGAAAGTTTGCAAAAAGCAGGCTTCATCTTACAACGCGGCAGGATATACAGCTGCACGACGTTAAACTGGAAGAGACCATCAACGTTATCGAATACCTCAAACAATACAATCTATGCCCCCGCGGCGGAGGCGGGAATACGGTAAGAAACGTTATCGCCTGCCACCTATCGGGCATATGCGCCGATGAGGCGTTTGACGTAAGAGATTCCGCTTTGGCTCTTACGGAGTATTTGTTGCGCCAGGATACGTCCTTTAACCTGCCCCGTAAATTCAAAATATCTTTTTCGGGATGCGGCAAGGATTGCGCAGGGGCGCTTCTTAATGACGTAGGATTTGTGGCCCGGAAAAAGGACGAAAAGGTTGGCTACAAGGTCTTTGCGGCAGGGGGAATGGGAGCAGATTCGCGCGTAGGAAAACTCCTTTCGGAATTTATCCCAAAAGAGGACGCGGGGTATTGTGCCGCTGCGGTAAAAAGTATTTATTATAAAAAAGGAAACAGAAGGGACAAGCACCATAACCGCTTAAGATTTTTGGCGGAGGAGATGGGTTTTGCGAAATTTAAAGAACTTTATGAAAATGAATTTAAAGAGTTAAAAGAAAGTGAGCATATACGTCTCAGGAAGATAAATTTCATAGAAAAAAAAGGAAAAGACGCATGTCTTCCGCTTGAGGGCGACAAAGAATATAAGGAATTCTTAAAAAGTAACGTAAGGCCCCAAAAGCAAAAAGGTTTTTCAAGTGTCGAGATTCGCATCCCGCGGGGGGATATAAATACTGAAGATCTATCGGCGGTTGCGGATCTCGAGAGGGATTTCCCGGGCATAGAATTCCGCACGACACAGCGCCAAAACTTTCTGATAGTATGGGTGGGAAATCAGGATGTTCGCGAGCTCTTTTTAAGATTGAAGAAAATATGGAATAATTTCCTTTATCCCGACACATTACTTGATGTGGTTGTCTGCAAGGGGGCTTTGACCTGTAATTTGGGCTTGTGTAATTCTCCGGCTCTCGCCGAAGCGATAGAGGGCATGGTTCGCGATAAATTTATCGGTAAGGAAGTATTTACCGGGCTTGAGATCAAGCTAAACGGGTGCCCGAATTCCTGCGGGCAGCAGCCCGTTGGGAAGCTTTCTTTCTTTGGGTTGGTAAAGAGAGTGGACGGGAGAGCGGTTCCCTTCTATAAGTTTTTTGTAGGCGGCAGAAAAGAAGGTGAGTCTACGAGGCTTGCGAAAGAAGTCGGCATACTCCCTGCCAGGAACGTTCCGGATTTTCTTCATGCGTTTCTGGATAAAGCGGAAGTTTCCATACGGAAATATAAAGATGTTTACGCTTTTTTAGAGAAAGAGGCCGGAGAGATAGCAACTAAGTTGCTGGAAGGCTATTCTTATGTCCCGTCTTATTCGGAGAACAAGGATTTCTACATTGATTGGGGTAAAACGGAAGAATTTTCTCTGGCAGGCCTTGGCCCCGGAGAGTGCGGCGCGGGGGTTCTGGATATGATCCAGGCTGATCTAACGGAAGGGAAACTCGCTTTGCAGGACGCCGGGACTACGGGGTATCGGCCGGAGAGCATAAAGAAGGCTTTGTTTCTTTCTGCGCGCTCTCTCCTCATCGTAAAAGGCGAAGATCCCAAAACGGAAAAAGAGGCTTTTTCGAAGTTCAAGGAGAAATTTATAAAGAGCGGCGTCGCAGATGACACTTTTTCCGATGTCTACGAGGTATTCTCCGGGATAAATGATAAATTGGGCGAGAAGGGCAGGAAAGAAAAATTCGATTATGCCAAAAGATTTTTCGAAGAAGTAGAGAGGCTCTACAAAAGCATGGATTCATCCCTTAATTTTCCCTCAACACACACGCCAAAGAAAGAATCAAAAGAAAATAAGCTTTTGGATCTAAAGGGTACGCCATGCCCGATCAATTACGTTAAAACAAAACTAGTGCTGGAAAATCTGGATTCGGGTGATATACTAGAGGTAATTCTTGACGAAGGGGAGCCCATGGATAACGTTCCAAAGAGCCTTAAAGCCGACGGGCACAGGATTTTAAAAATAGAAAAACTGGACGATACGCATTTTAAAGTCGTAGTAAAGAAGAAATAAGTGAGGAGCGAGATATGAGTTGGGTAAAGGGACTTAAGTGCCGCGAATGCGGAAGGACATACCCTAAGCATGCGTTATACGTGTGCGAATACTGTTTTGGGCCGCTCGAAGTGGATTACGATTACGGAAGGATAAAAAAAGCGCTTACGAGAAGAAAAATAGAAAAGCGTCCCAAAAATATGTGGCGCTACAGGGAGCTTCTGCCCATAGACAAGTCTCCCACGGATGGCCTGAATTCCGGTTTCACTCCCCTCATAAGAGCGAAGAACCTCGCGAAAGTATTGGGAGTAAAAGAGCTTTACCTTAAAGACGACTCGACGAACCACCCGACACTTTCCTTTAAAGACAGGGTAGTGGCGGTGGCGCTATCAAAGGCCAAGGAGTTTGGTTTCAAAACAGTAGCGTGCGCGTCTACGGGGAACCTCGCAAATTCCGTGTCCGCGCAAGCGGCGATAGCCAATCTCGAAAGGTATATTTTTATTCCGGCTGACCTGGAACTTGGTAAGGTGATAGGCACGCTCATATACCAGCCTACACTTATAGCCGTCGAAGGGAATTATGACCAGGTAAACAGGCTCTGTTCTGAAATTGCCACAAAATATAAATGGGCATTCGTAAATATCAACATAAGGCCATATTATGCCGAAGGCTCGAAAACATTCGGATACGAGATTGCCGAACAGCTTGGCTGGAAGGCCCCGAAGCACATAGTAGTTCCGTGCGCGGGCGGGTCGCTCATCACAAAGATATGGAAGTCTCTTAAGGAATTCAAGAATATAGGGTTGATAGATGCCATTGATACGAAAATATACGCAGCGCAGGCTGACGGGTGCGCCCCCATAGTGACTGCGATCAAAGAGAACTCGGAAATCATAAAACCGGTGAAACCCCACACCATAGCCAAGTCCCTCGCCATAGGAAATCCCGCAGACGGGATATACGCCGCGGAGACCGTGAAGGAAACAGGCGGATGGGGGGAGGACGTTACGGATGATGAAATCGTAGAGGCGATAAAGCTTTTGGCTGTCACCGAAGGCGTATTTACGGAAACCGCAGGCGGGGTTACCCTGGGCGTCGCTAAAAAGCTTATCGAACAGGGCCGGATCCCAAAAGACGAATCCATTGTTGTGTGTATAACCGGAAATGGCCTGAAAACCCAGGAGGCCGTTAAGGACAGAATTGGGCGCCCTATAAAGATCAAACCAAGTATCGCTTCATTTGAGGAGCACGTGAAAAAATAAGGAGGCCGCACGATGGCAATCAAGGTAAGGATCCCTGCGCCGCTTCAGAAATTGACACAGGAAAAAGCAGAGGTTGAGGTGCGCGGCAAGAGCGTTAAGGAATTAATAGAGGACCTGGAGAAAAATTTTCCGGGAATCAAAGACCGGATTTGCGATGATACGGGCAAAATCCGCAAATTTATAAATATCTACGTAAATGAAGAAGATATAAGGTTTTTGCAACAGGAAGCGACAGCCCTTAAGGACGGCGACGAGGTTTCGATCATACCGGCGATTGCAGGAGGAGTGAAGTGACTTTACGGGACGACCAGATCGAAAGATATTCGCGGCAGATCATGCTGCCTCACGTAGGCGGGAAGGGGCAGGCGAAGCTTTTGGACGGCAAGGTTTTGATAATCGGCGCCGGCGGATTAGGATCCCCGATATCGCTATATTTGGCTGCAGCGGGGGTAGGGAAGATAGGCATCGTGGATTCGGATAAGGTAGAGCTCAATAACCTTCAGAGGCAAATAGTGCATTCCACCGCGAATGTGGGAAAGGCAAAAGTCGAATCAGCGAAAGAGCGGCTCACAGGCTTAAACACCGATATAGAGGTTGTTTCCTATAATACAAGGGTGAGTTCCGGGAATATATTGGACATTATAAAGGAATACGACATAGTTGTAGACGGCTCGGATAATTTTCCCACCAGGTATTTAATGAACGATGCCTGTGTCCTCTCAAAGAAACCGCTCTCGCACGGCGGGATATTCAGGTTTGACGGCCAGGCAATGACTATTTTACCGGGCGAGAGCGCTTGCTATAGGTGCTTGTTTCCCGAGCCGCCACCGCCGGGTCTTGTGCCAAGCTGCCAGGAGGGCGGTATACTCGGAGCGGTCGCAGGCGTAATCGGCGTAATCCAGGCAAACGAGGTGCTGAAGTATATATTGGGCATAGGAGATCTTTTGGCGGGAAGGCTCCTTGTTTTTAACGCGCTGGAATCTTCTTTCCGCACGGTAAAGGTGCGTAAGAACCCCAAATGCCCCGTATGCGGAGAAAATCCTACCGTAACAAAGCTTATAGATTATCAGGAATTCTGTAGTCTCAGGAAGAAGAAGGGGTGAGGTATGGCAAGACAATTGGTGCATTTAATATTTCCGCAAACGAGGATCAAAAAACCCGTGATATACACCATGGCGAAGAAGTATGACGTAATACCGAATATCAGAAGGGCGAAGATCACCGATGAGATCGGCGAGGTTACCCTCGAGCTTTCGGGTACCGGTAAGAACCTCGCCAGGGCGCGAAAGTACCTCGAAAAAAACGGCGTAAAAGTAGAGCCCATCGTAGGGGACATAGTAGAGTAGGTAAGGGCGTCTCCCGCCACCCCCACCATATTGAATAGCTTGAATAGCCAACCTGCCAAATCTAACTAGGTTGGCTATTCATTAAACATTATATAAAGACATAAGATATGAGGTGGACTGTGAATAATCCAATGACGTTTATTTCCTTAGGCGCCCTTTTTTCGATACTTGCAACTTTATGTTTATTTCAAGCACATAGTTTATCAACAACACGTGCGGTTAACAATGCAACAGAGGAACAAAAAACCACGCTGGCAAAGTACAAAAAAGAGGATATGGCGGAAAGAAAGAGACAAGCAGACGAATACATATCGACATATCGTGACACACTAAATAAAATAATAAAAGGCGAAATTCCAATGCCGCCTAATTTTGTAAGTGAGCAAAAAAGAAACTTTGAGGCATATACAAAAGATATCGAAGCATGGGCTCGCGAACTCGGAAGTCTACGTGGAGTGGAAAGGGAAAAATTAGAACTCGATCATCTTGCTCTTGAGGCACGTGCTGCGCAAATAGACGCACAAATACGTCCACATATAAAACCTGTTATTACAACATTCGGAGAAGTTATATCTGTTTTAAATAAAGAAAAGTCCTTTGGCGGTAAAATAAAATTGGAAGTACTTGAAATTAAAAACACAGTAGTCACTGTCCATTCTCCATATAAAAGAGGCGGGCGCTCTACACAGGATTTTATGAGAATTTCATTCCCCAATGGAAAACAATGGGGTATAGTATTGCTCTCTATTTGCGTTAGTCCAGATGCGCTGGAAGGAATGCAAAAGGGATTAAATGTTTTGATTCGCGCAGAACGTATAGGGGCAAGTATATTTATTGAGCGAGACGGTATATACCGATTTTCCCCAAGAGGTGATAGTGTTACAAAATGGCCAGATGAAATAAGCAACAAAACTGGTGGAATTGGATTTCTTCAAACAGTTGTAAAAAATTTATTTCAACAAGAAATGATGTTAGCTCAATAAGACGATAGTATAACAAACGCTATATTTCTTTGAAAGTACATGGGCAATCCGCTGACATATAGTACATCTATAAATACATGGCTAAAAAGGAAAAATAATGTTTGAACAGACCTTCAAAAATATAGACGATATTCTTCATAAAGACGCTGGCTGTAGTAGCGAGCTGGATTATGTAGAGCAAACTTCTTGGATTCTCTTTTTGAAATATCTGGATGATCTAGAAAAAGATAAGAAAACGGCAGCAAGGTTGGTTGGTAAGGCCTACACAGAGATCATTGGTCCGGAGTATCGTTGGGGTGTCTGGGCCGTTCCTAAAAGTAGGAATGGCAAACGTGATCACCATAAAGCCCTTACCGGGGATGATTTAAAAGAGTTTGTCGATCATAAGATATTTCCGTACTTCAAAAAGTTTAAAACCAATGCCGAAAGCGCCAATACCATTGAATATAAAATTGGTGAAATATTTAGTGAACTAAAAAATAGAATACAGAGCGGATATAATTTACGCGAAGTGATTGATCGTATTGACGAACTTCGTTTTCGCACTCATGCTGAAAAGCATGAGATGAGCCACTTATATGAATCCAAAATCAAAAATATGGGTAATGCAGGGCGTAATGGAGGTGAATACTATACGCCTCGCCCTCTTATTAAAACCATTGTGAAGGTGGTTGCTCCTGTTATTGGAAATAAAATATACGATGGAGCAGTGGGTTCAGCAGGGTTTTTATGTGAGGCCTTCGAATACCTCAAAACTAGCAAGAATCTGACCACTAAAGATGCTAAAATCTTACAAAAGAAAACCTTTTACGGAAAAGAGAAGAAATCCCTCGCTTATATCATCGGTACGATGAATATGATTTTACATGGTATCGAGGCACCCAATATCGTGCATACTAACACGCTATCCGAGAATCTTGCCGACATTCAGGAAAAAGACCGCTATGACATTGTTCTCGCCAATCCGCCTTTTGGCGGCAAGGAACGCGCTGAAGTACAGCAAAACTTCCCTATTAAAACCGGTGAGACTGCGTTTTTGTTTCTCCAGCACTTCATCAAAATTTTGAAAGCTGGTGGCCTAGCAGGTATTGTGATTAAAAATACATTTCTTTCTAACACGGACAATGCGTCTACTAGTTTAAGAAAACTGCTCTTAGAAAGCTGTAATCTGCATACCATTCTGGATTTACCTGGTGGTACATTTACCGGCGCGGGCGTGAAAACCGTGGTGCTTTTCTTTGACAAAGGGGTTAAGGCGAAGAAAATTTGGTACTATCAACTTAATCTTGATCGTAATCTCGGCAAAATTAATCCGCTCAATGAAAATGATCTAGCAGAGTTTGTAAAATTACAGAAGAAAAAAGAAGAATCAAAAAACTCTTGGTCAATCAATGTGGCTGATGTGGGTACGGACACTTACAATCTTTCTGTAAAGAATCCACATAAGAAAGATGAAACAACACTGCGTGAGCCGAAGGAAATTTTGGCTTCAATAAAAAATCTGGATGAAGAGGCTGCGGATATATTGAAGACAATTCGAGGGCTGGTATGAAGAAAAGTTGGGAAGAGAAGAAACTTGGGGAAGCATGCGAAATTGAATACGGCACAAGAGTGGTAAGAAAAAGAGATGGTGGTACAATTTATCCTGTTTATGGTGGAGGTGGAGCAACCTTTTTTATGGATAACTATAATAGGGAAGATTGTTTGATAGTTGCTAGATTTGCGATGTCCGAACAATGCACAAGATTTGTAAAAGGAAAGTTTTTTCTAAATGATAGTGGATTGACAGTTAAACCGAGAGAAAAAATAGGTCTTTTACAAGATTTTTTAGATTTACAAATTCTTTTTTTAAATGATCAAATATATTCACTTGCTAGAGGGACCGCTCAGAAGAATCTAGATGTTACTGCTTTTAGGAGTATTGTAATTTCTTATCCCAATTCCTTCACCGAACAAAAGCGGATAGTGAAGATTTTGAATGAACTTTTTGAGAAAATTGCTAAGGCAAAAGAAAACGCTGAGAAGAATTTACAAAACGCCCGCGAACTATTTAAATCATATCTGCAGAGCGTTTTTGGCAATTCTGGAAATGATTGGAAAGAAAAAAAGTTGGAGGAAGTTGCTGAAGTATTTAGTGGCTTTGCATTCAAGAGTGGTCAATTTACGAAAGTTGGTAAATACCAAGTAATAAGAATGGGTAACGTTCGCCCAGGTTTACTTCGTATAGATGAAAATCCTGTTTTTATTGATAAAATTGATGGAAAATCATTATCACGTTCATTGCTTCAAAGAGATGACATAATAATAACTCAAACAGGTACGAAGAAAAAAAGAGATTATGGTTATACGGTTGCAATAGACAAAGATAATTATTTGTTAAATCAACGATTGGCCGTAATTCGATTTCCAGAAAAGTTCAATCATAGGTTTTTTCTTTATTTTTCTTGGTCTGATAAATTTCGAGATCAATTTTTTGCTAATGAGACTGGTACAGTAGGTCAAGGTAATGTTGGAATCGGTGCCGTGACCGGAGCGCTTATGCCTGTGCCAAAAATTGAAAAACAAAATCGCATCGTCGCCAAACTCGATGCCATCTCACTCGAAATCAAGAAACTGGAAACCATCTACCAACAAAAGCTAGCATGTCTTAAAGAAGTAAGAAAATCCATATTACAAAAAGCCTTTAATGGTGAACTCGCAGGAATACAATCATGAACGAAGCCGAAACCAGAGCTGAATATATTGACCCGAAGCTAAAAGCCAGTGGCTGGGGTGTGGTGGAAGGCACAAAAGTCTTACGGGAATACCAAATTACTGCCGGGAAGATACAGACTGGCGGTGGTCGCGCCAAACCCTTGGTTGCTGACTATGCGTTGATTTATCGGGGTCATAAACTTGCTGTTATTGAAGCTAAAAGCGATGAGCTTGAAGTGGGGGAAGGCGTGGCTCAAGCTAAGAACTATGCCGAAATGCTGCATCTTGATAGGGCTTATTCCAGTAACGGCAAAGAAATTTATCAAATTTGTATGAAGACTGGCAAGGAAGGGGCGATTGCCGCATTCCCGTCGCCGGATGAACTTTGGAATAAAACCTTTGCCACTCAAAACCAATGGGAAGATAAATTTAATCAGGTACCGTTTGAAGATATAGGTGGCACAAAGGACGTACGCTACTATCAAGAAATTGCTGTTAATAATGCAATGGAAGCAATTGCCGAGGACAAACAGCGCATATTGCTTACTCTTGCTACTGGAACAGGAAAAACGTTTGTTGCTTTTCAGATTGCATGGAAACTGTTTCAGACACGCTGGAATTTAAGACGAGATGGTTCGCGCAGGCCGCGAATTTTATTTTTAACAGACAGAAATATACTCGCAGATCAGGCATTTAATGCCTTTTCAGCATTTCCAGAAGATGCTTTGGCTCGAATTAAACCTCGTGAAATTCGTAGAAATGGTCGAGTTCCAACTAGTGGTAGCATTTTTTTCACTATCTTTCAAACCTTTATGAGTGGTAAGGATAAGGACGGTAACCCCGCCCCGTATTTTGGTCAATATCCGAATGATTATTTTGACTTTATCATTATTGACGAATGTCATCGCGGCGGTGCAAATGACGAAAGCAACTGGCGTGGCATTATGGAGTATTTTTCGCCTGCCGTTCAACTTGGTTTAACCGCGACGCCTAAACGCAAAGACAATGTGGATACCTATCGTTATTTCGGTGAGCCGGTGTATATCTATTCACTTAAAGAGGGTATTAACGATGGTTTTCTGACGCCGTTTAAAGTTAAGCGGATCCAAACCACGATAGACGATTATATTTATACCTCAGATGATCAGATTATTGAAGGTGAAATAGAGCAAGGCAAAATTTATACGGAACCAGATTTCAATAGAATCATAGAGATCAAAGAACGTGAAGCCAAGCGAGTACAGATATTTCTCTCTGAAATTAATCAGAACGAAAAGGCTATTGTTTTTTGCTCTACGCAGAATCATGCGTTAGCAGTACGGGATTTAGTTAATCAGTATAAAAAAAGCAAAGAACCGAATTATTGCGTGCGCGTTACCGCTAATGATGGCGCATTGGGTGAACAGTATTTGCGTGAATTTCAGGATAATGAGAAGACTACCCCGACTATTTTGACCACTTCGCAAAAGTTATCCACGGGTGTGGATGCTCGCAATATCCGTAATATTATACTCATGCGTCCAGTTAACTCCATGATTGAGTTTAAGCAGATTATAGGACGCGGTACACGCTTATTTGACGGGAAAGATTATTTTACTATTTATGATTTTGTGGATGCGTATCATCATTTTCTTGATCCCGAATGGGATGGCGAGCCGATAGATGAAACAACGGAAAAGGAGCCAAAGGAGACTAAAGATACCCCTGAATCTCCAGAGCCACCTCTGCCTCCAAAGGAAAAGATTAAGATTAAATTGCGTGATGGAAAAGAACGCGAGATTCAGCATATGATTTCTACTTCATTTTGGAGCGCTAATGGTAAGCCAATCTCAGCAGAAGAGTTTTTGCAGGTCATGTTTGGTGCTTTACCGGAATTTTTCAAAAGTGAAGATGAATTGCGTAAAATCTGGTCTAACCCGAACACGCGTAAGACATTACTTGAAAAACTTGCAAATGCGGGATATGGATTAGATGAATTGGCAACTTTGCAAAAAATGATTAACGCTGAAAAAAGTGATTTATTCGATGTCCTCGACTATATTTCTTTTGCGATGAAGCCAATTACACGAGAACTGCGGGTCGCGCAAGCACAATCGAAGATTTTTAGCGGGTTGGATAATAAGCAGAAAGAGTTTTTAGAATTCGTACTTTCTAAATATATAGAAACTGGCGTTGAAGAGCTTGATCAGGAAAAACTGCCCGATCTTCTTACGCTGAAATACCAGGCGATCAGTGATGCAGAAGAAATATTAGGGGGTGTTGAAAATATTCGTAATACTTTTATTGATTTTCAGAAATACCTATATGAGAAGGTATCGCTAGTAAAAGGAAACGGTTTTATTCTAAAATAATTAAGTCCAGTGTCCCTGGAATTCGTTTAAAAAATAACGAGGTGTTTTCTATGTTTAATGTTAACAAATTCAAAGCAGTAAAAACACTAGATTCTAGATTTGCGAAACAAAAGGCGCGTCTGGTAGGGCGAGGTTTTGATTTTACGTTTATAGAAAATACTGTTAAAAATGCTATGGATAACTTGATCAAAAATAATAACTCTTTTGTTATTTACGGCGAACCTCAAAGCGGAAAAACAGAAATGATGATTTGTTTAACGGCGAAATTTCTCGACTCCGGAAGAAAAATAGTTATTATTCTCTTAAATGATAACGTAGAACTTCTAAAACAGAATCTAAGACGGTTTAAAGAGTCAGGCATCGCCCCCGATCCTAAAAACTTTAGTGAGGTTGCCGATCCCAATGTTAATATCGGCAATAATGAGTGGGTTATTTTTTGCAAGAAAAATACGCGCGATTTACAAAAACTTATAGAAAAATTAAAAAACTACAAGCATAAAACCATAATTGATGACGAAGCCGATTACGCGTCTCCTAATTCCAAGAAAAACAAAGGACTTATTACAAAAATAAATGGGTTTGTAGCCCAGCTTTTGGGAGCCACAGGTACCTATGTTGGCGTAACAGCGACGCCAGCGCGTCTTGATTTAAATAATACATTTGATAATGCTAATGACTGTTGGGTCAACTTTGCACCACACCAGCAATATACAGGCCAAGACAAATTTTTCCCAATCAATATAGATACTAATCTTGATTATAGGTTAACATTACTTCCTGACCACGGAGATGACCCTAGATATTTACGTCTAGCGTTGTTTAGTTTTTTTGTTAATGTTGCATATCTAAATTTGCATGTAAATCAAAAAGAAAAAAATTATTGCATATTAATCCATACGAGCGGCAAGAGAGCAGATCATACCGAAGACTATAAGCAAATACAAAAGACAATAAGCATCTTGAAGGATAGCAAAGATGTAAAATTTGAAGGATATATAAAAAATATATGGGAAATAGCAAAGGTTCGCTTTGGAGAAGCAAATGCCGATGGCATAGTTGAATACATTTTGCAGAATATCTCTCGTTGTTCTTCTGTTGTTATGAATAGCGATGCTGACAAGAAAAATATTGACTATACAACTGCCACTCATCCTACGACACCATTAACGATTGCTATTGGAGGTAACATTGTATCTCGAGGCGTTACTTTTCATAATCTATTAGCAATGTTTTTTACAAGGGATGTTAAACATAAAATTCAACAAGATACATATATTCAAAGAGCGCGGATGTTTGGGTCAAGAAATGAATATTTACAATATTTTGAATTGACTATACCGGAACATCTATTTTTTGATTGGCATAGATGTTTTGTTTTCCACAGATTAGCCCTTGAATCCATCAAAAGTGGAAATGGTGTTCCTGTTTGGCTTGAGGATAGGCGCGTATCTGCAGTTTCTCCAAGCAGCATAGATAAAACTACGGTTACAGTTGATAGTGGAGAAATGGGATTTGACATATTCGATTTATCTAGCGATGTACAAGATCTTATAGGGAAGGCTTACGAGAGCAAGAGAGCATGTATAGATGTTTTAAAGGAACTAAATACTAAATTGGGCAATGCATGTATGCCTGATTATGTAATTCAGTATGTCAAAAGTTTTATGCCTGATAGAAATAATTCAATAGCTATTCATAAATTATTTTCAATATCTAATTATAGAGATGCTAATCAAGGCTTGATTGAACGCCCCAAAGGTTTTATTGGCACTACGGAACTCGAAAAAAATAAATTTCCTCAAGCTATACATCACTTCAAAATCTTTCATAATAAGGAAAATAAATCCAGAATATTTTATCGTTTTATAGGCAGTATAAAATTTTTAAAAAATTTAAAGAAATATTTACATGAGCAACGAGTTTGAATTTTATCACGGTGTAGCGCTTTGCAGATTAATACACGATAAGAGATTACAATCTGTTGCACTTTTTAGAACAGATAGGAACTCCTCTTACCTCATAAATGTTAGTATCGGTATTTTTATCAAGTACTCTACCAAGCGCTTAACACCATGGTATTTTACCTTTATGCCCCATCATATAGAAGAATTTTTTGACCTCACTAAACATAAGTTAAAAACATTTTTATTGTTAGTCTGTAAAAATGATGGAATTGTATGCCTTAATGTGACGGAAGTAAAAATGGTATTGGATATTGAATACACAAAAAATCAAGGGATATCTGTATCCAGGAGGCCGCGCGAGAAATATAAAATTTCAGGTCCTCTCGATAACATTAAATATAAATTTGGTGATAATGAATTCCCAGAAAAGATTTTTAGGTGATAAACAGAATGATAAATGTCCAAACATTAAAAGTAGATGAAAGCTGGTCTTTTGCCGAAGTAAAAAGATCAGAGACAATGTATGCGTCTCATGGATATCATAAATATCCTGCAAAATTTATTCCACAAATTGTACAACGTTTAATGCGGCAATATTCAGTACCTGGCGATGTTGTTCTGGACCCTTTCGGAGGGTGTGGAACCACTCTTATTGAGTCAAAAATCAATGGGCGCATAGGTATAAGTATAGATGTAAATCGTGTGGCTGGCCTAATTACAAAAGCGAAAATGAATGCTATTTGCCCTAAGCTTTTGGGGTATAGCAATAAAGAACTTCTCAAAAGAATTAAAAGTTATAAGGATCGAAAGAACTATTATCGTCAAGCACATTTACGACTTAAATATTGGTTTAAGTGGCACCATTACAATAAGCTTCAATTAATTTATAACTGTATACGTCAAGAGAAAAATAGTATTATCCAGAATTTCTATTTGTGTTGCTTCTCGAATATCTTGAAAAATTGTTCTATTTGGTATTCGAAAAGCATTAAGCCCATGCGCGATCTGGAAAAAAAGATTGAACAGCCTCTCGTGGTTTTTAAAAGACATCTAAATTATATGACTAAAATGAATGAACAATATTTCCGATTGCTAAATAGTAAAGGTAACATTTTTGAAAACTGTAAAGTCCTTAAAGGAGACGCGAGAAATTTAAATTTGAAAAATAATTCAATTGATTTGATTATTACTTCTCCGCCTTACGTTACTTCCTACGAATATGCAGATTTACATCAATTGTCAACGCTATGGTTTGGATATACAGATGATTTAACTAAGATAAAAAAATCATTTATTGGAACCTCTTCGCGCTTAAGAAGTCGAAAGAATATAAGTAGTGAAATGGCAAATCAAACCGTAAAAGCATTTTTAAAGAAACAGAAAAAATTGGCAAAAAGTATAGGCAATTATTATGTTGATCTAGAAAAATGTTTCAGAGAAATACACCGGATTTTAAGAACAAATAAATATTTGTGTCTTATTCTTGGGGATACTGAATATTCAAAAATAAAAGTACCCAATACAAAAGTATCTATTCAAATAATGCAGTCGATAGGTTTTACCGTTGAGAGTGTTATAAAAAGGCGTCTCAGCTCAAAAATATTTACACCATTTAGAGATAAAATGGGACGATTTACAGATTCAAGCCATAATAGTAAAAGAAATATTTATCAGTATGAGTATATCGTTATTGCAAAAAAATAATAATGAACATCTAACCCCGGTTAAATATGGCAGGTTAGCAACATGAAGATTGAAGAATGAAAAAAATAACTCCTTCCCTCATTATCATCTTTGTAACATGCATATTTACGTCGTTCGCGCCTTTATATGCTCAGGAAAGTTTCACAACCGCACAGGTCAGAGATATATCAAACCGCGCCTATGAACGCGCGGTGATTGACCTTTTGGATGGAGCCAAAGAATCTATAGTTGTTTCTATGTATGTTATAAGTTTACCCTCAAAGAAAAATAATCCCATAAGACTTTTGCTTGAGGACCTGATAGAGGCGAGGGGTAGAGGTGTTAGCGTTACCCTGTACTTGAATACGCGTTTCAGGGATATAGATAAAACAAAGATCAGGCTTATTGAGAATCCGGCGTTAAAAAGATTAGAGGATGCCGGTTGTGTTATCCACCTTATGCCGCCTAATCGTACACTCCATGATAAACTTGTAATTGTTGATAGCCGGTATGTTGTTGAAGGCAGTACAAACTGGACTATTTCGGCTTTGAGGAATAATTTTGAATCCGCTACGCTTATAGATTCTCCGGAACTTGCTAAAACAAAACTCCTAAGGCTTGAATTATTGCCCGTATCTACCAAGCCGCAAACGGAAGAACCCCGTGGGCCGTTATATACAGAAAATATCGCTGAAACTCTGAATATTCCTAAAACCTTACTTGAAGACAAGAAATATTTTTCCCAGATGCTCACATATCAGGATAGGCGCTCCATGGATCTTTATCTTATGCTTCTGGCGCATAGCCATATTACAGATAAAAAAGAGTTCTTTGTGAACATGGAATCTATGGGTATAAGCTTAGGCATGCCAGATACATGGAATGATACTGATATAAGAAGGAAGGTAATAGTGAGCTTAAAGACGCTGCAGTCTCAGTACAAGGTTATCGACGTTCGATTCTTCCACGGTAAGGACGCATGGGTAGAAATCATAGATATCCATGGGGATAGCTTTACAATATCATCCTCGCTTATTAAGGCAACCTCAGACAAGGAACTTTCTATGCGTTTGAAATTTATACTGATGATAAAGGCGTTTCTCAAAACGGAAGGGAAAGACATTGGTTCTGTGTCCACCAGTGAAATTACTAAACGGTTCCATGGCAAGCGGGAAACAGTAAAAAGGGCGTTGCGAGACCTTCGAAAATATGAAGGCAACGTGGAATAGGGCTCTATTTTAACGTAATTAAATATTGTGACCTCGAAATTAAAAAAAGGAATTAGAGAGAGAATTAATAATTAGAAATAATTAGGAAGAAAACAAACAATGTCGATGTCACATGAAGATTACGCCTATGATCAATACATGTCTGATCTCTATGAGGAGCACGGGAAGGAAGCCGTAGAAGAGTTCACCGGGGAAAGACTCAGGTCTTATTATAGCCAAAATAAATTATTAGCAAAACCAGCTTTTGACTTTCTTTCTGAAGCAAAAAAGCAGAACGAATTGAATCCAACAATAGGTTTATTATTTGCCGTAATTGCTATGGAAGTTGGTCTTAAGGCAACTCTCTTAAAACCGATTGTTCACGGTTTAGTACACGATGAGTCATCCGCTTCACTAATTACTGATTTAACAGTTTCACATACAGGCATGGATCGTTATAGAACCCTACTTTTACATATACTTAAAGAACATGGCGGCGTTGATCTTAATACATTCAAAAGAGCGAAATCAGATAAAACACTTTGGGAGGAACTCAAGGAAATGCAAAAAATTAGGAATTCAATTATGCATAGAGCTGATAAAGCGTCCAAAGAGAGTGCTGACTTAGCTTTAGATGTTGCATCAGAAATTCTTAAAAAAATATTTCCTGAAATAATAACACGGATGGGTTTTCATCTACACGATGGTTATCGAATTTGTGCTAACTGGGAATGCAAATACAAGGGTTCAACGTAAGTAAAAAAAGACAGTTCTATTTTGAAGTAATTAAGTGATTGTACCCCCAGAACTCTCTTACGATGACAAGGGAAAAAGGTTTATACAGTAATGATTAAGAGCAGTGGAATGAAAATCTTACATACATCTGACTGGCATTTGGGAAAGAAACTGGAAAAAATCTCCAGACTACCGGAACAGGAATTGGTTCTCAAAGAGATATGTGAGATAGCTGATAAGGAAGATGTTAATGCCGTTGTCATAGCTGGCGATCTTTACGATGTTTTTAATCCTGGTACGGACGCAATTGAGCTGTTTTATAGAACGCTTAAGATATTATCCAAGAACGGTAAGCGTGCTGTTATTGCTCTTGCTGGCAATCATGATTCTCCCGACAGGATTGAGGCGCCCGCCCCTTTAGCCCGTGAATGCGGGATTATTTTTAGCGGGTATCCTCATACCAAGATTAAACCTTTTATGTTGGAAACCGGGCTCGGTGTTACAAAAAGTGAAAAGGGGTTTATTGAAATAACCGTTCCGGGTAATAAAGTTCCTTTAAGGGTGTTATTTACTCCTTATGCTAATGAGTACCGGCTTAGGACGTATTTGGGGGATGAACAAAGAGAAGGCGAGTTTAGGGAAGTTCTGCAGGAGATGTGGGGTGGTTTAGCTAAAAAGTATTGTGATGATAAAGGTATTAATATTCTTGCTACCCATTTGTATATGGTTAAAAAGGATGGTGAGATGCCGGAAGAGCCAGAAGACGAGAAGCCTATATTGCATATAGGCGGCGCTCAGCCGGTATATACCGGTAATGTGCCCAAAGAAATGCAGTATGTTGCCCTGGGGCATCTACATCGGCATATTGAAGCAGAAGCTAAACAATGTCCCGTTGTGTATAGTGGCAGTCCCGTTGCTTATAGCATGTCAGAAGCAGGCCAGAAGAAAAGTGTTATTATTGTTGATTTGAAGCCGGGGAAGCTTGCTAAGTTTCGTAGAGTTGAATTGTCCAAAGGGAAGAGTCTCGAAAGAAAGAAGTTTAAGGCTATTAATAAAGCTGTTAAATGGCTGTCAGATAACCAAAACGCGTTGGTAGAGCTTACGGTAGTTTCGGATACGTATTTAAGCGCGGAGGATCAACGTCGGCTGCGTGATGCTCATCCTGGGATAGTCGCAATCATACCGGAAACGGCATCTGGAGCGGATTCTTCCGGGGATAATGGGGAGCTTAAGTTAGCCGATCTTTCCAAAAGTATAGATGAATTATTTGCGGATTATTTTAAATACAAACATGCGCAGGAGCCAAGTAAAGAGATCGTGTCGCTTTTCAAGGAGATATTGGCTGCGGAGGATGTTGTATGATACCCGTATCATTAAAGTTTAAAGGAATATATTCTTATCAGGAAGAGCAGTTCATAGATTTTGAAAGGTTGACGGACGCGCAGTTATTCGGTATTTTTGGGGCAGTTGGCAGCGGTAAGTCTACGATACTCGAAACTATATCGTTCGCGATATACGGGGAGACCGAGCGCCTTAATAAAAGGGATAATCGCGATTATAACATGATGAACCTGAAGTCCGATGAATTGTTTATTGAGTTTATTTTTAGAGCGGGAAAAAAGAATAAAGAGCAGTTCAAATTTGTAGTCAATGGTAAGCGTAACAACAAGAAATTCGAAGATGTTAAGGCTTTTTCAAGGAGTGCTTATATCAAGAAAAAAGGCGACTGGAAGCCCATCGAAGATAATGCTGCCGAAGATATACTAGGGCTTAGTTATCAGAATTTCAGGAGGGCGATTATTATTCCCCAAGGCAAGTTTCAGGAATTTTTACAACTTAAGAGTAAAGATAGGACTCTTATGCTTAAAGAGATTTTTGGGTTGGAGAGGTTTGAGCTGTATGACAAAGTCGTGGTTATTAAAAATAATATTGAAATGGAAATAAACGATGCTGAGGCGCGTCTTGATCAGATCGGCGAAGCAGGAGAAAGTTTTATTAAAAAAAATGAAAAAACACTAGATAAAAAAGAGAAAGAGGCCGGGGCAATTGAAATAACGCTTAAGGAAAAGGTGGACGCTCATAATGAGATGAGCCGCATCAAGAAGAGACATGAAATGGTTGCTAAAGCAGAGGAAGAACTGGGTGTTTACAAGCGTGATGAGCTGGAATTTAAGAAAAGGTCGATGGCGTTTAACCAGTACAGAAATTGCAAGGCAAACTTCAGGGATCTTTTTGATCACAAAAAAGGGAAAGAAGAGAATGTAGAAGAAGCTAAAGAAAAGATAGTCGAGTATAAGGAACGATTCAAAGGATTGGAGAATAAACGTAATGTTGACGAAAAGGTTTTCAGAGAGTTGGAAGTGAAACATGAAAAGAAGGACGAAATAAAGAGAAGGGGAGATGACCTAAGAAGGATGGTCGATGTTAAAAATGTCGAGAAAAATAAAGAAGGCATAGAGAGAAAGCTGGTATTGGCCACGAGGGAACTTAAGGGAAAAAAGGAGAGATTAGAGGAAGTAAAGAAAGAGAAAACCGCGGCGAGAAAAGAATTAGCGGATGAGAAAAAGAAAGCCCCGGAGAGCATTGATCTCCTTGGGGTGCAAAAATGGTTTGGAAAAAAAGAAATGATAGAAAAAAGTGTCAAAGACGCCGAGAAAGGCAAAAATGAAAAAGGTAAACGAATAGAAAGAATGGAAAAGGAGAAAGATGCGCTGGTAAACGAAAAAGACATCAGGGGATATTTCAGTGATAAATCGGATATCCGAACATTTGAGAAAGCGCCGGGGGTATTGGAAGGCGCCCTCAACAATATTAAAAAGGAGATAAAGTCTTTAGAGAATAAGATAAGGCCGCTGAGGCTTAGACAACAGATGAGTGAGGTTGCGTCCGAACTGCACAAAGGCGAGCCGTGCCCGCTTTGCGGGGCAAGGGAACACCCCTGGCCGTTGAAACCGGGTGATATAGCAAGACAGGTGGAAAAGGAAAAGGTCGCGTTTGAAGAACTCAAAGAAAGACATGCCAAAGTTAAAGAAACGATTATTGAAATAAACATACTTAATAAACAAAAAAAAGACCTGCAGAAAGAGTTTAAAGAAGACGATGGTATACTTGAAGGGTTTTTATCCGAGTTGAGATCTCACGTTAAGGCGTTCAATTTTAATGGGTTTAGTTCGACAGACAAGAAGTTGCTTGCAGAGAAGATAGAGGCGAACAAGATTGCTGCTAAGAAGATAAAGGAGCGGGAACAAGAAGTTAACCAGACGGAAGAGAAGCTGGAGAGGACGGAACAGGATATGCGAAAATGCCAATCGGAGTATGATTCACTTAAAAGTGAATTAAACTCATCGGTGGTAAAGATAGATACGTTAAAGAAGGAAATATCGGATGATATCGGGGCAGAGGATTGGAAAAAGGAACCTTCGGAAATTGAAAAAGAAGCCAAAGTTTTAAAAAAAGAGCTTGAAGTGCTGGCAGATGAATACGCGAAAAAGAAAAAAGAAGTTTCATCCATAAAGAGTTCGATAAATGAGCTTAACGGAACGATCAAAAAGTCGGAAGAAGTTGTAAAAAAAGATATTGAAGAACTCAGGAAGACCGAAGAGGTAATTAAGGACAGGCTTGAAAAGAACGGCTATAAAAAAACAGCTGAGGTTGAAAAGATCCTTGAAAAAGAGATCGATGAAAAGGGAGAAGGAGCTTTGATCAATAAGTTTTGGAAGAGCTTGGAGGCCACCAAGATGAAACTTGAGGGGGCTAGGAAGGAAGCTGGCACTAAAAAATACGATACCAAAAAACATGAAAAGGTAAATCAAGAGATTAAAGTGCTTAACGATAACAAGAACGCTGTTAATCAGACAATAGGGGAATTGAGGAACAAGATAAGAGAGCATAAAAAAAATCTGTCCGAGAAAAAACGACTGAATAAGAAACTAAAAAAGATGAAAATACGCGAAGAAAACATAAAGGTTCTTGCCGGTATGTTCCGGAGCAACGGATTTGTTAACTATGTATCAACGGTGTATCTTCAGAATTTTTGTCGTGTTGCCAATGAAAGGTTTTACAAGTTAACACGGCAATCCATGAAACTGCGGTTAGAGGAAGACAATGATTTTTGTGTACAGGATTTTATGAATGAAGGCAAAATAAGAAATATCAAAACACTGTCCGGTGGTGAACTTTTTCAAGCGTCATTGGCACTTGCCGTAGCATTGTCTGACAGCATACAAGGCAAGTTTGGGAACAGGCAGAACTTTTTCTTCCTGGACGAAGGCTTTGGGTCCCAGGATAAAGATTCTCTTCAGGACGTATTTTATGCGCTGAAAACAATGAGAAAAGAAAACAGAATCGTTGGCATAATATCTCATGTAGAAGGGCTACAGGAAGAGATTGATACACATTTGAAGACCATCAAGAACGAAGATACAGGAAGTCACATCAAGACTAGTTGGGAATAGTAGTGCATAAGCAGTCATTTGCATTATGCATTAATGGGGACAGTTACTATTTAAAATTATGGTGCTTTAATAAATGCGGTCATAGTCTTTATCGAATATTTAAACAGAGAAAGGGTAACTAAATGATCAAACTTTTTTCAAATTTAGTCAATTCAGCAGCAATTGGAGAAAAAGCGGCTATCCGTGCGCTTCAGACATGGCAATTTTTAGTTGGCAAGGCAAGTAATCGCCAAACAGTACGATATGGAGATCTTGCGAAATTGATGGGATATAGGGATAACCGCCCATTGTCTTCTATTCTTGGACACGTCATGTATTTCTGTAATCAAAACAATCTTCCCCCGTTAACTATTATCGTTGTTAATAAAGATGGCACTCCAGGAGAAGGCTTTAGTGATGCAGCTCCAGATGAATTCCATAAAAAACGTGAGGAAGTGTTTCTATTCGACTGGTTTGGAATCATGCCGCCAACAATTCAGGAATTTCAGAAAGCGTGGCAAGCTGCTAAATAACTATTTGCAAAAATAAGGGACAGTTCTATTTTAAAGTAATTGAGTATTGCCCCCAAAATTCCTGTCCCCAGAATTCCCTAAGGTGCGGGACAAAGAATAAAGGATAGAGGAATAATGGAGAAGAAAACATCTGCTTTAATTCTAATATTGTGTTTAGCGTTATGTTGTGGCTGTGGAACGCCAAGTAATGAAGTACCCATGTATGGCGGTAAACCACTAACTCTAGAACAACAGAAAGCCCATGAAGAATTTATTAAATCATCGATTGAAACCATGGGCAGTAGAGAAGCTGCATGCGAGTATACTTTGAATATCGCTAGGCAATATATCGATAAAAGAGACTTAAAAACTGCTATGAGAAGAGCTAACCAAGCATGGCTGCTTGGCCCGAACAATGCAGAAGTGTATTATTTATTTGGCAGCCTTACCCGCATGCAAGGAAAAAGGGAGGAAACAATTAGTCTATATAAAAAGGCGTTAGAGCTTAATCCGAAGCATGCAATGGTCATGGTTAATTTGGGTCGAGAGTATTATAACACAGCTTATGTATTTTACCAAAAGGGTCAAAAGAACAATATGAGAGATTATCTTGAAAAGGCCTTACAGTTATATGAAAAAGCAAGCCGATTAGCAATTATTAAAGGTGACTTAGGTTACATCCACTACCAATGGGCTGTATCATTGCTGTTAAAAGAAGATTATTCCGATGCATGGAAGAAAATCAAACTTTCTCGAAAATACGGTGGAAAATATATTGAACCTGCGTTCGTCAGAGAATTATCAAGATATATGCCAGAGCCTGAAGAATCTTTACCCGACCCGAAGTAAAGGAGATGTTTAAGTAAAGAGAACAATCGTAATAGGATTCGGTATTTTATTTATTAGGAATTCTTGGTATAGGACGGGTCTAATAAAAAAATACCACTTGGCAAGTGACTATACATGTGGTATATTTGGTTTAGCATATGACAACAATTGATAAGAAGCGGTTTGCTAGGGCAGTACGGGATTTTCGCAAAAGTAAAGATATTACACAGCAGGAATTAGCAAGCATGGTTTCAACAATGAGTAACACAATAGCGCGGTGGGAACGAAGCGAGACAGTGCCGAAGAATGAACTGATGATTCGCCGCTTAAAACAAATCGGAGTCACCTGGTGATTTTTTTTAGCTTTAAACTATACATATGGATATACACGTATATAGTGGATGTTGTTACAAATGTATAATAAATTAACGGAGAAGAAAAGATGGATGTGAAGAAGGTAATTATATTTTCCACACTGATAGCGGCAAACGCTATCGTATGGTGTGAGGTGCTTGGGATGGGGTTTTTGTGGGTGATGGGTATTATGTTTGTAGTATTGGTTTTGATTTTGCGGAAGAAATGAGATTATGGATTCCTGCCTGCCTGCCGGCAGGCAGGCTTTCGCAGGAATGACAGAGGGGAGAGGAGGGGATTATGACAAGGCAGGATATTTTGACGGTGGAGGAGATAGCGGAGATTTTGGGAGTTTCGTGGAATACGATTCAGCGCAGGAGCTGGCGCGATAGGACAGGGTGCCCATTACGCAAGATAAGGAAGAGGCTAAACTTTTCCCCGCTCTTGACTTTACATACCAAATATGGTATATTAACTTCATGATACCAAAGTTTAGTAAAAACGGATATCTACCTCTTAAATGGAAGCTATGTTACATCCAAAGAGGTGCCGGAGGATTTTGATTGTATTGTTATTTTAAGAGATAGCTTTGATTTCAAATCTCCCGAGGCAAAGAAACTACGCCACGCTAAAAAGTTATTTAACGGACATGTGTTATTCGTAATGGAAGAGGATATTTCTGAAAGCGAGCAATTGATAGACTTTTTCGGACATGATCGTGATGGAAAAGCGAAAGGAATAGTGGAGGTAAAACTATGATAAAAAATAGACGCCAACTTAAATACACACAAAAAAGATTAAACGAGCTAGAGAAAAACCTGGTAGAGATACACAAAAAATATGCTCCCGACAAGAAAAAAGCAGAACTGCTTAGCCAGGGATATAAAGAGCATGTAGCCCAAC
>JAMXCZ010000107.1 GCA_024542975.1 Candidatus Omnitrophota bacterium | reverse complement strand
CGTCGAGTATTGCGCCGGTCTTATTAAAAATATCGAGAATTTCCGCTTCGTTCATGTTGCCCTTTTGTAACCTGGTTAGAATTGCCAGGTTAAACTAACCTGGCAATTCTAACCAGGTTACAAAAGTTACAGCAATCCTTCCGTTTCATCGAAGCCGCACATTATATTCATATTCTGCACCGCTTGGCCGGCTGCGCCCTTTAGGAGATTGTCAATCGTACTTATCACGATTAGCTTACCGTTTGTCACCTTAAGGCCGATATTGCAGAAATTGGTATGCTGCACATCCCTTAGCGCAGGGAGAACTCCTTCGTTCATAACATTGACAAAAGGCTCATTCCTGTAAAAATCCTTATAGAGAGCAGTGACTTCCTGTGTTGTTGTTTTGTCCTTAAGATCCATATAAACAGTGGTAAGGATTCCCCTGTTTACCGGAATAAGATGCGGAACAAACACGCAGGGCACAGCGCATCCTGCGAGCCTACTTATCACCATGCTGATCTCGGGTTTGTGCTGATGCTCATTGATCTTGTAAGCCTTCACGTTTTCGTTTATTTCCGAAAATGATAATGCGATGTGCGCTTTTCTCCCCGCGCCCGTCGCGCCGCTTTTTGAATCTATGATAATTGTGCTTAAATTTACGATGTCGTTTTTCACCGCAGGCGCAACGGCAAGTGTCGCCCCCGTAGGATAACAACCGGGATTCGCCAAAAGCCGCGCCTTTTTTATATCCTTCCTGAAAAATTCAGGAAGCCCGTACACGGCCCTATTGATATTTCCCGCATCTCTGTGCTTTTCCCCGTACCACTTTTCATATTCTGCGGCGCTCAATCTATAATCAGCGCTTAGATCAATAACTATTTTACCTTTTTTTAGAAATACCGGCGCTACCGCCATGGAAATCTTATGAGGCAACGCAAGAAATAAAACATCTGCGAATGCTGCCGCTTGTCTCCAGTCAGGTTTTTGGCAAACGATGTCTATCTTGCCTAAAGTTGAGGGAAATATCGACGATATAGGCTCCTCTTTCTCGACGATGGCTTGCAAGAGCGTTATCTTGGCATTTTTGTGCCGCGCAAGAATTTTTATAATCTCCTCGCCCGTATAGCCCGTCGCACCGATCACACCGACTTTTACCACGTTAGCTCCTTTGTCTGTCATTCCCGCGGAAGCGGGAATCCATGTTTAAATCCCCGCTTCCGCGGGGATAAAATTCAGCCCCATGACTTACGTCGACGTTCCGGCGCCGTCAGTCAT
>JAMXCZ010000106.1 GCA_024542975.1 Candidatus Omnitrophota bacterium | reverse complement strand
TAAAAGGGATCCTTCGTCACTTCGTTCCTCAGGATGAAAGGTCAGGGAGTTTTTTTACATAAAAAACTCCCTGACCTTTCAGTTATTTTTTCTTATGCCGGTCTCTTCTTAGTCTCTTTTTTCTCTTATGCGTTTTGATCTTATGTCTTTTTCTTTTTCTTCCGCAAGGCATGATTTTCCTCCTCCTTTTGTTATTTGGAGTTGCTTTTAATATATCACCTTGTTCAAAGGGTACTCTATTATACCCTGGGCGCCCGCTTTCTTAAGC
Organism: Candidatus Omnitrophota bacterium; assembly: GCA_024542975.1. Taxonomy (GTDB): domain Bacteria; phylum Omnitrophota; class Gorgyraeia; order JABMRN01; family RBG-13-46-9; genus JAMXCZ01. The sequence goes on along the minus strand of JAMXCZ010000106.1, from coordinate 1,053 downwards.
TCGGGGATGATCTCTTTTACGACCTCTTCGTCAATAATAGTATCTATGTCAAACCAGCCGTCCTGGGACAACAAAGAAACGGTGGGTTTTTTCATCGCGGGTAGGATCGCGAGTACCCTTTTCAGGTCTTTTTTTGACACGTTCATCTTCAGGCCCACTTTCTGTTCGGCCAAAAGCGCGCCTTTTAAAAGAAGTACGATTTTTTCTATTTTCTTCCTTTTCCAGGAATTCTGCCACGCCACTTTGTTTGCGATAAACTGGGTCGTCGACTCACATACGGTATCTACGATGCGTAAGCCGTTTGCCCTTAAACTCGCGCCGGTCTCGGTAACCTCGACTATGGCGTCCACGCCCATTCCTGTCTTGGCCTCGGTAGCGCCCCAACTGAATTCAACATCTGCCTTTATTTTCTTCTTCCTCAAATAGGCTTTCGTAACGTTGACAAGTTCCGTAGCTATCCTTTTGTTCCGGAGGGCCTTTACACTTTTTATTCCGGAGGAGTTGGGTACGGCTAAAACCCATTTTACGGGCCTAAGGCTTTGTTTCGCATAAACAAGCTCCGATACCTTTGTAACTTTCGAGGCATTTTCCAGGATCCAGTCCCTTCCGGTAATGCCGCAATCGATTATGCCGCTCTCAACGTAGCGCGACATCTCCTGCGCCCTAAAAAGGACCGCTTCGATCTCCCTGTCATCAATGGACGGAAAATAGCTTCGTTCGGATACAGTAATCGTAAATCCGGCCTTCTTAAAAAGCTTAACCGTAAGTTCCTGCAAGCTTCCTTTTGGTATACCAAGTTTTAATTTCATCTTTGCAACCCTTCTTCTATTCCTTTCTCTAAATGTGTCTCTTGCTTCGCCTTTTCGGCCTCGTTTTAGCCTTCATCCATACCCTACGCGGTTATATTGTAGCTATATTATAGTATTATGTCAAGAATTATGCATTCGGGATTTAAATGTAATACTTTGGCTGCCGCGTTACATCCTGCCTGCGCACCCCGGTAAGGGCATACCTCCGGTGTGCAGCGAATGTGCACTTCGCTCCGGTCCGGCA
>JAMXCZ010000105.1 GCA_024542975.1 Candidatus Omnitrophota bacterium | reverse complement strand
GGATAATTTTTCTTATCTGCATATTTGCAGAAAGACCATGACGCTCTTCTTCCTTTCGGTCTTGGCCGGGGTGAAGGCTAGGGGTTCTTGGTTAAACGGTTGCAAGACGGTTATGGGCGGGGGAGGGAAGGGTTATTTTACGGTGATTTCGCCTCGCATCTCCATGTGGTGCTCAGAGCACCAGACAGTGCACATGAAGGGGAATTTACCTTTTTTATCGGGGGTGAATTTGACTGTTTTTACCTCACCGGCCTTTATCTCACCAGCTGCTACATTGAAGTCCGGTATGGCAAAGCCGTGTGTCACGGTCTCTATATTGCGGATAAGTATCGTTGCTTCCTTGTTAACGGGAAGGGTAAACTCTTTCGGATACCAGTTGCCGTGCTCGGGCGCGCGAGCGACAAGTTCCATGGTGTAGAATTTCGCGCGCCGGAATTTCTCGATGCCGAAAACGCCGGCTATCACACCGATGGTAGAAAGCAACATCAGTATTACAGCGAGTCGCTCATTTTTGCTCATAGATCACCCCATATAAAGCCATAAGAAGAGCACGGTTATCAACGTTAAAAAGCAAAGTATCGGCAGCCATCCGCGTTTTGCCTGATTCAAATCCGGGTAGACAATTTTGGATAGCCTGAATCCGTAAGCGATCGAGAATAAATAAAATACGATAAGCGTTACCCCCTGGAGAAAGCCCAACATTCCGGTAAGCACCGGCGTCCACGGAATGTGCGCTGTGCCAAAAACATTCCAACCCCACGCGAAGGGATCGGATATTATGTGTAAAATGTAACTTCCGTTCGGTAGAATTATCCCGATGCTGAAAGCTATCCAGACTCCAAGGCCCATAGGAATAAGTGTATACGCAAAATTTACAAAAACCTTTCGCAACGAAACTTCCTTGTTGCCGCTTAGTAGTTTTGAGAGGTAGGAAAAAACGAAGAAAATCCCAGGAAGTATGGCCATACTAAAAGCCGTGTGGATTATTACGAAACTGAGATAACCCTTGAAAGTGGTCGCCCTTACCATGTCTTTTATAACACCCCATGGCCCCTGAAAGGCCATGTAAAACATGATCGCGATTCCCAGCATAATGAATGCCTTCCACGCCTCGTCTAAACCCTTTGGCTCTCTCTTGGTATCCACAAGCAAATCCACGCCCGGAGGCCTTAAGAAAAATCCCATGTTGGCATAGGGACAACTTTTAAAACACTCAAGGCACATCCCGCAGTAGGTGTTCTTCTTAAAATCAAACGGCGTAAGAAGCCACGGACAGCCGTACCCCTTTTCATCTCCAAGGTAACAGGTCTTTAAGAGGTGTTTGCGGCAAA
>JAMXCZ010000014.1:2697-26310 GCA_024542975.1 Candidatus Omnitrophota bacterium | reverse complement strand
TTTGAAGCGCTTAACAATGCAGGGCATCTCAGGAAAGACCTGATTGTCGTCTTAAACGACAATAAACTTTCGATTTCAAAAAGCGTAGGTGCTTTGAGCCGCTATTTGAACAGGATAATGGTAAATCCTTTGTATAATAAAACAAGGCGGCGCCTTCAAATTCTGATCAAGCGCCTTCCCGTATTTGGCTTCAAGGCTTTCAAGGCGGCGAAGAGATTGGAAGAATCAATGAAGGGCCTGCTTGTGCCCGGCGCATTCTTTGAAGAATTGGGATTCAGGTATTTCGGCCCCATAAACGGGCATAACATAAACGAATTAATTACAACATTTAAAAACCTCTCGACTTTAAAAGAACCCATAATAGTGCATGTCATCACAAAAAAAGGCAAGGGATACCGCTTTGCGGAGGAAAAACCCAGTGTTTTTCACGGCACGCCTGCGTTTAAAGTGGAAGCGGGGGAGGCGATAGATAAAAAAGAAGCACCGGCGTTTACGCAGGTATTTTCCGACAAAATCGTGAAATTGGCAAGAAACGACCAAAGAATCGTCACTATCACGGCTGCGATGCCGGACGGGACCGGACTTGCGAGATTTTCGCAGGAATTTCCAAACCGGTTCTATGACGTAGGGATAGCAGAGTCCCATGCCGTCGGGTTTAGCGCAGGGCTTGCGAGAGGCGGCCTTAAGCCGGTAGTGGCGATCTACTCTACGTTTTTGCAAAGAGGATATGACCAGATCATACACGACATATCCCTGCAAAACCTCGCCGTGGTCTTTTGCGTTGACCGCGCCGGTTTGGTAGGAGAAGACGGCCCGACGCATCACGGAGTGTTTGACATAGCCTATTTGAGGCACGTCCCGAATCTTACAGTAATGGCGCCGAGAGATGGCGTTGAGTTTGAAAAAATGCTCGAATTTGCGATGAAATTAAATAAGCCCGTAGCAATACGTTATCCCAGAGGCAGTTCCGTTTCGCATATTTCCGCTTCGAGCCTCGATGAAATAAAATTGGGAACCTCGGAACTTCTGAGAGAAGGCAAGGACATGGCGATTTTTGCGATAGGCAGCATGGTGCCTACGGCCATAAAGGCTGCGGACCTTCTGTCCGGAGATGGGATAGAGAGCGCGGTTATCAATGCGAGATTTGTGAAACCCCTGGATAAAGAAATGATAGAAGAAATTACCAGGCGCACCAAAAGAATTGTAACTCTCGAGGAGGGAGTTGCGGCGGGCGGCTTCGGGAGCGCGATTTTAGAATTTCTGGAAAGAGAAAATATAAAGAACATAAGGGTGAAAAGAATAGGGCTTCCGGATCATTTCATCACGCACGGAAAAAGAGACGAGCTTCTTCGGGAGTATCACCTTACGCCCGGGGAAATTCACGACACAATAAAAAAAGAATTTTTTGAATCAATAAAATGGCAAGAATCAAGATAGATAAAGAAAAATGCAAAGGTTGTATGCTTTGTGTAAACGTATGCCCTAAAGGAATTATCGCAATGTCCGTAAAACTAAACAAAAAGGGCGTTCACACCGTAGGGCTAAATCGCGCCGCGCGCGAAAAATGCACGGGCTGCGCTTTTTGCGCTATTATTTGCCCGGATGTGTGTATTGAGGTGTACCGGTGAGGAAAGCAAAAGGCAGAGTACGAAGGCCGGATGGGAAACGGATTTTAATTACCGGTAACGAAGCCTGCGGCGAGGGGGCTGTTCAGGCCGGGTTACGTTTCTACGCGGGATACCCTATTACACCGCAGAACGAACTGACTGCTTATATGTCCAGGCGCATGCTTGATGTGGGCGGCACTTTCATACAAGCGGAAAGCGAACTCGCGGCCATCAGTATGGTCTTTGGCGCCACTGTAGCCGGCGTGAGAGCGATGACGAGCTCGTCGAGCCCGGGTATAAGCTTAAAGCAGGAGGGCATTTCGTATCTTGCGGCGTGCGAACTCCCCGCTGTAATCGTCAACATCATGAGAGGCGGGCCGGGCCTCGGCAATATCGCACCGAGCCAGTCGGACTATTTTCAGGCTACGAAAGGCGGCGGCCACGGAGATTACCACATGGTTGTTCTGGCGCCGGCGTCCTGCCAGGAGATGCTCGATTTTACACGCGAGCTTTTTGATATCGCAGACCGTTACAGGGGCCCGGTTATGGTGCTTGGCGACGGGATTCTCGGGCAGATGATGGAACCGGTAATCGTCGATCGTCGTTCGTCGATCGACGTTCGCCGCGAATCACAAACGACAAACGACAAACGACAAACGACGAAATCCTGGGCATTGACAGGATGTAAAGGCAGGAAGCCGAATGTGATAAAGTCACTCCGTTTAAAGGAAGGGGAGTTGGAAGCCTTTAACGAAAAGCTCGAGAAGAAATACGATTTGATAAGAAAACGGGAGATCAGATTCGAAAAATACAGAACCGAAGGCGCCAAAATAATAATAGTGGCCTACGGCACATCCAGCCGCATAGGAAGGGCCTCGGTAGATCGCTTGAGAAAATACGGAATTAAAGCCGGCCTTTTCCGGCCGATAAGCCTTTGGCCCTTTCCGTATGAGGCTCTTAAAAAGTTGGACAAAGGGAATACGAAATTTTTGACAGTCGAAATGAGCGCAGGCCAGATGCTTGAAGACGTGAGGCTTGCGATAGAGGACAAGAGTAGAGTGCATTTTTACGGTAGGACCGGTGGCGGTATTCCATCCGAAGAAGCAATTGTTAGGGAAGCTATAAGCTATAAGCTGTAAGCAGGAAATTATGGAGAAATTGATTTTCAAAAAACCGGAGGCGATGACCGACGCTGTTATGCATTATTGCGCCGGTTGCGGGCATGGTATTGTCCATCGGCTTGTCGCAGAAGTCATAGATGAGCTTGGTATACGGGAAAAAGTGGTCGCTGTTGCGCCAGTAGGCTGCGCGGTCATCGCGTATGACTACTGGAACTTTGACGTTACGGAAGCCGCTCACGGGAGGACCCCCGCGGTTGCTACCGGCATAAAGAGAGTCTTGCCGGACAAGGTGATTTTTACATACCAGGGAGACGGAGACCTCGCTGCCATCGGGACGTCCGAAATAATTCATTCCGCCAACAGGGCCGAAAACATCACGGTAATTTTCGTAAATAATGGTGTCTATGGCATGACAGGCGGCCAGATGGCGCCCACTACGACAGTAGGCCAGAAAACCGCAACCACAAAAGCCGGTAGGAATATCAGAAGGGACGGTTTCCCGATCAAGATTTCGGAAATGCTTGCTGTGCTGGAAGGCACAACGTATATCGAAAGAACAGCCGTCTCAAGCCCCAAAGAAATCATAAAAACGAAAAAAGCCATAAAAAAAGCTTTCGGAATCCAGATCAAAAACGAAGGTTTTTCAATGGTTGAAATCCTGGCTACGTGTCCCACGTATTGGGGCCAATCATCCCAGGATGCCTGCACGAGAATCGAGAAAGAGCTCGTTAAAACTTATCCGCTGGGAGTGCTTAAGGGCTAATGAAAAAGACATTAAACGAGCAAATAATATGCGCAGGGTTTGGCGGGCAGGGGATAATGCTTATGGGGAAGCTCCTGGCCGAAGCCGGTATGCGAGAGGGGTATTGTGTGAGTTGGCTTCCGTCTTACGGCGCGGAAGTGCGGGGGGGAACAGCGCACTCCATGGTCCACATAAGCGATAACGCGATCGCTTCGCCCACGATCTCTCTACCTACAACCTGTATAGTCATGAACAAACCGTCTCTTGCTAAATTCACTGGCAAGCTCAGAAAACGCGGACTTTTGATAGTCAATACATCCATGGTAGACAGGATTCCGCAGAAGGCAGGCGTAAAAACACTAAAATTTCCCCTTACCGATCTCGCAGCGGACATGGGAAACGTCAAAACGGCAAATATGATCGCCGTCGGCGTATTTACGAAGGCCAAAAAAATATTTCCTCTAAAAAACGTGCTTGAAGAATTAGAAAAGGTATTGCGCCTGGACGAGAGCCTGATAGCGCTCAATAAAAAAGCGATAAAATTAGGCTACAGTCTGGTTAATTAAATTATGGCAGAAACCGGCAAAATAGTAGTGCGATTCGCGCCGAGCCCGACGGGATATCTACATCTTGGCAGCGCAAGGACAGCTCTTTTTAATTGGCTTTACGCGAGGCGTGAGGGCGGAAAATTTCTTCTGCGCATAGAAGATACGGACAAAGAACGTTCCAAAGACGAATTCCTGAAGGAAATTTTAGAAGACCTTAAATGGCTCGGCATGGATTTTGACGGGGAATTGCTCTTCCAGTCAAAAAGGCTTTCCGTATATAAGGAATACGCAACGCGCCTCCTTGACAAAAAACTGGCCTACAAGGAAGGCGAGGCTATAATATTCAAAGTAGAAAAATCCCGGGTAATAAAAATCAATGACGCTATCCACGGCGAAATAGCATTCAACACCGATGAGATCAAAGACCAGGTCCTGATAAAGTCAGACGGCTTCCCGGCGTACAATTTTGCCTGCGCAGTGGACGACCACGACATGGGAATAACGCTTGTGATAAGGGGAGATGACCACATATCGAATACGCCGAAACAAATCCTGTTTTACGAAGCCTTAGGGTTTAAGGCTCCGAATTTTGCGCACATGCCGCTTATGATGGCAAAAGACGGCTCGAAGCTTTCCAAGCGCCACGGCGGCGTATCGATAGCCGAATATAAGAAAGAAGGATACCTCCCGGGAGCGCTTGCTAATTACCTTCTCCTTCTCGGTTGGTCACCGGGTAAAAACAGAGAGATCATAAATCTTGAAGAAACAAAAAAAATATTCAAAATAGAGGACTTAGGAAATGTGCAGGTGCAATTCGACATCGATAAGCTAAAATGGATTAACGGGGAATACATAAGGCAAAAAAGCGCGAAAGAACTGGCCGCTCTCATTAAGAATGCAAAAAGGATAGATGCCGGGGCTGACGAAAATTATCTTGAAAGGGTCGTGGATTTATACAAGACAAGGTTTCGGACGCTTGACGAATTCGCGAACCTTACCCGGTGCTTCTTTGGAGACGGTTTCCCTACGGATGCCGAGGCGGAGAAAAAACGAGAAAAATATTTAAAAGATGAAAAAACAAAAAAAGCCCTTACGGAATTTACGGCCGCATTAAAGAAGCTGGAAAACTTCAGCTCCGAGAGTATAGAAAAGGCTTGCAGAAAAGTTGCCGAAGAATATAATGTAAAACCGGCGACAGTAATACATCCCGCAAGGGTAGCCATAAGCGGAAAAACTGTCGGGGCCGGGCTGTTCGAGATGATGGAGCTTCTCGGGAAAAAGCGGGTAGTCGAGAGGCTCGGGAAGGTTCTTTAATATTGCCCGGTAGTGTAACGGTAGCACAGATGCCTCTGGAGCATTTAGTCTTGGTTCGAATCCAAGCTGGGCAGCTTTTTTATACGCGCGGGTGGCGGAACTGGCAGACGCACTAGCTTGAGGGGCTAGCGAGAGCAATCTTGTGCGAGTTCGAATCTCGCCCCGCGCACCATTTTTGCCGAAGGATTTTTACTGGATCATGGGTAAGCATTGGCATGTCTACGTAGTCAGATGCCGCGACGACAAATTATATACAGGCATTTCCAATGACGTACAAAGACGAGTAGCGGCCCACAACAAAGGCAAAGGTTGCAGGTTTACCAAATCTAGATATCCGGTAATGTTGGTTTACCGGGAGGAATGCGGGACGCAATCAGCTGCGCGTAAAAGAGAGTTGAAAATACAAAGTTTTACGCGTGATAAGAAACTAAATTTGATAAAGAGACCATAACAAATCCGGCCCCATCGTCTAGCCAGGCCTAGGACATCAGATTCTCATTCTGAAGACCCGGGTTCGAATCCCGGTGGGGCTGCTTTTAACGTAAGTAGGCGTAACTACTATACTTATATAGAAGTTACGCCTTTTATGTATATATGGCGCCCTCCCCAAAACTCCCCAATTCTCCTATATAATCCGCAAGTAGTAGGTAGCAATTTAGGTAGCAATACTTCCCCCTGTCATTCCCGCGAAAGCGGGAATCCAAAATACCGTCATTGCAAGGGCCGCGAAGCGGCCCGAAGCAATCTCAAAGAGAGGTACTAAAGAATGCGCGGCTATCAATTCCTCCAAAACGACTTCTTCGATCTCTGCAAGACCCGGGAAATCGGCCGAATCCCCATGCTGCTTTACATTTACCTCCGCGGCCTCTACTGCCGCTTCCAGAAGCCCATTTTCACCTGGTACGATAAAAAGGTGCTTGAGCACCTATCCATCTCTCAAAGCACCCTCTCAAGATCGCGTCAATACCTCCAAAAACAAGGCATGCTCAAGTTCAGAAGCGGAATAGGCTCAAACCCCACCGAATACACCATGCTCGGCACGGTTCTCTTGCCTGTCGTCAAAAAGCCGACACCGTCTCGTCAAAACCACGCATACGGGTATCGTCATTTTGACGATACCTTATTATCAATTAAAGAAAGAGAAAAGAAAAGAATAGGGATATTTCAGGGAATGACGGATAAGGACAAATGGGTCTTGAGGGCCAAAGGGCTATTATAAAGAGAAATAGAGCATCCTCTATCTACAAAAATGTGAGAGAAATCTTAAGAGAAAACCTACAAAAATCAAACCAAACCCCCAAGAGAGAAAATAGCGAAACTTATAAGTCCTAATCCATTCGTCGATAATTACTTCAGAAGCTAGTAAGAAAGGTTTTCTATCTCGATAAATTAAGTATACGGAATTAAATAAACTCAGCCTTCTTGTTTTATTTCCATAAGTAAGCTTCTCTTCATTTTTGATACCAACAAGTTTCCCTTGCGGTAATTCGACAGCAAGATTAGAAGCGATTATATTATATAGTTTCTTAAATCCTTTTTCCCCTGTTGTTAACAACCCGATTTTAATATCCTTTGTCTCAATGGTAGTATCGTTCACTTTTTTAGTTTTTTTTGCTCCCACAGTAATATTTTTTATTTTTCCCATTGCATAATCAATATCTTTAAAAATGGAAAAATGGCTTAACCAACCCAAGGAATTCATTGTACAAATCGCAGTTCCAAAGATAGCCAAAGATATACCAATTAGAGATAGCCAATTAACATTTTGCATTTTTCCTTCTCTCCTTACCCGCCCATTTTTAAAATCATACGCCTATAGAGGAAGCTTTGCAAGAAAAAAGGGGGCAAGGAATAATCCTTGCCCCCTTCTGGCAGTAGCTTTATTTTTAGTGAAAATGGTATGCACCTACTGTCCTACCGTAGCCAGGCGTTCTTACAGTATGACCACCCCAGCTATCCGTTCTGCCGGAATGAGCATAAGCACTGCTTACCGCGGAAAGCATAGCAACTGCTATCAATGCGATTACGATTAACTTTTTCATGGTATCCCCCTTTCATTTATAATAGGTCCATAAAAAGGCGGCTTTAGGCCGCCTTTTTATGGACCCAGTTATTAATCTTAATAACTGAAATTATCATAGACAGAACTATTCGGACTTGTTCTGAAGTGAGGCGCAACATATGTTCCGTTGCTTCTGGAATATCCTCTTACAGAAACCAAGGCATAAGCGTTGCTCACCGCAGAAATCATTGCGATTGCTACTAATGCGATTACGATTAACTTCTTCATGACACCCTCCTTTTCTTTTTACCTTAAACTAATCTCAGCCGCAACAGCTGAGATAACAGCAGGATCCCGAATTTCAACTTTTACAGGAACCTTCCAATACGCAAAAGCGTTATTCGACAGTACCAAAACCATGCCAGCTAGAACCACCGCGATCATTAGCCTCTTCATTGTAACCCCTCCTCCTTTTTCCTTCTTTTCGATTTTTTCCTGTGTTATAATCTTCATTGTGCCCTCCTCTTTAGATAACGGCATCCCCCTTGAAAACCGGACACTAAATAGCGGTTTTTTTCAGGAATATCAATATGAAGCTGGATTCCCTAACACAAGACATAATAGTAAATGCTAAACTCGGTAATGAAGAGGCTCTAAATAAGATCTTTGCCAAGTATCAGGCAAGGATACTTAGGATAGTTCGTCTTCGCCTACCTCAAGGTATGCGCGAGAAGCTTAGGCTCCAATCTATGGATATAGTCCAAGAGGTATTCATGTATGCATTTCAGCACCTAAAAGACTTTGAGCCTCAGAGTCAGGGGCATTTTTTGAATTGGCTTAGTAAGAAAGTAGAGCATTACATATGTGACAGGCTAGATTATGTGTCAAGAGCCAAGAGAGAAGCCACTGGAGGCGAAATCTCGATAGATCAGGCTTACAGGCCAAACGCTGAAACAGGGCAGATGCGTATACAAATTAAGGATGATGGTACTACTCCGAGCCAATTTGCCGTTATAAAAGAAAGGGAAGGGTTGATAGACTCCTTGCTAGAGCTTTTAGAGCCGGAACAAAGAGAGTTTATAATACATAGGAACTTAGAAGAAATGACTTTTGCAGAAATGGGAGCACTTTTCGGTAAAAGTGAAGATGCTGTAAGGAAGCAATATACCAGAGCATTTAAGAAGCTAATAGATTTATCTGAAGAAAAATTGAAACCTATCATAGCAGAAGAAACATACAAGCGCCTTACAAATGAATTTTGAAAATATTTTACTAGAAATACTAGAAAAACTTATAACGAACGACAAAATCGATATAGACGAATACTGTAAAAAGTTCCCCCAGTATAAAGATGAGATCCTTGCTAAGCTACGAACAGCAGAGTTTCTCAAGAGTAATTTCCAAGAAGAAGAGTTAAGCGGAAAGAAATTAGGCGAATATCTTTTGCTCCAAGAGCTTGGGCGCGGAGGTATGGGTATTGTATTTTTAGCGATTCAACCATCCCTGTCTCGCTTAACTGCGGTGAAAGTACTCCCTCCTAGCTTTGCTCGCGACAAGAAAACATTAAAAAATTTCCAAGAGGAAGCCAAGATTATAGCCAAATTCAATCACCCCAACATTGCCCCCATATATTCAATAAGTAACGAAAAAGGCGTCAATTATATAGCTATGGGCTATATATCCGGTATTTCACTTAAGAACATAATTGAAAAGCTACAAAAAACCAAGGACCCGCACAAGCTAAAGGCAACGGTAATTCAAGAACTCCTCCACGTTGCCCCTCCAAACAAAAAAGATATATCCCAAAAAAGTATTTCCTTAAAACGCGGGTTTCAATTCTGGAATAAAGCATATTGTCAGTTTGTAGCTACTATTGGTGCAGAGATAGCCGATGCTTTAAGCTATGCACATCAAAGTGGCATATCACACGGTGATATAAAACCTTCCAATGTTTTGCTTACAAACGAGGGAATGCCTATGATTGTAGACTTTGGATTGTCCAAAGACATAAAGAAACTTTCTGTTTCAACGTCAAAAGAATTTACGGGAACCCTTGCCTATGCAGCTCCAGAGCAAGTAAAAAATAATACTATTAATGATAAAACAGATATATGGTCCTTAGGACTAACGCTATATGAATTGCTGGCATTTAAAAATCCTTTCAGTGAGAATACAGTAAAAAAGACCGTTGATAAAATATTAAAGTCTTACCCATTACCATTGAAACATTACAATAAAAAGATACCCGCTGAATTAGAGGCTATTATTCTTAAGTGTTTGGAGAACAAACCAGAAAATCGATATGCTTCTATCGCAGAACTTGCTAAGGATCTTAATAATTATCTGGAATCAAAGCCAATTAAAGCTAAGCCTCTCAACATTGTAAAAAGAACAGGTAAATTAATAAAAAGAAAACCTGTGTTAGCCAGTCTTGCAATAGGGATGCTGCTTTTGTCTCTACCCGCATCATTTTTTTCTTATTCTAGTTACTTAAATCATCTAATAAATAAAGGGACAGATTTGCAACATGGAGGGTACTTTGAGCAAGCAAGTCTGGAGTTTAATAATGCTCTAAAATTAACCAACAAAATACCATTTATGCACAAAGTCCGCGAACAGGCATTTCTTAGTATAGGCGAGATGCACATAACGAAAGACGATCTTAAGGCCATAGAATATATTAACAAATGCTTAACAATCAATGCTGATAATACTCTTGCCTTGCTTGACTTAGCAATGATTCATGAGCGGCTAGGCAATTATCATGAGGCTAAAAAGTGTATCGATCGGTTGCTACAACTAAATCCATATGATAGTTTTGCTATTAGGGAATACATAAATCTATTTCGAAATTTAAAACAACCAGAAAAAGCTCTAGATTTAATTAGCAAAAGCTATAAGGATGTGCTGAAACATTACGGTAAAAATTCAGATTTTCTTCTCACAATGGATGCCGCAAGGACTTTGAGCGATATAATAGAAATATCTAAAGATACAAAAGATTCGATTAATAACTATACAAAAATCAGACTTTTTTTAGCTACTAAAAACTTCGATAAAGAATTTATAGAAGAAATATTAGAACAACACAAAATATACTATCCCATGTTTCAATTTGATCAGGTTACAGAAGGGGATGGATGGAAGAATTATCGTAACTCTACGTTATTATTCACGATTAATTATCCGGACACTTGGACGGTAGTTGAAAATAATTACATGCCAACTTTTTATGCACCTTTCGAAAACGATAAAGACATATTCAAAGAAAGAGTTAACATTGTCCTTTTTGATATCACAACAAAACTCATGTATTTAGAAGAATATGTCGATTGGTATCTTGGAAATGCAAAAAAGTCACTACCAAAATTTAAATTGCTAGAAAAAATAGAAACGAAAGTAAAAGATAAAGAAGCTATATGCTTAATTTATACAACCCGCGATAAGGAAATAAAACTTAAACTTAAAATGTATATATTTATTCACAACGTCCCAGTAAAGACAGTAGATTCAACAGTTGTTTATGTATTGCTGTACACGGCCGAAGAAAAATATTTTAATAAATATCTAACACAAGCTGAAAAAATAATAAAGTCTATCAATAACATAAACTCCTTGTTTCAAATTACAGAAAGGGCAAATGCTTTGAAAAAAAGATAAAGAATGGAAATCTTGGACATGCCCTATTTTAGTAAATTTTTAAAAAATAAAATATATTCCTATGTGAATAGAAAACTCATTCATTGCGAAAAAAGGATAGAGTTATGAAAATAATATCATTAATAGTCGGCGTGGTTCTTTTTTGGTTTTCAGGAGCTCAGTTATTCGGTATTGCAGGGGGAATATTAGTTCAAGATGCGACTTTTTATAGTGTTATGATCATGTTTCTTACATCAATTACCCTTGTTTTGTCGAAGGAATTATGGGTGGTTTTGGTAGGCTTGGGAATTTGGATTTTGATCTATGCACCAATTTTAACCATTTCAAAAATCTTTATATTAAACATTACGAGAGGGAAAACCGCATCAGGATTTATAATAAAATCATATTATCTCATTTTAATACTTACTTGCTTATACGTTTACTTAAATACGATAGCGCGGGCAAACAACTGGGCCATATCTTCAGTGATGATTACGGGATATTCATTATATTTGCTCTTGCACGGACTTGTATTTTTAATAGGCAGCTCAAAGATAACAAAAGAAGATAGAAAAAAACATGTTGAAGATATGGTAAAAAAGGCTAGGAAACGGGATAAATGACTTTTTTCGCAAAATTTTGCATGTACCCAGAGATAGTATTGAATCAAGCAGGACATTGTACCCGACCTGAGCAAAACACCGTCTTGTGTGTAAAGTAAAGAGATAATTCAATGCGATTGAAAGAAGAAAAAACTTTAATAACAATAGAAATTATCACGTTAATATCTGTAGTTGTAGCGTCTATTTTGCTGCAATTTGTAGATGCTAAGATTACCGATCATGACAAAAAAATTCTTAACGCAGAACTAAAACGTTCACACTGTCTTCAATTAGCCGGTTATCATAGACAAAGAGTAGAATATTGGGAATTAAGCGGTTCATTGGCCCAACTAGCAGGTCCATTAAAAAAAGAACTAGTCTTAGAAGATGACCCCATAGTAAAACCAGAAAATGTCGGCGGTGAATACAAGAGACTTATGGCAAAATATAAAGCCAATGAAATAGATGCTTATACATATACAGTTAAAAGGGGAAACATTCATAGAAAAAAAGCAGAATACTATAAATCAAGACTTAAGCAAGTAAGCAATGGTATCGAAAGCCTTATAAAGAATCCACCCGAATTATTTTTAATTAATATCTTATTATTAAAAAGAATTTGCTTCGTCGTACAACTTGCTGGCACCTTTATTGCTATAATGCTATTGATAAAATTATTCATAGAAATAAATGAAAGAACAAGAAAATAACCGATGGGTCACGCTTTTCATCGATGTTTCAATAGTAATAATGAAAAAAAATTCCACTTGACATATGCCAAAGCATGTGCTAAACTTGTAACAGATGACAGAGAAGGAGATTCTGGCGAAGATAGAAGAGTACATGGCTAAGAATAATCTCCGGCAATACGAATTCGCGAAGCTGATAGACGTTCCTGAATCTACAGTAAATAGATGGCTTAAGAGGAAGACAGATATTTCGAATGCCTATCTCGCGATTCTAAAGACAAAAGGGATTATATAAATTTTTTTGAGGAGAAAATTAGCATATGCCAAAGCAAAGACTAAGAGGAAAGAAAATTTTTTTATCCAAAAAATTAGCATGTGCCAAAGCAGGTGAGAAATGAATATAGCAAAAGTGATTGTAATTTCAGCCGCAGTAAGCGCGAATGTCGTGATTTGGTACGAAATCTTCGGAGTCGGCTTCCTCGTGGCGCTGGGGCTGGCAATTGCAGTTGTAGTTTTATTTTCAAGGAGGTGAAGAAAATGAGGTTGTTGAATCTTGAGCAAGTAGCGGAGGTTTTGAACAAAGCGGAGAAGACGGTGTATAACTATCTGGAGACCGGGATGCTGGATTGTGGGTTTAAGATAGGGCATGAGTGGAGGATAGACGAAAGAGACCTCTGGGGGTGGATAGAGAGGAAAAAACAAGCTAATGGCGTGGTTAAGGCGGCGAGATAACGGATTTTACTATATCTATTGGTACGAGGGGCAGACCGGTGATGGTGATCCTAAGAAGTGCATGAAGTCCCTCAAGACCAAAAATAAAAGAAGGGCGGAGATTGTCTATAAGACATTCGAAGAGAAGGTCTACTTTAGAAAGCAGGGGCTGCTTGCCATGGACAAGATCGAAATACAGGCCTTTACGCCGCGCCTGGAGTCGTATCTCAATACTCACTTTGATAATTTGCATACCAAGAGGAAGTATTTAGGACATTATAGATTGTTTGCTGGTTTTATGGCTAAGAGGTATAGCTACGTAAGATGTTTGCATGAGATAAAAGATGCTTACTTTGTAGAGTTTAAAATTTATGAACAGGAGAGAGGGCTAAGCCCACACTCGATAAATGGAGAAGTGCGTTCGCTTCATAAGATCTTCAAGATAGCGAAAGAGCTAAATCACATAAACGAAAATCCGGCCAATGGACTATCGATAATTAAGGCTAAAAAGCCGGCTGTTGAAGTATATGGCCAGGACGAGATACGTCTAATGTTTAAATATTCGAAAGAGGATCCTATACTCGATACGATGATTCTTTTGTTGCTTCAGACCGGCGCGAGGAAGGAAGAAATAAGCAATTTTAAATGGAGTGATCTTAATCGGGATAACAACACCCTAAAAGTCTCCCGGAAGGATGATTGGCGGCCCAAGAGGGATAAGGAGAGGATATTGAGGTTATCCGATAGATTAACAAGCGCGCTAAGCAAACTAAAGCGAGGCAGCGACTATATTTTTACGCAAGTTGCCGGCAGAAGTAAGAGCAAGAAGTTTTCCGGGAGCCAGTTATACAGGTATGTTATTCGCGATTTCTTAAGAAAGCTTGCCATAAAAGGGCATTTGCATAAGTTCAGGGATACATACGCGAGCTATTCTCTCGCCTGCGGCGTCGATATTGCCAAAGTGCAGCATAGGCTTGGGCATGAGAGTTTGAAAGAGACGGATAGGTATGCTATGGCGATAAATGAAACAATAGAGGAGGACATCAAGAGAGTGTTTATAGGAAACAGGGGAGAGTTGAGAGATGGGTAGAGATTGCGTCGTCGGCACTATCGCGCACTCGCAATAGCAGGGCTTATAATCGTTTTTTTCTATGCAAATGATCGAATAGAAATAATAATGAAGTCCAAAGCACGAAATCCATCGCTTGAAAAATTGTAGGTACACTAAATATATCATCACCGCCACTAAACAAGCTATAAAAGAAAGAAAAAGGACGAAAGGTAATATAGTAAAAATACATAAACGCTCCAAGGACGATAGAAACAAGATAATTAGACTGCAAAACTGCATCTGATTCTATTATATAAATTAAAAAATTTGGGAAAAATATTATAAAGATGGCAGGTATAAGTATTATGCAAATTATTCTTTTAAATCGCATGCTAATTCTACTTTTTACAGAAAGTATACCTGAAGTGAGAAAAATAATCAAATTCACGGGGAAAAAGAATGGATTCCCGCTTTCGCGGGAATGACGGGAGGGGGACGGGAATGACGGGGGACGAGGGAAGTTACAAAATGGGTAGCAAAATCGCTCACACATGTGTAAAATCGATAACATCAGATTCTCATTCTGAAGACCCGGGTTCGAATCCCGGTGGGGCTGCTTAAATACAAAGCCACTAGCAAAGCTAGTGGCTTTGTATTTAAAAACTGTACTTAATTGATTCTAACCTGGCAAATCTAACCAGGGTAGAATCAATTAGAATCAATTATTTCACTAAAGGTGAAACGCAGTTTATTCAGGTAGAAAATTGACTTTTTATTTGTCTTATGCTACACTTACTAACAAAAGTTAGTTTTTATGTAAAACATTGTAAAGTAAGGAATAGTTATTTATGGTATTAAAAAAGAAGACCCTCTTTACGACCCACCCTGCCCTTGACCGAGAAAGAAAAAACCTACTTTTTTTGAATTTAATCAAAACACGTAGAACTACCTCACGTACTGAAGTGTCAAGATTAACGGATACTAATGTTGTAACTGTTTCTAATTATATCAATAGCTACATCAGGAAGGGGCTTGTCGTTGAAAGCGGGTATGATACCTCAAGCGGAGGTAGGAGGCCGGAACTCATAGAAATTAACAAGCGATGGGGGTATGTCGTGGGAATTGATATCGGTGGAGGGAGCGCGAAGGGCATTCTCGCCGGCATTGATATGGGGGTTATAGCGGAGGATTCCATAAGTAACGGCGCGGGCCACGACGCGGCCCTGCTCATCGAAAAAATAGTGCAGAAACTTTCTCTTGCGGCGAAAGTAGACATGAAAGAGATACGAAAAATAGGCATAGGGGTTTCGGAAACTGCGGAAGAAAGCTTTGAAAAAATCGTTAGAGCAAAGGATGCCATAGAGGCAAAAATGGGGATACCCATCCTCTGCGCTAACGGCGCGCTTAGCGCAGCTTTCGGAGAAATAAGCCTTAACCTGAAGATTTCCGAGGCAAAAAGCATTTTGTATATTTACACAGATGCAGGTTGGGGTGTTTTTAAAAGTGGTAACGAGTTCTACGAAGCCTCGGAAAAGGGCCGCAGCCTTGGTTATTTAAAGCCGTGGGGGGAGAACATTACTATTGAACGCGTTGCGAAAAAAATAGTAGAAGAAGGCGCAAGCGCGAAAATGGCCGATATCGCAAAAGGGTATACGGGGAAAATCACCGCTGAAGTGGCAATAAAAGCCGCAAAAGAAGGCGACGAGGTGGCCATGGATCTCGTAAAGACAGTGGGCATGAACCTCGGTGTCCGCGTAGCGTACTTAATAAATTTATTTGTACCGGAAGCTGTGGTAGTGGGCGGGGGTATAGAAGAAGCCGGAGGGCTCTTCTTCGATTCGCTGAATGCGAGCGTCGATAAATTTATATCCCGCGAAATAAAGGACAAAGTGAAATTAGCGCCGGCAGTTTCGGGAAAAGACGTATGCGTAAAAGGAGCGGCGGCTCTGGCGATCAGGGAAGCGCTTATTGAAGCGTAGGAGAGGTGAAAAAAATGCCTGAAGAAAAAAAATGTATTATTTGCAATAAATCGTTTCTTCCCAATAAATACCGCCCCAACCAGGATGTGTGCTCAAGCGTGGAATGCCAGTACAGGCGCCAGCTTCAAAACATGTCCCAGTGGCGCAAGAGAAACCCGAATTATTTCAAATACAAAGAGGTGCATGATGATTCGTGGAAAGAGACCTGCAAGCAGAGGTCGCTTGAATGGCGGAAGAGACACAAGGAATACCTCAAGCTTTACAGGGAAGCGCACAAATCAAGGCATCGCGAATACATGCGCGATTACATGAAAGAGTACAGAAGAAGAAAACAAGAAAGTTTTCCTGGCGAAAGAAATAATGCGCAAGGCACTATATAGAACAAAAATTCTTTTTTCTATCCTGGTTTCTTCAATCTTTCTCTTTATCTTTCCCGCAACGGCCCGGTTTTTACCCGATCAAAAAGAGTTAGGGAAAAAAGGCATTGTGCTTACGGTAAATGAAGAAGACAATTTTATTTTTGTAGATCTCGGAGGGGATAAGATAAAACCCGGGGATCTTGTGGAGATATATCGGAAGAGAAGGCGTATAGCTTCGGCTACGGTTAAAAGAACCATGAGGAGGATGTCCGAAGCCTCCATAACGGAGAGCGCCGTCAGAATTCTGATAGGGGATAAAGTAATGGTTTATGAGTTCGAGGAACCTTTGCCGCAGAAAGACGCTGTGTCCGGTGTTGCAGCAGAGTTCAGGGCGAAAGTTAGGAAACTTGAAGCGGAAGAATACGAAGTTTCTGTGGTGAACTTTGAAGAGAGGGAAAAGGTTGTCGCAAATAAATTCGAGGCCCTAGAAGAAGTAAAAAAATTGGCCGAAAAGAGCCTCGCTGCCGAAAATACCCGCCTAAAAAAATCCAGGGAAGGGACTATAGCGGCGCTCGATAAAAAATTAAACATATTACAGGAAAAAAAGAAAAAAGCAGCATTGGAATTGGGCAATAGAGTATCTTCCCTTGAGCATGCCAAAGAATCAATTGCGCAGGGTGACGTGCCTGCGGAAACGCTTACGGAAGAAACGATACAAAAACTCGAAAAGAAACTCGATAGGCTTGAGAAGACCAAAAAAGATACCATGGCAAACCTCAAGAAGGAGATAGCTGCTCTTCAGGAAAAGAAGGTCAAAATAGAGCCCGTTCCTCAGCCCGCAATTAAACACAAAGAAAAGAAAACAAAAAGCTGGTTGTATAAAGCGGAAGGCTGGCTGAACAAACTGGAAAAAATCTTTAAAATACCGGCTGTAGAGCATAAGTTGCCTGCGCCGCTTATCCATGTTAGCCACGACGTAGCCGATGGAGAGCAGCTCGCGCTCGATGAGTGCATATACATCGCCATAGATAACCATCTCCCCTTAGAGATAGCAAAAAAGCAGCTTAAACTTGCGGAGTTCAGGCTACTGGAAGCATGGCGCAAAATGGGGCCTTCCGCAACTATCAGATGGGAGGCATCGGACGGACAGGTAAGCGGCAGATACTATGACGGGAGCAAGATCTCTTTTGAGGGAAAGCAGCCCCTGTTCTACGGAGGCGAGTTTATTACCTCGGTGCGCCAGGCAAAAGTAAATAAGGAAATCGTAAAAACCGACCATGACAGGATCAAAAATGAGATAATCCTTCAGGTTAAAAAAGCCTATTACACCCTCGACAAGGCGAAAAAGGCCCTTAGCATACAGGAGAATCTGCGTGATGGGGCAGAGAAGATCTACAGTGTAACTGAAGCCGGCTACAACGGTGAGGTTATCTCTCAGGTAGAATTTCTGGAAGTAAGTTCCCAGTACAACCAGACGAATTTTCAGGTAGCGTCTGCCAGGGAAGACCGGGCCATAGCCGGTCTGATCTTACAACAGGCCATGAATGTAGACAGGGAAATTCGGATAATTTCACTCGAGGAACCAAAAATAATCGAACTAAACCTTGAAGACTGCTTTGACCTGGCGTCCCTAAACAGGCCGGAAATAAAAATAAGCCGGCTTTCCATGGAACATTTTGAGCTGGAGAAAAAAATAACGCAGGCGCGCGCCTTTTGGCCCAGGATAGACCTTTTAGGCATGTACGGAAACACGAGGGAGGATTTCATAAAGCAGGATCGGGCGGTGGGTCAGAACCCACGTCAGCTCGGACCGGAATATTATGTCGGCACAAAGATAAGCCTGCCGATTTTTGGCAGCACCCTCGGCTATTCCTTTACAAAAGAAAATTGGCAGCCGGTCGTCCGCACACTGCAAGGGACAAAGTCAAATACCCAGGAACTGACGTTTTCCGTTTTTGACAAACTCGAAGACCTCTCCGCGGTCCAAGAGGCCGACCTTGAATTTATGAGGTCGCAGGATGACATGAACAAAAAACGGCAGGAAATCGCCCTTGAGGTAAAAGAGGTATTTTTTAAATACAAAAAATCGCTTTTTTTAATGGACCTTGCAAAAAGCAAGCTTCGGTTCCAGGCAAAACAAGTAGAGATTCTCAAGGTCAGGCAGGAACTTGGTGAGCTGCAATATTCCGATGTGATCGAAGAGATGATAAAGCTGGCGGAAGAAGAGTTTTCTTATATACAGGCTATAAGTGATTATTTCGGTTCAATCGCGGCGATCAATAAAGCCATTGGACTTCACGATTATTTTAAGGTATAAAGCTAAAAAGAGGATAAAATGAAAAAGCTGAAACGAATTTTTGTATTAATAATAATAGCAGCGCTTTTAGCGGGCCTTGCGCTATCGAGCAAAATGATAGATACGAGCAAAATTTTATCAGTAGATATACGCAAAATGCTGCCGGAAAGAATAAGAAAAGCGATTTTTAAGAAAACGCGTACCGAGACAAAGCCCACCGTTTTAGTGGTAAGCGAGGCTATCCCGGTCAAGGTCTACGAAACAAAACGCGTAAGCTTTAAAGATACGTTGCCGGTTATGGGCAACATAAAAGGATTTAAGGAAATAGATCTAAAATTTGAGACAAGCGGCATATTGGAAAATTTTAATTTCGAAGAAGGGGAAAAAATCCAGGAAGGGGATATAATCGCAAACCTTACCCAAAAAGACGCCATTCTCAAGCTCAAGTATGCGGAATTAGAGGTGGAGAAGACAAAGAAGCTGTTCGACATAGGGGGTATAGGCAGGATAAAGCTCGAGCAATCCAAATTGGAATATGGATCCGCGAAAAGCGACTTTGAAAAGACAAATATATACGCAATTCTCGACGGTGTTCTCGGGCGGCGCGATACGGACGTTGGAAGTTACGTAACGCCGAATGATAAAATAGGGGTCTTTATTGATATAAGCGACGTCTACGCTGAATTTAATGTGATAGAGAAGGATTCGCCGAAACTCAAATTGGGCCAGGATGCCGAAGTATTCGTAGATGCCTATCCCAACAAGTCCTACAAGGGCACAGTGGACTCTATAGCCCCTATAGTAGAAGGCCGCACCAGGACGCAAGCGTTAAAGATAGAGCTCGAAAACCCAGAGTACAGGCTTAAGCCCGGCATGTTTGCGCGGGCCCTTATAGCGACCTTCGAAACCGATAACGCCCTTACGATCCCTACGTCGGCTTTCAAGAAAAAAGACTCCGATTATTTCGTTTATATAGTTCATAAAACAGAATCCAAAAATGAACTAGGAGCCGAAGGCGGCGAGAAAGAGCCTGTGCTTGAGACGGGCCTTGTGGAAATCAGGAAAGTAGAGATAGAGTATCTTACGCAGGATGTAGCCCTTATTTCGAAAGGCCTGGGAGAAGGGGAGCTTATAGTTGTCGAGGCCTTCCAGGAATTCAATGACAAAGACGAAGTCGAGATTAACGAAGTGCAGGAATCGATATTCTAAAGCATGAGCCTACCAAGTTTCTCCATAAAACGGCCTGTTACGACAGTGATGATATTTGCAGGCGTAGCCCTTTTTGGCGTTATTTCCCTTCTGAAATTACCGCAGGAATTGTTTCCACCCATAACATACCCCCAGCTCACGGTTGTTACTACATATGAGAACGCTGCGCCCGAAGAAATCGAAACGCTTATAACGAAACCCGTTGAAGAATCCATAGGCACGGTAAGCGGGATCGTAAGGCTCCGGAGCATATCCAAGGAAGGGATCTCCCTTGTCATAGCCGAGTTCGGGTGGGCGCAAAACATGGATTTTGCCGCCCTCAGGATGAGGGAAAAAATAGATTTAATAAAAGAGCGCCTTCCGCGTGAATCGAAAGAGCCGCTCGTTATGAAATACAACCCGTTTGAGATGCCCATAATGGCTCTCTCAATAACGGGCAAGCGCTCTCCCCAGGCCCTCCGGGAAATTTCGAGAAGGATAATAAAGGACGAGCTGGAAAAAATCGAAGGCGTTGCTTCTGCCAGTATCGCCGGAGGCCTTGAGAGGGAAATAGTAGTGGAGGTAGACCAGGGCAGGCTTAATGCCCATGGGGTTCCGCTTTTGAGCGTAGCGCGGGCTATAACGGACGCAAACCTGAATTATCCGGCGGGTACCATTAAAGAAAGTTTTTATGAATATCTCATAAGGACGCTGGGAGAATTTGAGCACGTAAACGAAATACAGGAAATTGCGGTACACGTTGAAAAGGACGAACCCGCAAGAAGCCCCGAAGAAAAAAAATATAAGAAAATCAGCCGGTCGAAAAAACTCGTCCTCCTTAAGGACGTAGGCGTCGTTTACGACACGGTAAAAGAGCGCACCAGTTTTTCGCGTTACAATGGCGAAGAAAATATCTCGATATCGATACAAAAGCAGGCCAAGACCAACACCCTTCAGGTTGCAAACCGCATAAAGAATAAGCTCAATGTAATACGCGGAGAAGTGCCGCAGGATGTAAAGCTCGAGGTTGTTTACGACCAGTCCAAATTTATAAAGAGCGCAATAAACGGGGTAAGGGACTCGGCCATCCAGGGAGGATTCCTAGCTTTTCTGGTGCTCCTCTTGTTTTTACGGAATCTAAGAAGTTCACTGATAGTTACATTCAGCATCCCCATTTCGATAGTAGTCGTTTTTACGCTCATGCATATGGGAAAGCTTTCTATAAACATGATGTCGCTCGGCGGGCTCGCGCTCGGCGTAGGCATGCTCGTAGACAACGCCATTGTTGTTCTTGAAAACATCACTCGCCACAAAGAAGAGGGCGTAGAAGTGAAGCCGGCGGCCATAACCGGCGCGGGAGAAGTACAAAGCGCGATAACGTCTTCAACCCTTACGTCGATAGTGGTATTTTTCCCGATGGCATTTGTCGTAGGTATCGCGGGGCAAATTTTCAAACAACTCGCTTTTACGGTGATTTTTGCTCTGGCGGCGAGCCTCCTGGTAGCGCTTACACTGATTCCTCTTATGGCGGGTGCAAAAAACAAGCGCAATAGGCCTACTTCTGCAAAAAAACATTTTATTTTATTAGGCTTGTACGAAGCAGTTCTTTCGCGGTTCCTGCGTTTTAAGGTGCTCGGGCTTTTTCTCGTTGCACTTCTTTTTTTCGGGAGCCTTTTTCTTTTTGCGCCGCTGGACAAAGAGCTCATGCCCAAAGTGGACCAGGGCCAATTTATTGTAAAAGTTAACATGCCGAGCGGCACGAAGCTTGAGATAACAGACAGGGTCTCAAAAAAAATTGAGGATTACATTCTGGGGCTGCCTGATGTCGCTGATGTGGCGAGTATTGTAGGCTCGACGAGAGGGAGGGGCGCAAAAGACGTCCTGCAAAGATTGGGTTCAAACCAGGCAGAGATAAGAGTAGACCTTAAAAAAGATAGAAAGGTCAAAACGGCCGAGGTTGTCCAAAATATAAAAAACCATCTTACGCTTTCTGGTACCGGGGGCGCAAGCATAGAATACATGCTTCAGGAGAGCATATTCAGCGCGGCGGTCGAAAAATCAAACCCGATTATCGTTGAAGTAAAGGGCGAGCATATGCCGACCCTTATGAAGATTGCGGAAAAATTGATGAACAAAATCGAAAAGACAGACGGCATATACGGGGTCAAGACCGATATGCCCGAACCCTCGCCGGAAACAAAGGTATTTGTAAACAAGGACAAGGCGAGTATATACAACCTCTCTGTAGCCGACATAGCGCAGACTTCCCAGATAGGCCTAAAAGGCTACATAGCCAGCCGTCTGAAAGAAAAAGGGCAGGAGATCGACATAAGGGTGCGGTTGCGTGAAGAAGATAGAGGCGACTTTAATAAGCTCTCAAGGCTCCAGATTCATTCCTCCGAAGGCCACATAGTGCCGCTTTTTACCGTAGCGCGGTTTGGAAAGGGTTTGGGCCCGAGTGAGATAAAGCGGCTTGAACAGGAAAGGACGATAATAATATCCGCCAATATTTTTAACCGTCCTCTGAAAGACGTGACGAGCGACGTCACAGGCGTGATCAATGGGTTGGATATACCGGAGGACTTTACGGTGAAACTTACGGGTGAGTCCGAAGAGATGTCCGAGTCTTTCAACAGCCTGCGTTTTGCCCTGATTTTTTCGATCATTCTAATTTACATGATAATGGCCGCGCAATTCGAAAATTTCTGGCAACCGTTTATAATCATGGTAACGATGCCGCTTTCGGTAATAGGCGTTTTGCTCGCGCTTTTTATAACCAATACCTCGGTAAACGTCGTTGCGCTCCTCGGGCTTATAATGCTCGGAGGGATAGTGGTTAATAACGGGATAGTGCTGATAGACTACCTGAACCTGCTGCGCTCCAAGGGAAAGACCGCAATGGAGGCAGTCATGGAGGCTTCGAAAGCGCGCTTGCGCCCGATCCTTATGACTGCGATGACAACAATACTGGGGCTTGTGCCGATGGCTCTCGCTTTTGGCGAAGGTTCAGAGCTTCGAAGTCCGCTCGCCATAAGCGTAATAGGGGGCCTCTTCGTATCTACATTTCTAACGCTTCTCGTAATTCCCGCGATTTACCTTCTATCGCATGAAATAAACGCAAAACTGTTCAAGAAAACATAATGGGGACGTCCCACTTTCTCGCAACTTATTATATATCAAGAGGTTACAAGGTGGCATTTTCCACTTTTCAGTTTCCCCCAACAGCCAAAAACCGGAAAACACCATCCCATAACTTCTTTAGCAGTAGGCAGTTACATCAAAGGGGGACGTCCCCATGAACTTGCCTAAGCTGGCTATAAGTAGGCCTGTCGCTACGGCGATGGTTTTTACGGCACTTGCGCTTTTCGGACTTTTCTCGCTCTTCCAGCTGCCGCTTGAGCTTTACCCCAACATAAGTTTCGGTGAAATCAGCATTATTATTCAGATAAGAGGGGGTATTCCCCCTACCGAAGTGGAATCAATGGTTACCAAGATAATAGAGGAGTCGGTTAGCACTACATCACACCTTGAGCAGATGCTAAGTATTTCAAAGGAAGGGGAGTCCACGATAGTTTTGAGATTTGAGCCGGGGATCAACATGAATTTCGCTGCCCTGGAAGTGAGAGAGAAATTTGCGAGGATAAAAAATAAACTACCCAAAGAAGCCGAAAAACCCATTATTGCGCAGTTTACGCGCTCGGATGTGCCCATAATGATACTCGCTGTCACAAGCCTTAAGAGGACGACCGAGGGCATACGAAA
>JAMXCZ010000014.1:0-2687 GCA_024542975.1 Candidatus Omnitrophota bacterium | reverse complement strand
GTTGACGAGACAGTTAAGGAAAGGATAAAACGCGTGACCGGGGTCGCGAACGTTGAAATAGCCGGCGGCAGGGAACGGAAAATCCTTGTAGAAGTGGACCAAAAGGCGCTCGTTGCGTATTCCTTGCCGCTGGAGAGGATCATAAACATACTCGGCGTAAATAACCTTAACCTGCTTTCCGGGGACATAAAAGATGAGAGAAAAAAATATCTCATAAGGACCATAGGCGAATTTAAATCTATAGACGAGATAAGGAACTTGGGGGTTTCTTCCACTCCGGACGGTTCGATAGTACGCTTGAAAGACGTAGCGGATGTCAAAGATTCGTATCTCGATCCTTCGGGCTACGCGAGGATAAACATACGCCCGGTTGTTTCTATTTATATCCAGAAAGAATCCACCGGCAATACCATCCGTATCGCGGACGGAATCCTGAAAGAACTTGAAAAGGTAAGGGCTATCGTGCCGGAGGACATAAAAATTATCGCGACAAGCAATCAGGCAGATTTCATAAAAAAATCCATGAACAACCTTAAAGATTCACTTCTAAAAGGCGCGATTCTCATAATGCTTATCCTGGCTTTCTTTTTGGGGAAAATCAGAAAACGCTTTTTTTTGGCCATTGCGGTGTGTCTCGTGGGCGTAATTTTCCTGCCGGTAAAAGTTTTGTATATCATGCTTGCCGGCTTCGTATGCATTTTCCTGGCCAAAAAAGGCCTGCGCCCCATAATGATAGTTACGGTGTCGATACCGATTTCCGTAATAATAACGTTTATCCTCATGCGGCTTTATAATCTAACCATAAATTTTATCACAATGTCAGGGCTCGCTCTCGGCGTGGGGATGCTGGTGGATAACTCCATCGTGGTATTCGAAAACGTATTGAGAAAAGCGGAACAGGGAAAAGATAAAATAGAGGCCTCCATCCGGGGCGCCTCCGAAATGAATCTCGTAATATTCGCTTCGACCCTGACTACCGTGATAGTTTTCCTGCCAATAATGTTTGCGGGGAAGGAAATGGGGCTTCTTTACAGGGGGGTTGCATGGACGGTTATCTTTTCCTTAAGCGTTTCCTTTTTTGTGGCTCTTACTGTTGTGCCGCTTCTCATGTCACGGACTACCATCACAAAGGGTTCGACGGACGTCCTCGCCCCTTTCTACAAATTTCAGGAAAAAGCTATTAATATCATACTTAGGAAGAGGATTTTTGTATTTGTTATGACACTTATCGTTTTTGCCGCATGTATAGCCCTGTCGAAAAAAATAGGAAAGGAATATATCGGCACGACGGAACAAAACAAATTTACGATTTTTATCGAGATGCCCACCGGGACAAAGCTCGACGTTACCAATCGCACGGTGCGCCGGGTAGAGAATCTGGTCCGTGAAATTCCGGAGGTCAAAAGCTTCACCGCAAGGGTCGAGCCCTGGTCAAGCAAGGTGTATGTGGAGCTTCTCTCCATAGGCGAGCGCAAGAGAACGATCTCGGAAATTACAGAAAGCCTGAGGCCAAAGGTTGCAAAAATAAAGCCGGCATTTATCTATTTCGAAGAAGAGCAGGAGGTCGGGACAAAAGAAATGATTATCGACCTCTTCGGGTACGAATACGATGCATTGCGGGAGCTTGCCATAGCCATATCGACGAGGCTGGGCTCGATACCCAAATTTACGGATGTTAAAATAAGGATGAGGGAGGGGCGCCCCGAGCTCGGGCTTAAGGTCAACAAGAAAAAAGCAGCCCAGTTCGGGCTATCCGCAAGCGACATAGGCATGATGGTCCACGCGCAGATGCGGGGACTCCGGGCTACGCTTTTTCACACCGAAGCGAAAGAAATCGAGACGATAGGGAGGCTACACGAGCAATACAGGAAAACATTCAAAGACCTTCACAAGCTCGTTCTGATTACCGAGGACGGCAAGGAGGTATTCCTTGACCAGGTAGCAGACTTTGAATACGGATTGGGCCCGAGTGAAATATGGAGAAAAGACCGCTCGAGAATGATCCAGGTCAGCGCAAACATAGGAGACATCCCTCTTAGCGGAGCGGCAAATAAAATAAAAGAAGCGCTAAGTGACATTGAATTTCCAGAGAATTATTTTTATAGATTAGGCGGCAATTACCCCTCCATGGTGAAGACACAGAAAGAGTTCGGGGTCGTAATATGGGTCATTCTGGCTCTTATCTACATAGTCCTTGCTTCGCTTTTTGAATCGTATTATCAGCCGTTTATTATAATGGGGACGGTTCTTCTTGCCACGATAGGGGCAATTCTCGCTTTGTTTTTCACGAAGACAGCTATCGGGATGGGCGCGCTTATAGGAATGATGATGTTGGCGGGTATAGTCGTAAATAACGGCATCATCCTGGTTGACCACATGAACGTTTTGAAGGGGACCCATAACGACCTTTTCCGCGTAGTAATACAGTCCGCCCGCGACAGATTAAGGCCTGTCATTATGACGACGGCTACAACCATAATGGGGCTTTTGCCCATGGCCCTGGACAGGTCTGAAGGGGCAAACCTCTGGAACCCGCTTGCTATAACCGTAATAGGTGGCATGCTTTTTGCCACTCCGCTTACGCTACTCTTAGTTCCCGCCATTTACGCCACCTTCGAACAAGTCAAAGAAAGAACAAAAAGAGAACAAAAAGAGGTCTGACCCCCTACACAGGAAGGGGTCAGACC
>JAMXCZ010000013.1:9180-26469 GCA_024542975.1 Candidatus Omnitrophota bacterium | reverse complement strand
GTTTCCTATTTTTTGTGTATTCTCCTGGATGGGTTAGCTGAAGCCAAAATTCGCGCGCCAGGTACCGGCATGCCTGCCGGCTACTCCCTGGTTCACGCACCCATTACTCACTTTCGAGCTTTAACATTGACAATGGGATATAATAATAGTAATATATGCTTTATTTAGTAGTGGGTTATTGGTGTAAGTTACTACGATTACAAGGAGTTAGAACATGGCGCAGTTTTACATCGGGGTTGATAGGAAGGCGCGGCGTTGTTACGGGTTTGATGAGATCGCGTTGGTTCCGGGCAAGGTTACTGTTAACCCTGCCGATACTGATCCGAGCTTTGATTTTGCCGGAAAAAAATACAAGATTCCTATTTTAGCTTCCGCAATGGATGGGGTTGTGGATGTAAAATTCGCAATAGCCATGGGGAAACTCGGTGGAATAGCTGTTCTGAACTTAGAGGGCGTCCAGACGCGTTACGATAATCCGGAGGAGGTGCTGGGTAAAATCGCCAGTGCGCCGCCTGAGGAAGCGACCAAGCTTGCCCAGTCCATATACAGGCCCCCCATAAAAGAAGAGCTTATCGCGAAGAGGATCGAGGAGATAAAAAAGGCGGGTGTGCCTGCCATAGTAAGTTCAATTCCTCAAAAAGCGGAAAGATTTGGAAAAATTGCCGGGGAGGCCGGATGTAATATTTTTGTTATCCAGGCTACGGTAACGACAACAAAGCACATAGCGAAGGAATATAAGTCAGTCGACCTTGGCAGGTTATGCGGGTTGTTTAAAATGCCGGTAATAATCGGCAATTGCGTGACTTATGAGGTGGCGCTTGAGTTGATGGAAACAGGTTGCGCGGGGCTTCTTATCGGGATCGGACCGGGGACTGCCTGCACTACACGGGGTGTTCTCGGGATCGGCGTGCCGCAGGTGACGGCTACGGTAGATTGCGTAGCCGCGAAGAAGAAGCATTTCAAGAAAACCGGCAAGAACGTTGCAATAATAACGGACGGTGGCATGTCCACGGGGGGAGATATTTGCAAAGCCTTTGCATGCGGAGCAGATGCGGTAATGCTTGGGAACGCCTTCGCCAGGGCGAAAGAAGCGCCGGGCCGGGGATATCACTGGGGAATGGCCACGCCTCATCCGAACTTGCCGCGCGGGACACGAATCAGAGTGGGAACTTCGGGGACACTTTCGGAGATTTTGCTTGGGCCCGCGCAAAAAGATGACGGGACGCAGAATCTTGTAGGCGCGCTCATGACAAGCATGGGCAATCTTGGCGCAAAAAACATAAAAGAAATGCATTCGGTAGAAATTATAATAGCGCCTTCCATACAGACGGAAGGAAAAGTGTTTCAGGCAGCCCAGCGCGTGGGAATGGGAAAATAAATGAAGCACACAGATTTTGTGCACCTGCATGTGCACACTCAGTACAGCCTTTTAGACGGGGCATGCCATCTGCAAAAATTGGTAGATCATGCTGCGGCTCTAAGGATGCCCGCCTGCGCCATAACAGACCATGGCAACATGTTCGGCAGTATCGAATTTTACCGGAAAGCGCTGGATCGCGGCGTAAAGCCCATAATCGGGTGCGAGATGTATATTGCACCCGAGAGCCGATTTGAAAAATCAAGCCACGGTATCAAGGAAGCGTCATACCATCTGGTGCTTCTCGCAAAAGATGAAATCGGCTACAAAAATCTAATGAAGTTGGTTTCGATCGGATATCTCGAAGGTTTTTACTACAGGCCGCGAATTGACAAGGAAGTGCTTGCCAGCCACAACGACGGCCTCATAGGCCTTTCGGCCTGCCTCAAAGGTGAGATCCCGCATCTTATCCGTTCAGGCGAAATGCAGAACGCCAAAAAGACCGCCGACCAGCTAAGGCATATTTTCGGCAAAGGCAACTTTTACCTGGAAATTCAGGATAACGGCATGGAAGAACAGGTAAAAGTGAACAAGGGGCTTATAAAATTATCAAAGGAACTGGACATGCCTCTCGTAGCGACGAATGACGTGCATTACCTTACAAAGGATGATGCGGTGGCCCATGAGGCACTTCTCTCCATACAAACCCAGACTACCCTGGATGATCCCAATCGCATGCGGCTTCAAACGAACGAATTCTACTTTAAATCGGAAGAGGCGATGAAGAAGTCCTTCGAGGCAAGCGTGCCGTCTGCCATAAGCAATACGAAAGAAATTTCCGAGAAATGTAACGTGGAACTTGATTTCAAAAAGACTCACCTGCCGCAATACGATCCGCCGGAAGGCACAACGCGGGAAGCGTACCTCAAGAAGCTTGTGCATGACGGCCTTGAAAAAAGATACCCGGGCGGCATGAGCGAAGTCATACAAAAACGGGTGAACCATGAATTGCAGATTATAGGAAAAAGCGGGTATACGAGCTACTTCCTTATCGCGTGGGACTTTGTTAATTTCGCCAAAAACAAGGGTATCCCCGTAGGCCCGGGGAGGGGCTCGGCCGCCGGCAGCGTTGTAAGTTACACCCTTGGCATAACAGACATAGACCCGTTGCGCTACGGCCTGATTTTCGAAAGATTTCTGAATCCCGAAAGAATCAGTATGCCTGATATTGACATTGATTTCTGTTACGAGAGAAGAAATGAAGTAATTGACTACGTAATCAATAAATATTCCAAAGCGAACGTCGCCCAGATCATTACTTTCGGAACCATGATGGCGAAAGGCGTGATAAGAGATGTGGGAAGGGTTACGGGCATGGCATATGCGGAAGTAGACAAGATAGCGAAGCTCATACCGAACGAATTGAATATTACCTTAGACCACGCCCTTAAAGTGGAGCCGGAACTGAGCTCCCTTTATAAAAACGACCCAAGGGTTACGCGGCTTATTGACATATCCCGAAGACTCGAAGGGCTGACCCGCCACGCATCCACGCACGCGGCCGGAGTAGTCATAAGCGAAAAGGCCCTCGTAAACTACGTCCCGCTTTTTATGACCACAGACGGCCAAATAACAACGGGCGTTCCTATGAATTCCCTCGAGAAGATAGGGCTTTTAAAAATGGACTTCCTGGGTTTAAGGACGCTTACGGTCATAAATGAAACAATGAAGATAGTGAAACGGATACGGGATTTCGACATTAACATAGAAGAAATCCCCCTCGATGACAAAAAAACATTCGAGCTTCTGGCCCGAGCGGATTCGATAGGCCTATTCCAATTGGAAAGTTCGGGGATGAGAGACCTTTTGAGAAAATTAAAACCCGAAAGATTCGAAGAAATAATAGCCCTTCTTGCCTTATTCAGGCCCGGCCCCATAGGAAGCGGGATGCTGGATGACTTCATAAAACGAAAACACAAAAAGTCCGAAATTAAATACGACCACCCCGTCCTGGAGCCCATACTCAAGGAGACGTACGGAATTATAATATTTCAGGAGCAGATCATGCGGGTCGCTTCGGAACTGGCGGGTTTCAGCCTCGCGGAAGCCGATACCCTTCGCCGCGCCATAAGCAAGAAAACCCCTGAGGTTATGGCCGAGGCGCGGCACAAATTCATAGATGGCTCTGTGAAAAGAGGGGTGAATAAAGAAACAGCGAATAAAATATTCAGCCAGATAGAATATTTTGCCGGCTACGGCTTTAACCTCTCTCATAGCGCGGCCTACGCGATGATAAGTTATAGAACGGCATATCTCAAAGCTAATTTTCCGATAGAGTTCATGACCGCGCTTCTCACAAGTGAGCGGGATAACACGGATAAAGTGGCTTTGTACATAAATGAGTCCATCAAGACGGGGATCAAGATCCTGCCTCCCGACATAAACCAAAGTTATGCAAATTTTACCGTAGTCGATGACGTAATACGCTTTGGTCTCGCTGCCGTCAAAAATGTGGGGAGGACCGCTATTGACTCGATAATAGGTTCAAGGACAAAATTCGGCAGGTTCAAATCCATCTATGATTTCACGCAGCGCGTGGATTCGCGGCTGGTAAACAGGAGGGTAATAGAGAGCCTCATAAAATGCGGGGCGCTCGATTCCCTTGAGCTTCATCGCTCTCAGCAGTTGGCGATATTGGACAAGGCACTTGAAATAGCCGGAGGTGTCCAGAAGGATAAGATGAGCGGCCAATTCTCTTTCTTCGATACCTTTGATATGCACGAGGGTTTTCAGAAAACATTCCAGGAAGTGCCGGACATCCGCGAATGGCCGGAAAGCCAGCTTTTGGCGTACGAAAAAGAGATCCTGGGATTTTACATCACAAAACACCCATTGGCCCGCTTTGAAAGGCTGCTTAAGAATTATTCGTCCTCCGAGATAGCTGCCCTCGGTACCTTGAGGGATGGAGAAGAATTGCGCCTGGGAGGCATAATAAGCAAGGCCAAGATTACCGTTACGAGGAGAACGAAAGAAAAGATGGCGATAGTAAGCATGGAGGATTTAACAGGTACGGTACAAGTGCTTGTTTTTCCGCGAACTTTTCAGAAATTCTCCGGTCTCATAAAGGTCGACACCATGGTGTATATAACCGGCAAACTGAATTTAAGAGAGGAAGAGCCCAAGCTCTTTGCCGAAGAGATCATTTCTTTGGAGGACGTCAAGGCGAAGTTTACAAAGGCCATATTGATAAGGCTTTCAACCCCGGGACTTGATAAGTCGCTCCTTGAGAGCTTAAAGAGCATACTCTCCAGGCATCGCGGCAATATCCCGGTTTTACTTAATTTTCAGGAACCTACGGGTAAAAGGGTGAGTATTTCCGCCGGGAGGAATTATGCGGTGGCGCCGGACGACATTCTGTTTGAGGAAATTGAAAACTTGTGCGGTAACGGGAGCATCGGCCTTAGGACATGATTGACAGGAAGCTCGAGTGCGACATAAAGAAAACAAAGGAATTCATAGAACTCTGGGATAAGTTTCACCAGATATTCAAGAGAACGACTTCGGAAAATCACATGAGCGAATCGAAAGAAAAAGAAATTTTATCTACCAAAAACCTTGTTGGATTGCGCTACGAGGACCTGATGGACACGCTCGGCGTGAGGCCCCTTGCAAGGTTTGTAATGAGCCCATCCGTGCATAATATACTCTCGCTCGAAAAAATCTCTATCGTATCTGACAAAAAGTTGAATGCGCTAGATCGGGACTGGCGTGAGGCCCTCAGTTTTTTAAAGGCCCTGCTCGAAAGGCTCGAAAGAAAAAAAAGACGAATAGGCAATTTTAACAGATTCGCTTTTACGTTGAAAAAAGGGGTAAGGAGGAAGAGATGACAAAAAAAGAAATTGTAATCAAAATCGCGGATCGCTTAGATATCGAACAGATCAAAGTGAAGAAGATCACGCAAATGATACTGGACGCGATTACAGAAAGCCTCTCGAGAGGCGAAACCGTGGAACTCAGGAATTTCGGGATTTTTAAAGTAAGATCTCGGAAAGCGAGAGTAGCAAGGAACCCCAAGACGGGCGTAGCGGTCGAAGTGCCCGAGAAAAAAGTCGTAACGTTTAAAGTAGGGCTCGCCATGAAAAAGAAGGTTAAATGAGCCCTCGGGTTGTTTTTCTTGGCAAAGGGCTCATCCTGAACGAGCGAAAGCGAGTGAAGGATCTCAATAAAAGATCCAGTTCCACCTGGCAGGTGGAACGCGGTTCCATATAAGAAATAGGATTAAGGATTATGAAATATAAAGCTGTACGAGGAATGGAAGACATCCTACCGGGGGACGTTGGGATTTGGCGATGGTTGGAAGACAATGCGCGAAGAGTCTTCGATTTCTTTGGTTACGAAGAGATACGTACCCCCATACTGGAAGAAACATCTGTCTTTTCCCGTAGCATAGGGGAAACAAGTGATATCGTGACAAAAGAGATGTACACCTTTAAGGATAGAAAAGAGAGGTCCTTAACCCTCCGGCCCGAAGGAACGGCTCCCATAGTGAGGGCTTACATTGAGCACTCCATGGATAAGCTTTCTTCGGAACTCAAGTTATATTATATCGGCCCGATGTTCAGAAGCGAGAGGCCCCAAAAAGGCCGCTTGAGACAGTTTCACCAGATAGGTGTAGAAATATTTGGAGGTGGACCGTATAGTGAGGTTTTGGCAATTAGGCGATTAGAGTTTTTGCTGAGGTCCTTGGGATTGCGTGATTTTACTATAAAATTGAATAGCCTTGGCTGTAAAACTGATAAAGATAGCTTTGCCGGTAAGATGAAGAAATATTTAAAGGATAAAGAAAAAAGGCTTTGCGATGATTGCAAGGTAAAAATAAAAAGAAACGTTTTAAGGGTTCTGGATTGTAAAAATGAATGTTGTATACAGGTCGTGAGGCAAGCGCCGGACATCCTGGATAGCCTGTGCACCGAGTGTGGGGATCGCTTTGATAAACTAAAAAAGGATCTAAAGGATATGGAAGTTCCATTTGCCGAGACGAAAAATCTCGTGAGGGGACTGGATTATTATACAGGTACGATTTTTGAGATTACGCATCCCGCCTTGGGCGCCCAGGATGCGATAGGGGCCGGCGGGAGGTATGATAACCTCGTTAAAGATTTGGGCGGCCCGGATATCAATGCTTTTGGATATGCGCTGGGCATGGAACGCATAATATTAATTCTTAAAAAGACAAAAAGTCTTCCCGAGCCGAAGACTGTCTATGTGGCCACGCTGGGTACAAAGGCAAAATATAAGGGAGCAAAAATAGTTGCTGCGCTCGAAACATGGTTATTACGAAAGGAATGGAAGCGTGAACACGCCA
The DNA here is from genome assembly GCA_024542975.1 of Candidatus Omnitrophota bacterium. Taxonomy (GTDB): domain Bacteria; phylum Omnitrophota; class Gorgyraeia; order JABMRN01; family RBG-13-46-9; genus JAMXCZ01. Next base: position 19,747 of record JAMXCZ010000013.1, on the reverse strand, counting down.
GAGTGATGATGGATGGCGGTGAGACCTCTTTAAAATCACAGATGCGAAAAGCCAACAAAAACAACGCCAAAATTGTGGTCATTTTGGGCGAGGACGAGGTAAGAGAGAATAAGGCTATACTGCGCAATATGGTTACTAAAGAGCAGAGGTCTGTGAGTATTGATAATGTAGCAAAAGAGATCGAGAAAGAGCTCGAGAAACATTAGGAGTATTATGTTACGCACGCATACATGCGGTGAATTAAGCAAAGCCAATATCGGGAAAGAAGTGGCCCTCGCGGGTTGGGTGCATACGAGGCGCGACCATGGCGATGTAATATTTATTGACATGAGGGATACCTACGGAGTGACGCAGCTTGTGTTTGACCCCAAGAGAAATAGCGCTATGCACGGGAAGGCGCATGAGCTTAGGAGCGAATATGTAATCCAGGCGAAGGGTATCGTGCAAAAAAGGCCGGCCGGCATGGAAAACCGGAAGCTCCCCACCGGCGAAATTGAAATATTTGTAAAGGCGCTTGAGATCTTGAATCCTTCCCTTACTCCGCCGTTTTTGGTGGACGAAGCGCTTGCGGTTTCAGACGAAATGCGCCTTCGTTACCGGTATATCGATTTAAGAAGGCCCCATATGCAGAAAAACATGCGCCTTCGGCACAAAATACAGAGCTCCATGAGGGCTTTCCTTGAAAAACATAATTTCACCGAGATAGAGACCCCGTTTCTCACGCGTTCTACGCCCGAGGGCGCGAGGGACTACCTTGTTCCCTCCAGGCCTAACCCAGGGAAATTTTACGCCCTTCCGCAGTCGCCGCAGCTTTTTAAACAGATCCTTATGGTTTCGGGCTTTGATCGTTATTTTCAGATAGCGCGTTGTTTCAGGGATGAGGACTTGAGAAAGGACAGGCAGCCGGAGTTCACGCAGCTTGACGTAGAGATGAGTTTTGTGACGCAGGATGACATATTCGAACTTTCCGAAGGCCTCATGAAGAAGATTTTCAAGGAGTGCATGAATGTCTCGATCGGCACTCCGTTTAAGCGATTGACGTACATAGAGGCGATGGAGCGGTTTGGCACAGACAAGCCGGATACGAGATTTGGCATGGAACTCGTGAAACTGACAGAGGCGCTTCGGGAGACGAAATTTAACATATTCAGGAAAAATCTCGACAAGGACGGATGTATCTACGCCATGAATGCCAAAGGGCACGGTAAGATCAGCCGCTCGAAATTAGATGGGCTTATTTTGAAAGCAAAGGAATACGGCGCAGGCGGCCTCGCCTATTTTAAATGCGAAAAGAATGGCCTTACTTCCAATATTGATAAGTTTTTTGAGAAAAAGGAGCTGGATTCAATTAAAAGCCTCACCCGTGCGGAAGATTCAGACCTTATACTTATCGTATCCGACAAGAAGAATGTTGCTCTGACTGTCCTGGGCACTTTGAGGCTTGACATAGCGAAAGAGTCCGGGCTCATAGATACGAATAAAAACGAAATTCTCTGGATAACGGATTTTCCTTTATTCAAATACAGCGAGGAAGAAAAGAGATGGGTTTCGGAACACCACCCGTTTACAAGGTGCAGGGAAGAAGATATAAAGCTCCTGGACACAGAAGATCTCGGGCGGATTCGCGCCCTTTCCTATGACCTCGTAATAAACGGCGCCGAAATCGCAAGTGGAAGCATAAGGATTCATGAGGAAGGCCTTCAGCAGAAAATTTTCAAGGCCATAGGTTTTAAAAAAGAAGAAATTACCCGGCGTTTTGGATTTTTAATCGAAGCGTTCCGGTACGGAGCCCCTCCGCACGGCGGCATTGCTTTTGGCCTGGATAGATTTACTACTATATTCACGAAGTCGGAGAGTATCCGGGATGTAATAGCCTTTCCCAAAACACAGAAGGCAATATGCCCTCTTACGGGCGCGCCTTCAGAGGCGAGCGATGCCCAGCTAAAGGAGCTTGGGATCAAGAAGAGTAAAGGAGGCCAATGATGAGGTTTTTAGCGGTAGTGGTTTTGCTTGCGGGCATGATGTTAGCGGGTTGCTCGGATGTTAAGACATATATAATACAGGTGGACAGGGTTGACCAGGAAATGCAGGGGAACAGGGGTTACCTTCTCGGTACGCCGCCGGCTGTAACCGCGAAAAAAAAGTTTGATAAAAGAACCCTTTTGGGCATTGATATCGAAATACCGCTTCTCCCGGGCGAAAAAGGGTATAAGCCTTCCACGGGTGGCGGTATAATTCGCGAAAAAGACGTGATGATGAGCCCTAAAGGGATTAAATAGTGGAAAAAGACATCCGCCTCGCGAACGACAGAGAGGCGCAGGAGCTTTTGGGAAAGCATGACGAAAACATAAAACTTATCGAAAAAGCCTTTGACGTGAGTTCCGTTTTTCGCGCGGGTATTTTGAGGCTTTTAGGATCGCCCGAAGAGGTGGATAGGGCGTCCCACGTAATAAGAGAACTTCTGATCGCTGCGCGCGAAGGGACGCATTTTAAAAAACACGACATAAACTACGCGATAACCGCAATAAAGGAAAGCAAGAAACTACGCCTTCATGACATATATCTGAAAAGGATAGAGGTCCCGTCAAAAAGGCTCTACGTTACCCCTAAAAGCAACGGGCAAAAGGAATACGTAGAGGCCATACTTACGAATGACATCGTGTTATGCATAGGCCCTGCGGGTACGGGGAAGACATATTTAGCCGTCGCTATGGCGGTGAATGCTCTCAAGAAAAAGATCGTGAGCAGAATAATATTGACGAGGCCCGCCATAGAAGCGGGTGAAAGCCTGGGTTATCTTCCCGGGGATCTAAACGCGAAGGTGGGGCCGTATATAAGGCCGATGTATGACGCGCTCTATGACATGGTAGAAAGCGACATGATACACGATTATACCCAGCGGGGGATCATCGAGGTCGTGCCGCTCGCCTACATGCGGGGGAGGACACTGAACGACGCTTTTATAATTTTGGACGAAGCGCAAAACTCAACGCCTGAGCAGATGAAGATGTTTCTTACGCGGCTTGGTTTTGATTCCAAGACGGTTATTACGGGTGACATAACGCAAAGCGACCTGCCTGCGGAGAGGTCCTCGGGGCTTTTGGAGTCCCAGGATGTTTTGAGCGGCATAAACGGCATAAAATTTGTTTATCTAAAAGGGGAAGACGTCGTGAGGCACGAGTTGGTGCAGGATATTATAAGGGCGTATGCGAGGCAAAAAAAGGCAGGATAAAAATGCCAAAAACCAGTAAATTTTTCACCGGCGTTTTGAAAAACGTAAAAACAATGCGGGCAAGTAAGTATTTTTCCTCTTCTCTCGTTATCGTGGGATTTTGCCTGGCTTCATTTGTGCTTCTTCACCTTGGGAGCGTGCCAAGCCTTTCCCGGATCAAGGAGGGGGATATCAGCCTGCGCAGCATATATGCGCCGTATGATTTTACGTATCCCACAGACATAGACCGGGAGAAAACAGACGAAGCCCGCGCAGAGCTTGAGCGCCGGGTGAATCCGGTTTATGATATCGACTTCTCCGTGCAGACTAAGACATTTGCTGAACTGGATGTTTTTTTTGCAGAAGCGGGCGAAAGTGCCCGCAGAGGCGAGATTGGCGTTAAAGAGAAAGCCGAAATACTAAAGTCAAAGATCGATTTTGAATTGACCGATAAGCATCTCGCACTCTTCGCGAAACTTACCGACCCCGGCAGGATGCGGAAGGTTGCCAAGGATGCGCTCGAAAACGTTTTTTTGATCGGCATAGTGAGCAAAGAGGATAAGGACAGACTTTTTGAGGTAAATCGGAAAAAGATATCGATAAGAAACCCGCGCTTCCATATCGAAAGGGAAACAGAAACTAAAGACCTCATAAACGAGAAGGAGGCGGGCAGGATCGTTCGCGATACCATCATACGCCTACTCCCGAGCGAGCGCCCGATGAGAGGGGCGCTCTACGATCTCGTTGAATGGAGAATAACCAAAAACACAAAATTGAATGCCGCCGAAACAAGCGCAAGAAAGCTTGAGGCGAGGAACCAGGTTCCCCCCATTTACAAAAGGGCTACCGTTAAAAAGAACGAGCTCATAGTTGAGAGGGGTAAAAGAATAACAAAAGACGACATTGCCAAACTTACGCAAATTACGCGGCTTCATTCCATAGTTAACAGGGCTTCATATATGTCGGGCCTCTTAATCCTTCTGATCGGGCTCGTATTTGTCACGGCAGTTTATCTTAAGTTCTTTGAAAAGGTAACTGCGCAAGCGCCGAAGCGCACACTTCTCATATGCATAAACGCATTTTTAGCTATCGCAATTACGCTTATCGTAACGCAATCGCAGATGTCAGGGTACATGATACCACTTGCCGCCATAGGCATGATCCTGGTATTGCTTCTTAACGCAAATACCGCATTTATCGTAACTCTTGTTTTGAGTATTTACATCGGATTTATGGCGGGCGGCAAACTGAATTTTGTTTTTATGCTTTTTCTGGGAAGCGTCGTAGGCATATATGCCGTCCGCGGCGCAAGGAGGCGTTCGCAGATATTTTTTGCGGGATTCGCAGTATCCATCGCAAACTTTTTTTCAATAGTAAGCATCGGTTTTTTAAACAACATGCAGAAGGAGACCATTTTCACCGACGGCCTTTTCGGTATAGCAAACGGCATTATTTCGGGTTTCATAGTGATAGGCCTTCTTCCGGTTTTCGAGTATGCTTTCAGGCTCATTACGAACATAACGCTACTCGAGCTTTCTGATTTGGGTAGTCCTCTCCTAAAGGAACTTACCATAAAAGCGCCCGGCACATATCATCACAGCATTTTGGTGGGGAATCTCGCGGAAGACGCCTGTAACACAATAGGGGCGAATCCCCTGCTCGCGAGGGTGGGGTCCTATTATCACGATATAGGCAAAATGGAGAAAGCGGCATATTTTGTAGAAAATGAGATCAGCACCGCTTCAAAACACGATAAATTAACGCCCTCCATGAGCGCCCTTATTATTACGAATCACGTAAAAGACGGAGTGGAGCTTGCGAAGAAGCACAAGTTAAACAGCGCAATAGTGGATTTTGTAAGCCATCATCACGGCACGAGCCTCATTTACTATTTCTATCAACGCGCTCTTGAAAAAGTAAAATCAGAGGATGACCTCAAAGAAGAGGAATTTAGATACCCCGGACCTAAACCCCAGTCCAAGGAAACGGCGGTCGTGCTTTTGGCGGATTCGGTCGAGGCCTCTTCGCGCATGCTCTCCGAACCGACGCCCGCGCGTATAAGGGGGCTTGTCGAGAAGATAATGAACAATAAATTCATAGACGGGCAGCTCGACGAATGCGATCTTACGCTAAAGGATTTACATAAAATATCGGAGAGTTTTGTCAGGGTATTGATGGGGGTTTTTCACACGCGGCTTGAATACCCGGAGGTGAAACCGAAGAAAGAAAGAAAAAATGCCTCTAAGGGTAAAGGTCGCTAATCTAAATCGGAAAAGAGGGATAGGGTTATCCGGCGTAAAAAAAGCAGCAATCCTTGTTCTTAAAAGTTTCGGGATACCCCGCGCCGAGATCGGCATAACGTTCGTAACCGACAGGAAAATAAAGGCCCTTAATAAAAAATACCTGAAACGAGATTGCCCTACGGACGTTATCTCGTTTTTGCTGGATGGCGGAAGGGCTTCTAAAAATAAAACCCTGATAGGAGATATTTATATTTCCTCCGATAGGGCTTTCGGGAATGCGCTGCGCTTTGGCTTAAGTTTACGGAAAGAATTACTGCTCTATACAATACATGGGGCGCTGCATCTTGTAGGATTTGATGATAAGGGGCGAAGAGCGAGGGCTCGAATGCAGAGGCTTGAGAAGAAATTTCTGGAGAGTGTATGAAAAAACGGAACATCACGAAAAGTTTAAACTCTGCGGTTGAAGGGTTTATTTATGTCCTTAGGACCCAGAGAAATATGAGGGTACATTTTCTTGTTGCTATCCTAGTCCTGGTTTTTGCCATATATTTGAACCTGCCCAAGGATGAATTGCTTATACTTCTTGCCGCTATTACGCTGGTCCTCGTAGTTGAAATGGTCAATACGGCTATTGAGCTTACCATAGACCTCGTAAAAAGCGTGTATCATCCACTCGCTCGCGCTATAAAAGACGTAACCGCGGGGGCAGTTTTCCTTTCGGCTCTTAACGCCGCCGTGGTCGGTTATATCATATTTTCCAGGCATTTTGCTCTGTATACCAAGGCGGGTATTGTCAAGATAATGCATTCGCCGTGGCACCTCACTTTTATCGCCCTGCTCCTCCTTCTTTCTATTGTGGTGTGCGGAAAGGTGTTTTTTCAGAAGGGTACCCCTTTCAGAGGAGGCATGCCGAGCGGGCACGCTGCTTTTGCGTTTTCCATGTGGACGGTTATTGCTTTTTCTACCGGGAAGCCGCTTATAATTCTTCTAAGCTTTGTGATGGCATTCCTGATAGCCCGGCACAGGTTGACAGACGGCGTACATTCGTTCTGGGAGATAATTGCGGGTGCGGCCCTCGGCACATTGGTGACAACGCTGGTATTTCAATTGCTGATTTGAAACACGGATTCGCATGGAAAAGGTTTGCCGGTTTGCCGGTTATTATGACTGTAGGCTATCCATTTTGACTGCAGTCATACCAAGCGGTTCACCGGTTCACTGGCTAACCGGCAAACCAATAACAAACCAATACAGGAGGCAACATGCTAAACAGAGCGCGGAATAATTTCCTGACCGGCGTAGCGATCATATTTCCCGTGGCGATTACGATAATCATCATGCGTTACCTCGTCATAAATATAAACAGTTTTATTCTTAACCCCCTGGTGGATTTTTTGAACCTGAACCCCTATTTAACCGCATATAGCCGTTTCATAGCGAAGGTGCTGGTATTTTTTGTTGTCGTACTCTTTGTCTCACTGCTGGGTTGGGCGGCGAATATTATTTTCCTGCGAAAGCTTTTTTCTTTCGGCGAGAAATTATTTGTCAGGCTCCCGATGGTGGGAAAAATTTATTCGGTGACAAAAGAAATAGGCTCGGCTTTTTTAGGGAAGGACAAAGCGTTTTTCAAGAAAGTAGTCCTCATTGAATACCCCAGGAAGGGTGTGTATTCCATAGGGCTTACTACCGGCGAGGGGAGAGGCGAAGTAAAGAATGCCGCCGGGACGGAACTTGTTAATGTCTTTATCCCCACAACCCCAAATCCGACGAGCGGCATATTTTTAATGGTTCCGCACCGGGACGTTAAATTCCTTGAGATGAGTGTAGAGGAGGGTCTTAAGCTTGTCGTTTCAAGCGGCACGATCATGCCGCAGGCCCTTCGGGCATAGCGAAATGCCGATCCAGAAGACCCGAGGCTTTATACTGCAAAGGGTTGACATAAGGGAGACGAGTGTCGCCCTTCACGTGTATACGCGGGATTTTGGAAAGATAAAACTTATTTCCAAAGGCGTAAGAAGCCCGGAGCACAGATTTGTAAGCGCGTATGAATTGTTTGCGTTGGATGAGATCGTATTTTACGAAAAAAAGAAAAGAGATTATTTTCTACTTTCTCAATGCGAGCTTTTGGAATATTTCCATGGCATAAGGGCGACGCTTCCGAGAATTTCTTACGCGTCCTATTTTGTGGAACTTCTGAATTTTGTTACGCAGCCGGGAGAAAAGAACGAAGCGCTTTACGAACTTTTACGTAATTCACTCACGCTTCTCTCGGGCACAGCGAGTCCCAAGAGGGTGGCGAGGATTTTTGAGATAAAACTCCTGTCTATTCTCGGGCATATGCCGAGGCTCAAATCCTGCGCTTCTTGCGGGAAGAAACCGGAAAACCAAAGGACGCGGTTTAGCCTCGTCCGGGGCGGGGTGTTATGCGAAAACTGTTTTGGGAGCGACAAAAGGGCGCTTCCTGTTTTGGCAGGTACGGTTAATTTTATTTCACACATAGAGAGCCTGCCGTTCGATAAGATAACGCACATAAAAGTGGCGAAGGGCGTAGGGCTCGAAGTGGAAAGGCTTCTCGGGAGCTTTATCAATTACCACCTGAATGTTAAATTGAAGAGCGCGGAGTTTATTGCGAAAATAGAAAGGGGCCTGGCCCCGTTATAGGAGAGCAAATGGTTGACTTAAATACAATCGCTTCCCTGTGCAAGAGGCGCGGATTTATATTCCAATCGAGTGAGATATACGGCGGCCTGGGGAGTACATGGGATTATGGGCCGCTTGGCGTCGAGCTTAAAAACAACCTGAAGGCCCTCTGGTGGAAGAGCATGGTTTATGAGCGTCCGGACATAGAGGGGCTGGATGCGGCTATACTCATGCATCCCGAGGTCTGGAGGACGTCGGGCCACGTTACGGGTTTTAAGGATTTACTGGTTGACTGCAAATCCTGCAAAAAACGGTTTCGATACGATTTGTTAAAAGAGAAGAAGTGCCCCGAGTGCAAAGGCGAACTTACCGAGCCGCGGGCCTTTAACCTTATGTTCAAGACCTTTATGGGGCCGGTTGAGTCGAGCGCGGGCGAAGTTTATCTCCGGCCCGAGACGGCGCAGGGAATATTTGTTAACTTCAAAAATATACTTGCGTGTTCAAGGAAGAAGCTTCCTTTCGGCGTGGCGCAGATAGGGAAAGCTTTCAGGAACGAAATAACCACCGGGAATTTCAATTTCCGCTCGCGCGAATTCGAGCAAATGGAACTTGAATATTTTTCGCATCCCGATGAGAGCGATAAATGGTTTAAATACTGGGTGAACGAGAGGTTCCTGTGGTATAAGAAGTACGGCATAAAAGAAGAAAATATCAGGCTCCGGGAGCACGGGAAAGAAGAGCTTGCGCATTACGCAAAATCCTGCTATGATATCGAATTCCTTTTTCCTATGGGATGGTCGGAATTGGAAGGTATAGCCCACAGGACGGATTTTGACCTGAAGCAGCATTCAAATAAAAGCAAGGCCAATCTGTCGTTCTTTGATGAAGAAACAAAAAAAGATATTATTCCGCACGTTATCGAGCCTTCCGGGGGCGTAGACAGGGCTGTCCTTGCGTTTCTCATAAATGCTTATAGCGCCGAGAAAGTCCGTGGCGAAAAGAGGGTGGTTTTGGCATTAAACAGGAATCTCGCGCCCGTCAAGGCCGCAGTTTTACCGCTTCTAAAAAATAAGCCGGAAGTAGTGGGATTTGCAAAAAAAATCTACGAGGGCCTGCGGGGCGATTATAAAGTCGCCTACGATGATACCGCCTCGATAGGGAGGCTTTACAGAAGGCAGGATGAGATAGGCACTTTGTATTGCATAACAATAGACGTAGAGTCGCTTACCGATAAAAAGGTTACGGTGAGAGACAGGGATACGATGAAACAGGAGCGCATCAGCGTAGATTCGCTAAAAGGTTATATCAACGCAAGGGTAAAGTAAAAATTCAAGGAAGGAGAAAGGAGCTAATGGAGGTAATGGTAAGAAAGCAAGCGAAATCAAAAAAGAAGGAAAAATTCGTATATTTTTTTGGCGCAGGAAAAGCAGACGGCAAAACTGCGATGAAGAATCTTTTGGGTGGAAAGGGAGCTAACCTCGCCGAGATGACCAATATGAAACTGCCTGTCCCGGCCGGATTTACGATTTCAACGGAAGTCTGCGCATATTTTTATAAAACGAAGCAAACCTATCCCGGCGGGCTTAAGGAAGATGTCTCGGGTGCTCTTCGGAAAGTCGAGCGAGCGATGGGTGCCGTATTCGGAGACGGGCAGAACCCGCTTCTTTTGTCGGTTCGTTCCGGCGCGCGTGTCTCCATGCCGGGCATGATGGATACGGTTTTAAACCTGGGGCTTAACGACACTACCGTAAAGGGCATTGCCTCCCAGACGGGCAACGAGCGGTTCGCGTATGATGCTTACAGAAGGTTCGTGCAGATGTTCGGAGATGTTGTCCTTGGGCTTAAGCCGAAGGGTAAGGATGAGCACGATCCTTTCGAGGTTATCATGGATAAAATAAAAAGCGAAAAGGGCATAAAACTCGATCTTGAACTTACTACGGATGATCTCAAACAGCTGGTCAAGTTATACAAGGAAGAGATAAAGAGGAAAACCGGAAAAATATTTCCGGAAGATCCGTACGAACAACTCTGGGCTGCAATAAGCGCTGTTTTTGAATCATGGAACACGGAGAGGGCCATTACATACAGGAGGATCAATAAGATACCGGACGTGTGGGGCACGGCTGTCAACGTTCAGTCAATGGTATTCGGGAACATGGGAAATGATTCCGGCACGGGCGTTGCGTTTACCCGTGACCCTGCTACGGGTGAAAAAAAGTTCTACGGAGAATATCTCATAGACGCCCAGGGCGAAGATGTTGTTGCCGGCACAAGGACGCCCCGCTCGATCGAGAAGCTTCGTGCCGAGCTCAGTAAGCCGTACGGTGAGCTTTTGGAGATCCAGAAGAGGCTGGAGAAGCATTACAGGGAAATGCAGGACATGGAATTTACCATTCAGAAAGGCAAGCTCTGGATGCTGCAGACGAGAGCCGGAAAGAGGACGGGGCTTGCTGCGATAAAAATAGCAGTGGAC
>JAMXCZ010000013.1:0-9170 GCA_024542975.1 Candidatus Omnitrophota bacterium | reverse complement strand
ATGGTGGACGAAGGGTTGATTACGGAGGAAGAGGCGCTCGTGAGGATAGACCCGGAGCAACTCAATCAGCTTCTGCGCCCTGTATTTGACCTTGCGGAAAAGAAAAACGCGATAAAGGGAGCGAGGCTTATCGCCAAGGGCTTGAATGCCGGCCCGGGTGCGGCTTGCGGCAAGGTTGTATTTAATGCGGATGATGCCGTGGAGTGGGTAAAAAGAGGGGAAACGGTGATACTGGTTCGCATTGAAACGAGCCCCGAGGACATAAGCGGCATGGACGCTGCGGTAGGCATACTCACAGCGCGTGGCGGAATGACTTCGCACGCTGCCTTGGTCGCGCGGCAAATGGGCAAGGTTTGCGTGGCCGGCTGCGGCGCGCTCGGTATAAATTATTCCGCGCGGGAGATGAAAGTTAAAGAGCATATTATTAAGGAAGGCGATTATATATCAATTGATGGAACAACGGGAGAGGTTATTTCGGGTAAGATCAGCACGAGGCCTTCCGAGATTTTGCAGGTTATTGTTCAGAAAAGCCTGGATCCCGAAAAGTCGGACATGTACAAGCTTTTCCGGAAGCTTATGAAGTGGGCGGATAAGAGACGCAGGCTTAAAATACGGACCAATGCTGACCAGGGAGACCAGGCAATCACGGCCCTCGCTTTTGGCGCCGAAGGGATTGGCCTCTGCAGGACGGAGCATATGTTTTTCGGCGAAGGCAAAATCGAGGCAATGCGGGAGATGATCCTCGCCGAAACCGCGGAAGATCGCAAAGTGGCGTTGTCCAAACTTCTACCGCTTCAGAAAAAAGATTTCACGGAGATCTTCAGAGTCATGAAGGGATTTCCCGTTACGATACGAACGTTAGATCCTCCGCTACATGAATTTTTACCGCACCAGGAAGAAGAGATAGAGAAGCTAGCCGGGATCATGGGTGTTGGCGCGGAAAAAGTGAAGGCCAAGATAGAGGAGCTCAAGGAGGTGAACCCCATGCTCGGTTTGCGCGGGTGTCGCCTCGGAATTGTTTATCCCGAGATAACCCGGATGCAGGCGCGGGCGATTTTTGAGGCCGCCTGTTCCGTGCAGAAAGAAGGCATAGAGGTGCACCCTGAGATAATGATACCACTCGTAGGCAATGTAAATGAACTTAAGCAACAGGCAGAAGTAGTGCGCCTGGCGGCAAAAGAAGTCATGGAGAATTACAAAGAAGTGGTGAAATATACGGTCGGGACGATGATCGAGCTTCCGCGCGCTGCGCTTACTGCCGATAAAATTGCGGAAGTTGCCGAATTCTTTTCCTTCGGGACCAATGACCTTACGCAAACGACCTACGGGCTATCGCGCGATGATGCCGGAAAATTTCTCGATCATTACTACGAGAAGGGAATATTGAAGGAGGACCCGTTCCAGACTGTGGACCAGGAAGGGGTGGGCGAACTTATGAAAATAGGCGTGAGAAAGGGGCGCTCGGTAAGGAAGGGGCTCAAGATAGGAATATGCGGGGAACACGGCGGAGAGTCTAAATCCGTAGAGTTCTGCGACAGAATCGGGCTCGACTATGTGAGCTGTTCTCCTTTCAGAGTGCCGATCGCGCGGTTGGCAGCAGCTCAGGCTGCAGTAAAAGCCAAAAAAAAGAAATAGGGAGACTATGGATAACATACGCTTGTACCTAAAAGATATTAAAAATTTACAGCTCCTTACTGCGCAGGAAGAAATTGATCTTGCCAAAAGGATAAAGAAAGGCGATAAGAGCGCGACACAGACAATGATCCAATCGAACCTGAGGCTGGTCATAAACATCGCCAAGAAATACAGCTACTTGGGCGTGCCGATGCATGACCTTATCGAAGAAGGGAATCTGGGCCTCATGAAATCGGTGGAGAAATACAATCACAAAAGGGGGTATCGTTTCTCTACTTACGCGGCCTGGTGGATAAAGCAGTACATAACGAGGGCCATAGCGAATCAGGGAAAGACGGTTAGAGTACCTGTTTACATCATAGAACTTCTGATGCGTTTTAAGAAAGTAACGGGTACACTTTCTCACAAGCTCAAGAGGAAGCCGGGTTTTGGCGAAATAGCCAGAAAAATGAAACTGCCAACAAGCCGAGTACGACAGCTCAACAAGATGGCCAATACCGTTTCCAGCCTTAACGCACCCGTAGATGAAAGCGGTTCCACGGAATTTATGGATTTAATCGAAGATGAAAAAATAGCAAAGGAAGTAAGCGAGCTTAGCAATTTTCTCCTGCATGAAAGAGTAAAGGATCTGCTGCACAGGATGTCGGACCGCGAAAGAAAAATCCTGGGGTTGCGTTTTGGGCTTAAAGACGGCATAAGGCATACATTGAGAGAGACGTCGGAGCATTTCGGAATAACGAGAGAAAGAGTGCGGCAGATCGAAAGCGTAGCGATGAGAAAGTTGCGTGAATATATGAGGGAAGACGAGAACGCTCAAAAAGAGGAAGGGCGAAGACTAAAATGACCGAACACTTAAAAGAATTTATCCGCGCTGTTCCCGATTTTCCGAAAAAAGGCATCATGTTCAGGGATATCACGACCCTGATAGGGAGCGGCGAGAAATTCAAATCCGTAATCGATGAGCTTGTAAAGAGGTACGAGAAGAGTAACATAGATTACATCGTCAGCATTGAATCGAGAGGATTCATCTTTGGTTCGGTGCTCGCGTATGTACTGGGGTGTGGGTTTATACCCGTAAGAAAGAAAGGCAAGCTCCCGTGTGACACTTATGAAGTGAGCTACGGCCTGGAGTATGGTACTGACATTCTAACGATTCACAAGGATGCATTTCAAAAGGGGAAAAGGGTGCTTCTCTTAGACGATCTTTTGGCCACCGGTGGAACAACGCGCGCCGGCATTGAACTTGTTAATAAGCTTGGCGGAAAAATCGTTGAAGCAGTATTTGTTATCGAACTTGAATTTCTGAAAGGGCGCGAGAAGATCAAAGATGTTCCGGTTTTCTCGCTGGTCAAGTACGATAAAGAGTAGGAACGGAAGAACCGCCGTTCCACCTGCCAGGTGGGACGGCGTTCCGAATAGGTCTCTTTTAAGCTGTCCCCGTAGCTCAGCTGGATAGAGCGAAGGTTTCCTAAACCTTAGGTCGCGTGTTCGACTCACGCCGGGGATACTCTTTAGGGTTAAACGAGGAATGATGATTGATTTGCACACGCATTCGTTACTAAGCGATGGGGCGCTTTTGCCCAGCGAACTTGCGAGGCGCGCTGAGGTCAAAGGTTATGAGATAATAGCGATAACGGATCATGTGGATTTTTCCAACATAGATTTTGTCATACCGCGAATAGTAAAAACATGCAAGGCTCTCAATAGATACCTCAAAATAAAGACGATACCGGGTGTTGAGATCACTCATGTGCCGCCCGGGAGCATACGCGGGCTTGTAAAGTTCGCGCGTAGGGCCGGCGCTAAAATCGTTGTCGGTCACGGTGAGACAGTTTCCGAACCCGTAGCGCCCGGCACAAACAAAGCTTTCATAGAAGCCCGGGTGGATATCCTTGCTCATCCCGGGAAGATATGTCCGGAAGATGTTAAGCTGGCCCGGGCAAACAGAGTTTTCCTGGAAATAACTACAAGGAAGAACCATTCAAAACCCAATAAAAGACTTATCGAGCTGGCGCTAAAACACGGAGCAAATCTAATCCTGAATAACGATGCCCATCTACCGGAAGACCTGATCGAAAAAACCCAGCGCAGAAGATTCCTAAAAGCCCTGGGGCTTAAGGACAGTACGGTTCGCGACATAACCCAAAACTCCCGCACCCTGGCCCGCCTGGCTTAAAATTGTACCGGGGTGCGCAGGCGAAGGTGCACTCCGGTCCGGCAGGGTGTAATATAGAAAAAATTCCTAACGCCTTGACAAATCGGGTGTGTGTGGTATACTTGCTAAAAAGTTGGCTCTGTGTATCATGGGCAGTATCAAAAACGGCAGGGAAAGGGGGGAGGAAATAACCGAAACGCGTAGAACGAAAAGAGATATGTCGAATAAGGGCCTGTGATAGTTAGATAGATAAAGAAGATAATGGCGAGCTTTACCAAGGCTCAAGATAATGGATATAGAAAACGTAGATTAACTGGAGGACAAATGAAACTATTACGCATAATGTGTGTTGTGGCGCTTGCGCTGTCTTTTGTGACAAGCGTTTACGCCGGGACGCAGAGTGTGAAGATTTCGGGAGACCTTGAGGTCCGCGGGATTTTCAGGGATAACTACGGAATAGGGAACGCCCCTGAAGGCAATGCTAGAACCGGTGTAACCCGCAGTAATCAGGAATGGTTTATGAGCACGGTTGAGGCGCAAATCGACGCGGATCTTACCGACAACGTTTCGGCAGTCGTTCGTCTTGCCAACATGAGGGACTGGAACATATATGCCAAAAACATAACCGTCGGCCCCGCTGCAACGACTATTGCGACAAACGGCCGGTACCTGGGTGGTGGGTATACGGCGAGCGATGATGAATTTGACTTACTCGTAGACCTGGCGTATATCGAGCTCAAAGAGTTCTTGTATTCGCCACTTACGCTTAAAATAGGCCGGCAGGACATGTGGTTTGGCAAAGGGTTTATTGTCGGCTTGAACCAACAGGATCCCAATGGTAACCTGGCAGCTCCGGAATACACGACTATCAACTCCTTTGACGCCATAAGGGCGACACTGGACTATGACCCATGGACAGTCGATGCCGTATACTCGAACATCTATGGAAATACGATCCAGGCGAGTGACGGCGTTAATCTTTTAGGAACCAACATCGGTTATATTTTCGACTCGTATAACGCAGAATCGGAAGCGTACTATTGGTACAAATCCGACAAACAGATCGCGGCAGCGCTTCAAGGCAACAATGACGTTCACACAATAGGATTGCGTGGCAGCGCTGACCCGATTGAATTCTGGACCGTTGGATTAGAAGGCGCATTTCAGTTTGGGAATTCAGTGGCAACGGATTTGCAGATAGACGCGAGAAAACGCCGCGCATGGGGTTTTGACGCGTCAGTGGAAACCAGGCAGTTTGCGGACGATTTTGCATGGAAGCCTGTAATCACAGCCGAATACATCTATTATTCGGGTGACAAGCATGCAGCAGATCTCGATGCCGAAGTCCAAGCCGGCGATGTTACAACCGGCATCTATGCCAGCGCTACTCCTACGAAGCCCGCAGGCTCGACCGTAGGGACAAACACCGGTTGGGATCCGATGTTAAGGGGTAAATTTGATACTAAATATCGCGAGTTCATCGGAAGATATTATGCCACTACTGATTATCCTGTAAGGCCAAGGATGTACCAGAGCACTGCGGATGCTTCGTTCACCAACCAGCACCAAGCGCTTCTCGGGTTGGCAGTGCTCCCCACGGATTCGCTTACTGCGACCGGAAAACTGGCGTTTTTCTGGCTGGACGAGGATGCAACCAATCTCAGGACGAAGAAGTATGTTGGCACCGAGTTTGACATGCACCTGGTATGGGACTACACCGAGGACGTTTCGTTCGGAGTTCTCGGGGCATGGTTTTTCCCGGGCAACCTTTATGTTGACGATGAAAATGTCGCAACAGATCTCATGGGTTCAGTAAAACTGAGCTTCTAGGGATTGATCATGGATTGTAACCCAGCACTAATTTTGAATAAAGATTAGTGCTGGGTTTTTTATGACTTGACGAAAATGAAGTTTCAAGCAGGAGCTAAAACAAGAAGGAGCTCGTTATGAATGTAGCGACAGGAACGCTCACTTTGCTGGGCATGGTATTTTTGGTAATTGGTTTGGCTTCGAAACTTATCGGCGTATCGCTTCTTAGCCCGCTTTTCGCGACTAATTCGGGGTATTTAACCGCGGCCAACTCTTGCTTTTTGTTGGCCCTTGTAGTTGACAGATTTAATAAGGCATAACGATTGTTTACGTGGCTTAAAGTCGATGCAGCAAAACATGAAGAAAACATCTCGTGTGAAATGGGCCTTATTTGCTTTATTTATTTTTGTCCTGGGCCTTGCGTTTTTTCCTTTAGCGAAGGAAAAGATCATAGACGGAAAATTTTTCAAATATAGCCTAAAATTTCTGAAAGAAAAAAAACCTGGCGTAGCGCCCATAGTAAAATATTTCCCCTTTTCCCGCGAGAACTCCCTTAAGGAATGGGAAGAAAAAATACTGAAGGGGAAAGTTGCTTACGGAGTGGAAAAAGGCGGTGAGCTTTCCTACGTGCGCGCGGAAAGCAAAAAAACAGCCTCGGCCCTATACTACAAGATCGCGCTGGATACAAAACGGAACCCGGTTTTGAGCTGGAGGTGGCGCGTTGACAAGTTTCCCAAGCGCAGCGAGCCCGAGCGTATAGAGGACAAAAAGGAAGAAGACTTTGCTGCCCGTGTTTATGTTATCTTTCCGGCTGCGTTTTTTACGGGTTCCAGGGTAATAGAGTACATTTGGGCGGAGACTCTTCCCGTGGGCACACATGGGGTCAGCGGATATTCAAAGAATATTAAAGTTTTGGTCGTTGAAAGCGGGAGAAGTCAGGAATGGCGCTATGAGGAAAGAGACATATGTTCGGACTATGTCAAGTTGTTCGGTGTGCCTCCACACCTTGACATAGGCGCCATAGCGTTTATGACCGATGCGGATTCTACGAAAACAAGCGCCGAAGCCGTCTATGACGAGATAAAAATAGGGTACAAATGAGATTCAGATTAATAACCAAAAATCAATTTCAGCTCAAATTCATGGCTTTGATCCTCCTTTCGATTGTGGTACCCGTATTTTTGATAGGAGGATGCCTTTATTACCTGATATTCCAAATTCTGGCCGAGCAACTGGGAATTCCGGAATCAATAGCGGAAAATCTCAATCCCGTTTTATACAAAGTAAATTTTTTACTTATCGTCGGATTACCACCCGTTTTTGCTGTGATCTTTTGGTGGGCGCTTGCGCTAACGCACCGCGTGGTGGGGCCTTTTAAGCGTGTGGAAGAGGATTTGAGGAAGATTACAGAAAAGGGCGAATATTCGATCCGTCTTAAGGTGCGGAAAAAAGATTATATCCGCCCGATGGCGGAGCTCATAAACAAGCTTATTGAAAAACTTGAAAAAAGATGAAGGCGCATCCTACTGCGCTTGTAAGTAAGCGCGCTGAAATAGAAGCCGGATGCGAAATAGGCCCGTTTGCTATAATAGAGCCCGACGTAAAAATTGGCAAGGGTGTAAAAATCTATGCACGGGCGCACCTATTGAACGGTGCCCGGATCGGAGAGGGGACAGAGGTCCATATGGGCGCTATACTCGGGCATCTGCCTCAGGACGTTACGTTTAAAGGGGAAAAAAGCTACTTAAGGGTCGGCAAAAGAAATATAATCAGAGAATACGTCACTATTCACAGGGGTACGGAAGAATCCTCAACGACCGAGATAGGAGACGACAATTTTCTGATGGCTCACTCACACGTGGGCCACAATTGCAGAATTGCGAATAAGGTTGTCCTGGTAAACGGGGCGCTTCTTGGGGGGCATGTCAATGTTGAGGATGGAGTTTTTATTTCCGGCAACGTTGCAGTGCACCAGTTTTGCCGCATTGGCAAACTCGCGATCATAAGTGGTTTTGCGGGAGTGCATAAGGATGTTCCGCCATATATGGTGGTAAGAGGCGTCTCAAGGGTGCGCGCGCTCAATCTTGTGGGGCTCAGGAGAGCGGGCTTTAAAAAGGAAGTAATAAGAGAACTGAGAGCGGCATTCAAACTGATTTACCGCTCCGGCCTTAATACCAGTCAGGCCGTAGAAAAAATTTTAAAATCAAATCCGGGCAAGGAAGTTCAATACCTCGTGGACTTCATAAAAAAGTCAAAACGCGGTATAAGCAAATACGAGTCGGCGTCCAAAAGCTAAATCGGGTGGGAAATGAAAAAGAAAAAAACCGGAAGGAAGAAAATGGCACAATCTAAAGAAGATCGTCAAAAGGAGCTTAACCGGCTGCTTGACCAGGCAAAAGATGGTTTCAGGAAATTCGGAAAAGAACTTGGGGTTCTGGCTAAAAAAAGCGAAAAAGGGCTTGCTAAGGTTTCGAAGTCCGGCAAGATACAGCTCGACATCATGGGCCTTAACGTGCAGAAAGAAAAGCTTTTCTACGACATAGGCAAGAAGGTAGCAGATCTCAATACGAAAAAAGACCTGGGGCTCGCGGAGCTTGAGTCTTATTGGAGAAAAATGGACAAGATTCACAAAGAGGTCGAGAGTAAACGAAAGGCGCTTTCTTCCGTAAAAGGGGAAGAATAGAGGGCGAAAGGGTAAACATTGGATAAGATAAAGCTTTTCATATTTTTGCTTATATTTGCGCTCCTTTGCGGGACAAGCTTCTCTGCTGAAAAAAGTTCAAAAAAAAGCGCGAGGCTAAGGAAGTACATAAGTCAGCTTTCTGACAGAAGGTATGCCCGGGATGCCCGGCTTAAGCTCGTAATGCTTGGTAGCCAGGCTCTTCCGCTTCTGGTAGACACCCTTTACGACCCGTCGGCAAAGACAAGCGTTAAGGCACGGGCTATAAACATTTTAGCCAGCATAAAAGACGCCGGGGCAACGGACGGGTTGATTGATGCGCTCGAGAGCCGCAATGTCAAAATACGCAGAGCTGCTGCCAGGGCGCTCGGGGAAATTGGTGACACGAAGGCCATGGACGCCTTAAAAAAAGGCTTGAATGATTATGACCATATGGTGCGGTTTAATTGCGTAAGATCTTTGGAACAGATCGGCGATTCGTCGGTAGCAGAGGCATTGGCCGGCGTTCTCGGAGATAACGCGCCCGATATCCGTTTATATGCCGTACGCGGGTTAGGTAGGCTCAAGTTTAAGAGCGCCATAGATAAGCTTTCCAAATTAACTTACGACATGGACCCAAATATCCGCCTTGAATTGACGCGCACCCTGGGGTCCATAGCTACTGATGAGTGTGTGCCGTCCTTGAGGCTTCTTGCCAATGATCCGTATCCGCTCGTAAGGCTTCACGCAATTCAAGCTCTTGGAAGCATAAAAACCGAAAGCTCCTTAAATGTATTACTAGGCGGCGCAAATTCCGCGGATAGGAATGTCCGCTACCAAAGTGCCGTTGCGCTCGGCAAACTTGCGTGAAGCCTTACGAGCGGATACGGATCATTGGCAAGAAGCCTCAAG
>JAMXCZ010000104.1 GCA_024542975.1 Candidatus Omnitrophota bacterium | reverse complement strand
GTTTGATCCTGGCTCAGGATTAATGTTGGCAGTGTGCCTAACACATGCAAGTCGAGCGATATAGCGGCAAACGAGAGAGTAATAGTAAGGAACTTACCCCCAAGTGAAGGATAGCCACCCGAAAGGGTGGGTAATCCTGCATAATCTGTGCGTAGCACAGAACAAGAAACCAGAGACGTAAGGACTTAAGAACTTAAGAACAATTTGGATAAATATTCTAGATTAGTTCCTGAGTTCATCGGTTCTTTAGTTCTTCAGTTTTTTATTCTGTGTTATGCACAGCAAAGCCTTCGGGCGCTTGGGGAGAGGCCTTACGCCTATCAGCTAGTTGGTGAGGTAAAAGCTCACCAAGGCGATGACGGGTAGCTGGCCTGAGAGGGTGACCAGCCTCGATGGAACTGAGATACGGTCCATACTCCTACGGGAGGCAGCAGTTGGGAATTTTGCACAATGGAGGAAACTCTGATGCAGCAACACTGCGTGAAGGATGAAGGTTTTCGGATTGTAAACTTCTTTTATATGGGAATAATCTTGAAGGTACCATATGAATAAGCACCGGCTAACTACGTGCCAGCAGCCGCGGTAATACGTAGGGTGCAAACATTATCCGGATTTATTGGGCGTAAAGAGCTCGTAGGTGGACTAGAAAGTCAGATATTAAATATCCAAGCTCAACTTGGGGAACATATCTGAAACTTCTAATCTAGAGGTATGCAGGGGAGAACGGAACATACGGTGTAGCGGTGGAATGCGTAGATATCGTATGGAACGCCAATGGTGAAGACAGTTCTCTGGGCATTACCTGACACTGAGGAGCGAAAGCGTGGGTAGCGATCGGGATTAGATACCCCGGTAGTCCACGCCGTAAACGATGCAAACTAGGAACTCGGAGTATCGACCCTCTGGGTTTCGAAGCTAACGCGTTAAGTTTGCCGCCTGGGTAGTACGGCCGCAAGGCTAAAACTCAAAGGAATTGACGGGGACCCGCACAAGCGGTGGAACATGTGGTTTAATTCGACACTAAGCGAAGAACCTTACCAGGGCTTGACATCTCCAGAATCCCCCAGAAACGGGGGAGTGCCTCCGGGAATTGGATGACAGGTGCTGCACGGTCGTCGTCAGCTCGTGCTGTGAAGTGTCCCGTTAAGTCGGTTAACGAGCGCAACCCCTATTGTATGTTATATTTTTCATACGAGACTGCCGGTGTTAAATCGGAGGAAGGCGGGGACGACGTCAGATCAGCGTGGCCCTTACGTCCTGGGCGACACACATGTTACAATGGGTAGACACAATGGGTTGCCAAGCTGCAAAGCGGAGCTAATCCCACCAAAACTACCCCCAGTTCGGATTGAAGGCTGCAACTCGCCTTCATGAAGTCGGAATCGCTAGTAATCGTAGGTCAGCCATACTACGGTGAATACGTTCTCGGGTCTTGTACACACCGCCCGTCAAGTCAGGAAAGCCGGTAATGCCTTAAGCACCCAACAGGGTACCACGGCAGGATCGGTAATCAGGACTAAGTCGTAACAAGGTATCCGTACCGGAAGGTGCGGATGGATCACCTCCTTTCTAAGGAGTTATCCACTGACTAATACTCAGTGAGATAGGTCGATCTTGTTTTTAACAAGATACAAAAAGTCCCAAAACGCAGCAATGCTAATGGGTCTTACACATGATCACTATCAAGTTTGAAATGTTGTGGTAAACATTATATTGAAAAGATGAAAAAATATACGCTACTAGAGCGTATATTTTTATTTAATGGGCTCACAACCGGTTGTGAGCCGATCAGACT
>JAMXCZ010000103.1 GCA_024542975.1 Candidatus Omnitrophota bacterium | reverse complement strand
TCCCGTCCTATTCTAATAACTTTACCTGCGGAAACTTTAGTTCTCATGAGACCGTCATATTTATCTGCTGTATAACTATTTATAAAAGATCCAATCATAGCCAGAAACCCTATGATCCATGCCCATATTCCAGCGCCTGAAAGAAATGCATAATAACTTAATCCAAAAAAGATAAAGGCATCGGCGTAACGATCCAAACAGGCGTCAAACCATGCGCCGTAATCACTTTCCTGATATTTTAATCGTGCAATTTCACCGTCGCATCCATCGACTATTGAGGCCATTTGCACTAAAATGCCACTTGCAATAAGGCAGGTAATATTTCCAAAAAATAAGAGACCCGCCCCGGCCATAGCGATCAGGAAGGAGTAAAAAGATATTTGATTGGGCGTAATATTGGTCTTTAAAAGAAGTTTTGAGATTCTTGTAGAAATAGGCCTGTTGAGGTATCTTGACACTGGGCCGTCAGAGGCTTTTTTTAATTGATACATTATGTGTTGCTCTGCTTTTTTAAGGGCTTTTTTATCGTCTATATCTAACCAAAATTTGCCTTGAATATCGAATATTTTAGACTGGTTTTTTTCTCCCAGTATTTTTATGGCCCCTGAAAGACTTGAGTCATCATTTCTCGCCATACTTTTTTCAATCGCTGGAAAAATCACAGAGGAGCATAAAAAAATACCTGTGTCAAACGCGTTGTATGGCGCAATGGTCTTTCCAATATTAATGATGCGGTTATCTTTAACGGAAATCTTGGTAACGTCATCAATGTCAACCAAGCTATTTGAAGTTGTTTTAAAATCAGCGGCTAAAACAACTTCATTGCCTTTTATAGGTTCGGATTTTAGAGATAGAAGTATTTGATCGTCAAAAAGATGATCTGTCATGGCGAGTAAAAAATTATTATCTCCCAGAACATGTTTTGCCTTAAGAATAGATAAGGCATTCCCTTTTTCCCATTCCTCATTGATGACATGAGTTATTTTTATATTTCTGCGTGGGGCCAATTGATCTAGGAAGAGCCGCACTTTTTTGCCGTTGTATCCTGTCACAATACAGAAATCAGAGAAACCGCATTTCTGGGCCGTAAGAATAGTACGCTCAATAAGAGGTAATCCAAGAAGGGGGATAAGGGGTTTGGAATCCCCAATTTGTGATAAACGGCTTCCTCGTCCGGCAGCAATGATGAGGAACTCCATATCTGTTTAGTCCTCACGTTTTCCAGCAATAAAGTCTTTCGTCATTTTGTAAGCTTTATCATCGACAAATTGCCTGGGTGGATGTTTGCAAAAATAAGCAGATGGTGAAGTAAGGATCCCGCCAATGCCCCGGTCAAGTGCTAGTTTACAGCATCGAATAGAATCAATGGCGACTCCGGCAGAATTTGGTGAATCTTCTACTGACAGGCGCAGTTCAATATGCATAGGCACATCACCAAAAAGCTTTCCTTCCATTCTTAAGAAGCAGACCTTATTGTCTTTTTGCCAGGGGACGTAATCACTGGGGCCAATATGAATATTTTCATCTAAGAGCCGTTTGGCTGTGACCGACTGAACCGCTTCTGTTTTCGAGATTTTTTTGGATGCCAGTCTTTGTTGGTTTAACATATTGAGAAAATCGGTGTTGCCTCCGGTGTTTAACTGATAAGTTCTTTCTAGCTTTACCCCTCTTTTATTAAACAAATCCGTTAAACAGCGATGCGTGATGGTTGCTCCCAGTTGGGCTTTGATGTCATCCCCTATAATAGGGAGACTCTTTGCTTTAAATTTCTTCACCCATACAGGATCGCTGGCGATAAAAACAGGGATGTTATTGATAAATCCGATTCCTGCCTCAAGCGCGCATTTAGCATAAAATTTTGTTGCTTTATCAGAACCGACAGGAAGATAGTTTAAAAGCATATCCGCCTTTGACCTTTTCAATGTATTAACCACATCTTTTTGAGAAGGTTCTTTCTTATTGCTGAGGACAAAAGTAAA
>JAMXCZ010000012.1 GCA_024542975.1 Candidatus Omnitrophota bacterium | reverse complement strand
GCATATAAGAGCTTATTTATATACACCCCGCAAGCCAGAGATGGATTAAAAACTGTTTACGCACGGTACAAAGATAAAGCAGGAAACGTATTAACCGTACAGGACACTATAACTATTGATACAACCGGGCCGGCTATATCAATAACCGGTCCAGCGGACACTTCTACGGTTGATACAGGCGCGCCTCTTCTTTCCTATACCATTCTTGACAATTTCGATCCCCAGGCCTCCACTTACTATGTGATGGTCGATGGCAGAATTGTGACAAAAAGAAGCGGGGAGAACCTTGACGCGCTCTCTGACGGTAAACATACGGTTAAAATAGCCTCCAGGGACCACCTTGGCAACATGGGATATAACCAAATCACCTTTACAGTCGATACAGGCGCTGATACAGTGCCACCGACAGGTTCTATCCTGATAGAAAATGACGCCGAATATGCGCGTGCCGCCTCCGTAGAATTAAACTTAACCGCGAGCGACAACATGACACCGGAAGAAACTATCGAAATAGCCTTCTCGAATGACGGAACAAGTTTCACGGCCTGGGAGGAATTTTACACGAGAAAACGACACGTAATGCCAGACGGCGACGGAACGAAGACAGTATACGTCAAGTTCAGAGACGAGGTCGGAAATGAGTCGAGCGCTTACTCTGACACAATCACACTCGACACAGCCTATCCGGTCATTACGATAACCTCACCCGAGAAAGGTAGGTATTATGATGATATTACGCCGCTTCTTGAATACGCGGTGGATGACGGAAACGCAACGGTTACGGTAAAACTCGACGGAAGTGTTATTATAGCGCCAAGCGGGCAGGACCTGCCTGAGCTTACCGACGGAAATCACACGGTAACTATTGACGCTAAAGACTTGGCCGGAAATCTTGCGGCATCAAGTGTGCTTTTTCGCGTTGGTACCACGCCGCCTGTCATAAGCATCATTACGCCTGCTGACAGAAAATTTTATAACGACACAACTCCGCTTCTCCGATATGTCATCGACGATCCTGACGTAACGGTCACGTTGATCACACTCGACGAAAACCCTACTGACAAAAGAAACGGTCAGGAATTACCTGCGCTTTCTGACGGCGAGCATACTCTTTTTATGGAAGTAGAAGACAGGTTCGGCAGAACGAGCTCTGTGTCAAGCGTATTCACTATCGATACGGTTGCGCCTTCTGTAAGCATTGTCACGCCCAGTGATGGTTTATTTACAAATGACGCAACACCCGTTGTGGACTATGAAATCGACGATCCCGGCGCCCTCGCCGCAGTAAAAGTCGATATGGATTGGGTCGGAACCAAAGACGGGGAAGAGTTACCTGCATTAGAGGACGGCGAACATACTCTCACGGTAAAGGCAGTGGATGTAGCCGGTAATACATCCTTTGCTTCGCATATCTTTACCGTAGACACTGTAGCGCCGGATGTAATCATCAGGCAGCCACAAGACGGTTTCATTATAGGTGCCATCGCGCCCTTATTGTTGTACGAAATTAACGACCTTAACAGCGCTGCGGTTATCGCGGTCAAACTTGACGGAGTAAAAGTTGACACAAGAAATGGTGAAAGACTACCCGAGCTTGATTCGGGCACGTATACCGTCCGGGTAGAAGCCGAAGACCCTGCTATGAATATCGGCTTTGCGCAAAGCACTTTCACTGTGGAACCAGGCGTGGTTACAATAGAAGAAATACAAATTACCTCTGATAATGAGAACGCATTTCAAGGCAATCCGGCGATTCACAAAAATAAGATTACGTGGACAGACGTTGCCAGAGGATACAACATCTATATGTATGACCTCGCGACTGGCGAGGAAACTTCGGTATCGCCTGTTAGTGGGGCGCTGCAGGGGTTCTCGGATATCTATGAAGGCAAGATTGTCTGGACGGATAGTCGAAATGGGAGGGACAACTACGACATCTACATGTATGACCTTGCGACAAACGAGGAAATACAGATAACCAGTGGGGAGCGCAATCAAAGTTATCCGGCTATCTATGGGGATAGGATTGTGTGGAGAAGTGATCCAACTGATAAAACCCGCGACATCTACATGTATGATCTTGCGGCAGGTGAGAAAAGTAGGATATCCTTTACCAGCACTGGGGTTCAGCCGGCTATCCATGAAGACAGGATTGTGTATGTGGCGGGGAGCTTACAAACTCCTGCTATCTACATGTATGATATTGCGACAGGTGAGACAGTTCCGATAGCTACTGGCTCAACACATAAGAGCATCCCGGCTATCTATGGAGATAGGATCGTGTGGGCAGAAGCGAATGAACGTGGCGGTCTCTACGACATCTACATGTACGATATTGCGACAGGTGAGACAGTTCCGATAGCTACTGGTCCGACAGATCAGTTTACTCCAGCTATCTATGAAGACAGGATCGTGTGGGCGGATAGGGACAAACTAAATGGAACCTACGGTAGTATTTATATGTATGACCTTGCGACAGGCGAAGAAATTCTGATAGTTACTGGTGCAACATATAAGTATCACCCGGATATCTACGAAGATAAGATTGTGTGGTCGGATTGGAGGAATGCGGACCCCCCTGACGCCTGGATGGCCGACGTCTATATGGCCATATTATATTACCTGCCTTATATCACTGCTGTTAACCCAACGACTGTTTCAGCAGGCGGTCTCCTTACGATAACCGGAAACAACTTCGCCTCTCTTAAGCGCGCTTCATACATCGAGTTTACAGGCGGTGTGCAGGCAACAGAATACTTGTCGTGGTCCAACACTGAAGTCAAGTGCAAGGTGCCCGACGGCGCGCAATCAGGAGAAGTAAAACTGACCAACCTGGCCGGCCAGAGTAACGGGTTTGAGATAGTAATCGGAATAGACCCCTCGCATCCCTTCATACCTGAGAACCTTGTAGCCATAGCCGTAAACTGCGCAAGGATCAACTTGACCTGGGATGCGTCAACAGACCCTGAGTCAGGGATAGACCACTACAACGTATACAGGGACAGTGTAAAGGTAGGCGAGTCTACAACCACGGACTACCATGATAAAGCGTTAGACGCAAGCACTGCCTATACCTATGAAGTATCAGCCGTAAACGGGGCATCGTTTGAGTCGGGCAGCAGCTACAACGCCTACGCTTCCACTGCAATAGCAGGAGACACAAATGCGGATAACGTAGTTAACATATTCGACCTCGTGCTCGTGGCAAAAGCTTTCGGCTCTGTGTTAGGCGACCCCAACTGGGACGAAAGAGCCGACATAACCGATACATGGGACGCGGTCACAATATCCGACCTCATTATGGTTGCAACGCACTTCGGAGATACGCTGTAGTAAGGAGTTTCTCGACAAAAGAGGTATCCTATGAAAACAAAAATGCTCCTTAAGCCTACGGCATTAGCTATTGTTATTCTTCTACTATGTTCGCCGGTTTGCTTTGCGTTTTTCAAAGACGTGGGAGACACGGAAACAGGCGGACCGCAAAAACCACCAGGGTTCATAGAAGTTCAATATGTTCCCGGCGAAATACTGGTTAACTTCCGGGAAGGCGCGGCCCCGCAGCCTGCATTAGGCGCAGCCGGCCTGAAGGTTAAGAACGTTTCCAGGCTACATTCCATCGCACCTGTTATTGCCCGGTTCAAAAAAGATTACAAACTCGAGGCAGACAAAAACGGATGGTACTGGTTCCGGGGTAAGAATTATAAGGCATCCACAGACGTGGCTGATGAAGAGTATTTCCAGGAAGCCTACAAAGACATGAGCCCTGAAGAAAAGGTCCTCTACCGTACTTACAAAATCACCCTTCCCGAAGAAGTATCTGTTGAGAAAGCAGTAGCCTCATTGCAGAAGAATCCGGATATAGAATATGCAGAGCCAAACTATATTGCCGAAGCCCTGATGGTGCCTGATGACCCTTATTACGGATCTTCCGCAAGCTGGGGCCAGAACTATGATGATTTGTGGGGATTAAAAAAGTTGCAATGTGCGTCTGCCTGGAACATGACTCAAGGCGAAAGTATAGTAGTAGCTGTGATTGATACGGGAGTGCAGTATGATCACGAAGATCTTGCTCAAAATATGTGGGTCAACGCGGGTGAAATTCCTGATAACGGCATAGACGATGACGAGAATGGCTATATTGATGATGTGCGGGGATGGGATTTCGTAGGAGTAACCTACCGAAAGCCGCAAGAGGATAATGATCCTGCGGATGTCTTTGGCCACGGGACTCACTGCGCGGGAACTATAGCAGGAGTAGGCAATAACACCCTGGGAGTAATAGGTGTTGCGCCTCAGGCAAAAATTATGGCGCTTAAGGGATTGGATGATAAAGGTTCCGGCCCTTATGATGCCCTGACCAGATGCGTCAAATATGCTGCTGATAATGGCGCCAAAGTCACCAGTAACTCCTGGGGAGGCACCGGTGTGAGCCAGGCGCTTATGGATGCTTTTGACTATGCGCACTCTCTAGACTGTCTGTCAATTGCTGGCGCGGGGAATTCAGACAGGGATGTAGCAGCCTTCGTTCCTGCCTCGTATTCCAACGTGATGGCTATCGCTGCCTCCAATCACTATGATGAGAAATGTAGTTTTTCCAATTATGGAACGTTAATCGACGTCTCCGCTCCCGGCGGCGGCATAAGTAATGAATTCGGCGGGGGCAGCGCTGACCTTTATAATATCCTCTCAACTATGCCGGATAATTCTGTGATAGCGGAAGTAGTACCTGATTATAAGATCTCCAGCGGTTACTGGAGATTGGCAGGAACTTCTATGGCCTGCCCGCATGCCGCAGGCACTGCAGCGCTTGCGCGTTCTCGTTACCCATCCCTCACCAATGAAGAGATCCGTCTTAAGATCCAACGGTCCGCTGATGATATCGGCGAGCCCGGCAAAGACATTTATTTCGGGCATGGCCGGGTAAATGCCTACCTTACTGTATTGGACTACTCTGTCTTTATCACATCTCCCAGCGATGAGGCTTTTACCAAAGGAGAGCTGGAAATTACGGGCAGCGCTTATATACAGGCTGTTAAATTTGTAAAATATGAACTTTTTTATGCTCCGAAAAACGATCCTGAAAATCTTACTTTACTTATTTCTTCACAAACTTCAGTGCAAGATGGAATATTGGGGGTATGGGACACGCTTCCCGGTCCAGACGGAAAATATATTATAATTTTAAAAGTGCACACTGATGATTCTGTAGAAATTACCCGCGTTATTGATATTACTGTAGATAATGTCAATGACCCGCCTGTGTTTGCACAAGTTAGCGACAAGGGCGTTGTGATCGGTGAGCTTTTCTCGTTTACAGTAGAGGCTGCTGATCCTGATGATCCCCAAACAGCATGGGGCCAATTAAACTATTCCGTAGAAAATCTTCCTGTAGACGCGCAATTTGATCCACAGACTCAAAGTTTCTCGTGGCAGGTAAATGAAGGACATAAAGGTTCTTATGAGGTCACCTTTAAGGCGCATGATAGCGAACATACGGTAGACCAAAAAGTTAAGCTCTCTACTGTGGCAGTCGAAAAGACAATGATAAGTTCAACTATTCTCAACGGCAATCAGGGCGGTAATGATATCTATGGTGGGAAGGCCGTCTGGATTAATCGGGGAACCTCAGGCAGCAGCGACGTTTTCCTGCAAAACCTTACCACAGGCACGGAAACCCGGATAACCGACGATGCCGAAATTCAATCTTCTCCGGTTATTCATAAAGGCAAAATAAGTTATATGACCGGAAATTCTTACGTCTATGTGTATGATCTGGCTACAAAAACTCAAACCCGGATAACCCATGATACAATATATAGATCAGGCGTAAATATCCACAATAACAAGATTGTCTGGTATGACATTCGAAACAAAAATTATGACATCTATGGATATGATCTGGCTACAGGCCGGGAAACTCAGATTACTGATAACACCGCAAATCAGTATTATCCGATTATCTATGGCGACAGAGTAGTCTGGCGGGATGATCGTAACGAAAACAGCGATATCTATATGTATGAGTTCTCTACCGGACGGGAGACCCAATTAACAAATGATACTTACAACCAGTATGTTCCATATGTCCGTGAAGACAGAGTCATCTGGATTAATAAAAAAGACGGAAATTACAGCATTTCTCTGTATGACATACCTACAGGCAACAAAACCGAGATAGCCCAAGGTAGCGTGTCACATTTTCGCCCGGCTATCTATGAGGATAGAGTTATCTGGATTGGTTCCGAAGACAAAACGCAAAACTATTACAAAAAGCACGACCTTTATATGTATAATTTATCCAAAGGGTTACAGACGAAAATTACGGATAACAACATAAGTTCCATTTCCACCTATAATGTACCTGCTATTTGGCAGGATACGGTTCTTTGCAATGTTGGTTCGGCATTATTTACGTACAGGGTAATTTTTATTCCGGATATTACTTCTGTGAGCCCCGTAAATGCCTCACCGGGCATGTTTATTACTATACATGGCAAGGGGTTCGGGTATGCAAAAGGAGATTCATATGTCGAATTTGCCAATGGCGTGGTTCCGGAGGTTTTTGAGTCATGGTCTGATGAAGAGATTATCTGTAAAGTGCCTCCTGATGCGCTCTCAGGCCCGTTACGAGTAGTAAGTTCAGCAGGCGCCAGTAACACTATTGATGTAACAGTGTTACCCGCAGTCTCTCCTGCGGAACCCTCTGCCCTTGTTGCAGCCGCTTTCTCTCCCGCAGAGATAAATTTAACCTGGCAGGATAATTCTGATAATGAGGATGGATTTACAATAGAGCGAAGCCCTGACGGCATCGTATTTGCTCAAATCGGGCAGGTTTCCGGTAATATTACAACTTACCATGACCCTGGCCTTACCCCTGCAACCGTATACTACTATAGAGTGCGGGCGTATAACATTGTGCAAACTTCGGATTATTCGAATACCGCAAGCACTTCAACCTTCCCGGCAGATTTTCTCGGGGTACCGTCGGTCCTTACAGCATCTGCCCTTTCACATCAAGAGATAGAATTAAACTGGCAGGATAACTCTGCGGAAGAACACGGATTTAAAATAGAACGAAGCCTCGACGGAGTTTCCTTCACGGAGGTAAGAACAGTGGACACTAATATTACAACTTATTTGGATGCGCCACTCGATCCTCAAACTCTATACTATTACAGGATACGCGCGTATAATGCTGAAGGAAATTCCGGTTATTCAAATATTGTATTTGTAACTACGCCGATATCTCCTCCTCAACGCCCAACGGGCGTAGTGACTGCTGTTTTTTCTGGAAGCAAAGTGGATTTAAGCTGGCAGGATAATTCTGATAATGAGGACGGATTTCGGATAGAACGAGGCCTTTATGATACGCCCGGTAGTCCGATAGAATTTAGCCAAATAGCAGAACCTGGGCCCAATGAAACGATTTTTCGTGATACCGGCCTTGAAGCAGGGGTCATATATTATTACAGAGTCTATGCCTATAATACAAGCGGTAATTCCGCATATTCAAATGTAGCATATGTCAGTACTCCACTCATTCTTATACGGATTACCTCTCCTGCGCCGGACAGCTATATTTCCGGAAGCGTAGACATAATAGGTACTGTTTTTGTGAAAGAAGGATTCCGGGAATATGAGTTGTGCTCTGCCCCCATAGAAGATGTTACGAATACCACGTTAATCAATTCTTCCACTTCTCTCGTTGAGGACGGTTTGTTAGGGACATGGGATACGGCTCCATATGCCGACGGAAGGTATATACTGACCGGGAAGGTGTTTTCCGGTTCCGGCTCAAGCCCTGTTATGGTAACTAATATAGCAGTAACAGTAGACAAGTATAGTCAACCGCCAGTTTTTCTGAGCCTGAGAAATAAAGGAGCCGTTATAGGCAAGACTTTAACATTTATTGTAGAAGCCTTTGATCCTGATGATTCCGAGACTCCGCAAGGGCAGCTGGCCTATTCAGCTTCAAACGTGCCGTCAGGCGCTTATTTTGATACTGAAACCCGGGAATTTTCCTGGGATGTTTTTGAATCTGACAAGGGCAGGTACAGCGTAACATTCATTGTCAGCGATAACGAGCACACTGTGACCAGGGACATCACAATTTCGACAGTAGCCATGCAAGAACTTCAGATAACGTATGATCCCTGGAATCAATCTTATCCACGTATCCACAAAGATAAGATCGTCTGGCAGGATTCCCGAGACGGGAATACTGACATATACATGTATGACCTTTCCATAGGCCAGGAAATTCCGATAACCATTGACCCCATAAATCAATTATCCCCCCAAATCTATGAAGATAGAATAGTTTGGCAGGATGACCGAAATGGAAACTATGACATTTACATGTACGACCTTGCAACAGGCGAGGAAGTCCCCATAACCACTAATTCCAAAGAGCAAAGCCAGCCGCGGATATATAACGATAAGATCGTTTGGTATGATAGGCGGAATTTATCTTCTGATATCTACATGTATGACATTACGAAAAATGAGGAAATTAAAATAGCCTCCACCACTTCCCCATACATGCTTTATCCGCATATTTATGAAGACAAAATCGTATGGTCTGTTTTTTACAGCGACCCAATTTACCTGTATGATATTGCCACAGGCAACGAAACCCGGATAGTAAGTTCTGCGGGAAGAAAGTACTCGCCGCTCATCTACAAAGACAAGATCGCCTGGATGGAAATGCGCACCCAATATTATGATATATATCTGTATGATCTTTCCACGAGCGAAAAGACCCGAATAACCTCTGAGCCGGTACATCACAATCTTGCAGGTTTTTACGCAGATAAAATAATCTGGTATACAGTTAATCCAAATAATTCAATAAAAGACGTTGTCCTGTATGATTTAACTGGAGACACAGAAACTGTGATAGCCCAGGCTGCCGTTGACACTGTCATTGGCGTACCGCATCTTTATGAGGATAAAATCGCCCTGGCAAAAGGGGAAACCGGAAATTTGGATATATATATAGCAGATATAATTTTTATTCCTGAAATTACTTCCCTTGATGCTTATGAGGTTTCAGAAGGTACTACTCTAACCATAACGGGAAATAGATTTGGATTTGCCGAGAGAGATTCAGAGGTTATTTTCGCCAATGACGCAACAGCATCTATCCAATCCTGGTCTGATACTGAAATTATCTGTACTGTCCCCCAGGATGCGCAGTCAGGATTGCTGACAGTAGTGACTTTGGCAGGGGAGAGCAACGGGATTAACGTAGCAGTATCGGGCAGTGCACTGCCGGGTGATATTAATGCCGATGACAAGGTTGATATAGCAGACCTCGTAATAGTAGCGCGGGTGTTTAGCTCTGTCTTGGGTGATTCAAGCTGGGACGAGAGGGCGGATATAGACAGTAATAACAGAGTGGACATAACGGATCTTGTAATCGTGGCGCGAAATTTCGGACGAACAAAGTGAGTCTTCCATATATGGAACCCTAAACTTGACACTTAGGGAGGGGAAACAAAGGTCTTCGATGTTCCGCTTAACGAATAAAATCAATTCTTTCGGAGTATTTGTGAAAGGATCCTTATATCTTGTTTATCGAAATTGCGTTTGTATGCTTTTTTTGATTTCAGAATATCTTCCAGAGACGCCAGTTTTATCTTAATTCCGTCTATTTTTTTAATACACCTTCTTCCCCAGGCACCGGTAAATTTGAGACCCTTTAAGCTGGTAAAAACATCTAATCGTAGATAATCTTCAAAAATATTAATTTCATTTTTGACTACCATCTCGGGGGTTGTCAGGCTTTCTGTGCCAAATCCCGCTTCCTTTAACGCCTTGAGAAGAAGAATCGCATTTTTTAACGAACTTTCAATAAAAATATCTATATCCAGCGTGGTACGCGGAACACCATAAACAATGCACGCAATACCGCCAATTAAAAGGTACCTTACCCTATTTCGATTTAATGATTTGTATAGTTTTAGATAATCTTGCAGCATGTTTTTTAATTATTTCTTTTTTTGGCGCAAACCTTAGCATGCTAACCGCCATATTATGCCGTTCCGTAGGAGTTAATTTCAGAAACCATCTCACTTTTTCCATAATTTTCTCTTTATCAGGATTATTTGAATATAGCATTTTATCTTCTCTTCATTAGTTTACATGAAAATTTGTAGGCGTTATTTTCGGATCAGATTTAGGACCCTATCGAGGTCTTCGTTGGAATAATAAAAGATTTCTACGCGGCCGCGTTTTTTCCCGTGGAGAACTTTGACGCGCGTGCCCAGGTAGTGCTGCAGCTCTTCTTCGATACGGGCAAGGTGCGCATCTTTTTCGGGCCTGTTGCGCTGGGGTTTTTGGAGTTTATGCCGGATGAGCTCTTCTGCCTGTCTTACGGAAAGATTTTTTCGTATGATCTTTTTTGCAAACCGTATCCGCGACCTTTCCGTCGGGAGAGACAGCACTGCCTTGGCGTGGCCCATTGAGATCGAAGCGTCGGAGATGTAGTCCTGGATTAATTCCGGCAGGGTCAGTAGCCTCATTGTGTTCGATATGGTGGAGCTATTCTTACCGACAGCTTTTGCAATTTCTTCCTGCGTAAAGTTAAATTTCTGCATAAGGTCCATGTAGGCATTGGCTTCTTCGACGGGATTTAATTCCTCGCGCTGGATGTTTTCGATGAGCGCGAGCTCCAGGCTATCCGCATCGGTAACGTCTTTTATGATAGCGGGGATTTCTTCATGGCCCAGTTCCTGCGCGGCGCGGAATCTTCGTTCGCCTGCGATTAATTCAAATCCGTTTTCCGCCGGCCTTACAATAACCGGCTGTATGATACCCTTCTCGCTAATGGAATCCTTCAGCTCCTTTAATCGTTCACTGTCAAATTTTTTGCGTGGCTGAAATCGATTAGGTACTATGGAGCTAACTTTTAGTTTGCCTATCTTTTGAGTATCTTCGATGTTTATGGTTTTGTCGGGAATCAGCGCATCCAGTCCTCTGCCCAATCTTTTATCCATTTTGTCCCTCCGGTTCGGTTACAATGTCATTGTCATTGCGAAGTACCGAAGGCGCCGAAACAATTCCTCCATCTGAGATCGCTTCGGATGCTTCGCGCCCTCCCAAAGACAGCTCTACAGCGCCACCCATAACCTCTTTAGCTAAGTTGTAGTATGCTATCGCTCCGATCGAGCTTTTGTCGTATAGCGCAATCGGCTTGCCGAATCCTGGAGCTTCGGTTAACTTGACCGATCTTGGTATAATTGTGTTGTAAACTTTTTCTCCAAAAAATTTCTTTACTTCTTCTATTACTTCTTTTGTCAGATTAGTGCGGTAATCTGCCATCGTAAGCAGCACACCCTCAACCTTCAACGCCGTATTTAAGTTGTCTCGAATAAGGTTTATTGTATTCATGAGCTGCGAAAGCCCTTCCAACGCATAGTATTCGCACTGGACAGGAATAAGGACCGAACCCGCGGCTGTAAGGGCGTTTACCGTCAAAAGTCCTAGAGATGGCGGGCAATCTATTATAATATAATCAAACTTATCCTGTATTTTGTCGACAGGCCTCTTTAATCTATACTCTCTGCTCATTGTATTTACCAACTCAACTTCTGCGCCTGTGAGATTGAGACCGGAAGGGGCAAGTGATAGATTTTCAATCTGTGTCGGTATTATTATATCTTCCAATGCTATCTGCTCTTGTAGAACTTGATAAATCGTTTTAACTACAGAGCGCTTGTTGATTCCGAGGCCGCTGGTAGCATTTGACTGGGGGTCGAGATCTATGAGGAGAGTTTTTTTCTTCTCAATTGCGAGGTAAGTAGAGAGGTTTTGGGCCGTAATGGTCTTTCCTACCCCACCTTTTTGATTACAGATTGCTATTGTCTTCGCCAAAGGTGCTTCCTACTATCTTCCACGTGGAATCTTATTTTTCTTCACAACAACCTTTATTTTGGCCTGTTCAGCGCCTTCCATGCCAAAAAGACCTTTGTGTTCCTCTCGTAGAATCCTTATTTCAACGTCTTCGCGCTTAGCCCCGAGCTTCCCGAGTGCTATTTTTATGGCTTCTTGTGTCGTTTTAGCTTCAACTTCTATGCAATTTTTTGTATTTTCTCGCATTTTAAGTGGTAGAGGGTCCCTTCCGCATGCTAAAATGCTCAATACTCGTTAAAATCGTGTTTGTTAGCCAATAAAGAACAAGTCCGGAGGGAAATTTATAAAATAAAAAGCCAAAAAACAGGGGAAAGAAGATAAGCATGATCTTTTGTTGCTGTTTCTGCTCGCTACTCATACCGGGAGAGCTCTTACTGGAAAGTTTTTGCTGAAAAAACATAGCCACCACCATGAGAAGGGGCAAAATATGTACTTGATTTCCAATAAAAGGTAAGCTAAATGGCAATGGCACAAAATCTGGATTCGATAAGTCTTTAATCCACAAAAAATGTGCTCCTTTTAGCTCAATAGAACGTATCAATCCTTGATATAGGGCAATAAAAATCGGCATTTGAATCAAAAGCGGCAAACATCCACCAAGCGGGTTTATGTTGTATTGCCGATAAACCTCCGCTAATTCCTTATTTAGTCTTTGCGGATTGTCTTTGTGTAGTTTTCGCATTTTTTCGATATGGGGCTGCACTTCTTGAATCTTTTTCATCGATGTGAAGCTTTTGCGCGTCAACGGGAAGAGTGTGAGATTGATCAAGCACGTTAAAAGAATTATCGCAACGCCCCAATTCCTTGTTATCTTATAAAATATGCGTAAAATCCCCAGTAAAAATTTGCTGATACCTCCGAATACACCATAGTTTATTATTTGTTCAAATCCGAATCCTAATTTGCCGAGACGCTTTGCATCATTCGGGCCGACATAGAGAATGTAGGCATCCTCAACAATTGCGTTAGGATAAATGGGCGCCCTTTTTGTTCTGATCCCGGATGCGAGATTTTTGCCGGCGAATTGTCTAAGCAATACACCCTCGGAATCCTGCAACGGTTTCAGGATAGCGCAGAAGTATCTTTCCTTTACCCCTGTCCAGGAAACTATACCTTTAATAAGAGCCTCTCCACCTTTCACCTTTCCGTTTTTCACAAGCTTCCCATCGATCATTGAATCTATTTCAAGAAATCTCCTGCCCATAGAAAGCGCGCTGGCTTGCAGGCCCGAGGCACCTATAATATCATAATCTTTGTAGATTTGAGTATCGCTCAAATTTTGTATTGCAACTCGTAACTCTATGTAGTCATTGGAGTTATACAAGTCATATCTTTTTGTTATCGTGAATCTTCCGGGTAATGTATACGCGTAAACTATTCTTTTTGCAGTGCGCTCCACCAGGGTGAAAGTTCTTTCATCGAGAGCTCCGATCAGCACGTTGCTCTCCAACGCAAATACTGCCTTTTCCCCTTTCTCCTGCGAAACTATTTTTAGCGGAAGGCCTGTTCCTTCTCCTTGGTATTTCTTATCCTTTAATTTAATTTCTTTTAGTGAGCCTCCCACATCCGTAAAGGTCAAGATAAACCGGTCTGTTTCGAGAATCGTTTCTTTCTCCTCCTGCCCGGGCGCGCTTATGTTCTCCTCTGAGAAAATTGTCTTTGTGGCGGCCGGATTTGCTATCCTTTGAGGTTCGGTTTGGGGAACGCGCACATTTCCCCGCTGCGAACGCGGAGATAGGAATTGGAAAGATACTATCACCAAGATTGATAATGCTATTGCCGCTATTAATCGTTTTTCCATTTTAATCTACCGGATCATAACCACCCGGATGAAAGGGGTGGCATTTTAAAATTCTTTGTGCGCTCCTGAAAATTCCTTTAATCAGTCCGAGCTTTTGTAGGCACTCCATGGAGTATGCCGAGCAGGTTGGATAAAATCTGCATGTTTGTAACTTTAGTGGCGACAAGTACTTGCGGTAAAATATTATTAAAGAAATGACTGGATTTTGCATTGCATTACCGTGTTTGCGCCAACAATAAATCTTTTACTTCTTTCGCAACTGCTTTTATGTTTGTATCCGGCCATGGCGACCTTGACGCGAGCACGAAGTCGCTTCCTTCGCTATGCGGGTATACCTCGATTCTGAAAACTTCTCTGGCTATACGCCGCAACCTGTTTCTGCGGGTAGCGAGTTTGGAATGCTTTTTTGCAATCGAAATACCGATCCTGGCCGCCGGTAGGCCACTCCCCCGTCTGTATAAAACAAAGTGAGGGCTTAAGAATCTTTTGCCCTCTTTGAATGTCTTTTTAAAATCCGCGGGCTTCCGCAGACTAAGTGTCTTTCCCGTCATACACTTAAAATCCTACGCCCCTTTTGCCTGCGCCTTTTTAATACCTTTCGCCCGCCTTTTGTTCGCATCCGACGACGAAATCCGTGCGTCCGCTTCCTTTTTCGATTAGATTTTGCCCGTAAATTCTTTTTCATCGCGCCCATTATAACACACCCCCTTGCGCAGTCAAGAAAAAACGCGTTCGAGCTTGGGTGAAAGCAAGGGAGGCTGCGGGGAGTTCTTTTCGTGGGCCCCAGTCCCTTCATTTTTTTCTACCCCTGCTCGCCCAGCAACAAACTCTTCTCCCTTCTTGGAAGAAAAGTGAAGATTTCTCTTGCAGAAATATATTTTTTTGTTATAATTAGTTCTTGCGTTCGGGGTGTGTTCTTTGAGCGCGGAATTTTTCCCGCTCAAGATAATGGCTTTTTTGTTGGGCGCAATAGAGTTGAAGTGCTCATTTTTTGCCCTGTGGATAACTTGTGAATAAGTTGTATATTGCTGTAGGATTGCCTGTAGCCGGATGTGGATAACTTTATGACGAATAATCATATTGAATTATGGGATAACCTTCTCGGCCGATTGAGAGTCGAGGTTGGTGAGCAAATATTCAACGCGTGGTTTTCTCCCATATCCCCGATTTCCGTTTCGGAAAGCACGTTTACGCTCGGTGTCCCGAGCGAGTTTTTTAAGGAATGGATCCGGGATAGATATTCGGAGGTACTTGCCAAGAATTTAAGTAAGGTTGCCGGTAAAAAGCTGAGTATAGATTTTGTTATAGCGCCTGTGGAAGAGCCGAAGCCTTCGCAAAAACGACCGGATGAGAAATCTACCCACAGAGAAAAAAAGGGATGGTTTAGATCTGTTTTCCCCAAACAAGGCGGAGATTTCCCCCCAAAAGAAACCCGCCTAAACCCGAAATACACCTTTGACGATTTCGTTGTGGGGCCAAACAACAGGTTTGCGCACGCAGCAGCTATGGCTATCGCGGAATCTCCCGCCAGGGCGTATAATCCACTTTTTATTTACGGTGGTGTGGGGTTGGGGAAAACTCATCTTATGCACGCGATGGGAAATGAGCTGTTCCGTAAATCCCCGAAAACTACAATACTGTATATATCGAGCGAGGAGTTCACCAACCAGCTTATAATGGCCATACAGACGAGATCTACCCCAAAATTTCGAGAAAGATACAGAACTGTGGACATCCTATTGATCGACGATATACATTTTATAGCCGGTAAAGAATCCACGCAAGAAGAATTTTTCCACACTTTTAATTCCCTGTACGACGCGCACAAACAAATTGTTTTATCGAGCGACCGTTCGCCGAAAGAAATCCGCACTCTCGAGGAAAGGCTTATCTCAAGGTTCGCGTGGGGACTTATAACCGATATGCAGCCACCGGATTTTGAGACGAGAACGGCGATTTTAAGGAAAAAAAGCGAGAAAGCGACCGTTCGCCTGCCTGACGAGCTTTTTACTTTTCTGGCGGGAAAAATAAAAACAAATATAAGAGAATTGGAAGGGGCCCTTATTCGGGTGATTGCCTACGCCGAGTTGATGAATAAGGAGATAACGGTTGGTCTCGCAAAAGAAGTGTTAAAGGGTATGATTAT
The DNA here is from genome assembly GCA_024542975.1 of Candidatus Omnitrophota bacterium. GTDB lineage: Bacteria > Omnitrophota > Gorgyraeia > JABMRN01 > RBG-13-46-9 > JAMXCZ01. Next base: position 10,895 of record JAMXCZ010000012.1, on the reverse strand, counting down.
TGAAGGTGAAAGAAAAATCGGGGTAGATATTATACAAAAAAAGGTGGCGCAGTATTTCAATATAAGCCCACTGGATATGAAAGCGCGAAAGCGAACAAAAACAGTAGCTTACCCCAGGCAAGTCGCAATGTATTTAAGCAGGGATTTAACAGACCTTTCCCTTCCGGAGATAGGCGGTTCTTTCGGAGGAAGGGACCACACAACAGTTATGCACGCATGTGATAAAATAGAGAAGGGGTTTAAAAACGACGAAAAGGTGCGATGGATCATAGATAAGCTTGTTTTAGACATAAAAGGGTAGGTTGTGGATATGTGGATATGTTGTGGAGTATTTTTTTAATATAAGTGGTTTGTGTAGTGTATGTTACGTAAATATAAACAAATACACAGCCCCTATTACTAATACTATTTATTATCTAAACCTATAAGTAGAAAGGAGTCCGAAATAGTAACATGAAATTTAAAACAGATAAAACCCAACTTTTAAAAATAACCCAGAAGGTGCAAAACGCGATTTCTTCCAAGGCAACACTTCCCATACTTTCCAATATATTACTGGAGACACAAGGAAACCTGATTAAAATAACAGCAACCGACCTTGATATAGGTATATCGTCGAAAATACAAATAAAACCCGAAAGTGAAGGCGCAATAACCCTCCCTGCAAAAAAATTTATTGATATAATCAAAGAACTTCCCGATTCGCAAGAGATATCATTTTCAGCGAAAAAAAACAACGTAGCCACGATCGAGTGCGGGAAAATAGTTTTTAAGATCATAGGCCTGCCAAAAGACGAGTTTCCTCAACCCCCGGAGTTTAAAAACAAAAATGCAATAACCCTTCCGCAAAAATTTTTAAAAGACATGATTTCCATAACAGCGTTTGCGGTAAGCAAGGACGAAACAAGATATGTACTTAACGGGGTGCTTTTTACTATAAAAAACAAAACCATCAAACTTGTTGCCACCGACGGAAGAAGGCTGGCTGTGGTGGAAAAGAAACTTCAAAGCGAAACAACGCTAAATGAGCAAGCTATTATACCTACAAAAACAATCCAGGAACTAAATAGGCTGCTTGGCGAGGAGGGCTTTGTCAAGATTCTGTTCGATGAAAACCAGGTACTTTTTGATCTGGGGGATACCCTTGTTGTTTCACGGCTCATAGAGGGTGACTTTCCGAATTATGAACAAGTTATCCCCAAAGAGGCGAAAGAAAAAGTGGTGGTTGAGAGAAATGCGTTTTTATCGGCTGCAAAACGGGCCTCGATCCTTACAAATCAGGATTCCATAGCTATTAAAATGAACATCTCAAAAGACAGAATGGCGATTTCAAAAAACACCCCTTATATGGGAGAAGTAAAAGAGGAATTAAACGTTACGTACAAAGGCAAGGAGATATCGGTAGGGTTTAACCCGAGCTATATAATAGAAGTGCTAAAAAATATCGACTCAAACAATATCGAATTTGAGCTTGCGGACAATGACAAACCGGGCGTCATAAGACTGGGGAATGAATACGTTTATGTGGTACTTCCCATGCAGATCACGTGATGGATCCGCTAAAAAATGTTATAAAAAAAGTCATATCCGACCTGGAAAGAACGGAGACAAAAGAAGCAAATATTGTAGAAACATGGAGTAAAATCGTAGGCAAAAAAGCCGCAGAACGAACAAGGCCGGTATTTTTAAAAAAGAAAAAACTTGTAGTGAACGTAAGCGATTCAGCGTGGCTTTACAAACTTACCCTGGAAAAAAACGCGCTGATAAATACATTTAATACACGCATAAAAAACCCGGCGAGGAAAATTCGAGAACTGCAATTCAGAGTGGGAGAGGTTTGATGCTCGTAACCATAAACCGGGACGCGGAAACCAGAAGATAGAAGCCAGTATGCCAAAAAAGAAGCTAACAAAAAATAGCGCCAAAGCAAGCGAGGAAAGTTCAAAGAAATACGATGCCACTACTATCCAGGTCCTGGAGGGCGTAGAGGCTGTCCGGAAGCGCCCGGCCATGTATATAGGGGACACGACGTCGCGCGGCCTTCATCACATGGTCTACGAAGTGACGGACAACTCGATCGATGAAACCATGGCCGGAAAGTGCGACAGGATAGACGTGGAAGTCCACACGGACAATTCTGTGAGCGTTTCCGACAACGGGAGAGGAATACCCGTTGATACACACAAAAAGCTGAAAAAACCCGCCGTTGAAGTCGTGATGACAACGTTACATGCCGGCGGAAAATTTGACCACAGAGTCTATAAGGTATCGGGCGGGCTTCATGGCGTGGGTGTGAGCGTCGTAAACGCACTTTCGGAATGGCTCGAGGTTGAGGTGCGGAGGGACGGAAAAATCTACCACCAGGAATACGAAAGAGGGAAGACCGCTACAACGCTTAAGGTTGTAGGGAAAACGCAAAAAACAGGGACAACCGTTACGTTTAAGCCGGATAAGGAGATATTCAAAGAGACGACAAAATTCAGTTTTGATATCCTGGCCAACCGCTTAAGAGAGCTCGCGTTTCTGAATAAAGGCGTTACGATATGCCTTAAGGACGAGAGGCAGAATAAGGAAAGCACCTTTCACTACGAAGGCGGTATTATTTCATTCGCCGAACACTTAAACAGAAACAAAACGCCTCTCCATAAAAAAATAATCTACCTGTCAAAAGAAAAAGACAATATCAGCGTAGAAGTCGCCATGCAGTATAACGATGGCTACGCCGAAAACATATATTCGTTCGCAAATACGATAAATACCGTAAATGGCGGTACACATCTTACCGGCTTTAAATCCGCGCTTACGCGAACACTTAACCAATATTGCAGAAATAAGAAATTACTAAAAGACGGAACAAGCCTTGCCGGCGATGATGCAAGAGAGGGCTTGACAGCGGTAATAAACGTAAAACTCCCGAACCCTCAATTTGAGGGGCAGACAAAAGCAAAACTCGGGAATTCAGAAGTCGAAGGCATCGTTGAATCCGTCTTGAACGAGATGCTGGGCGCATTCCTCGAGGAAAACCCCCCGATAGGGAACAAGATCGTGAGCAAATGCGTCCTCGCCGCCAAAGCGCGGGACGCCGCAAGAAAAGCGAGGGAGCTTACCAGGAGAAAAGGGGCGCTTGAGTCAGGAAGCCTGCCCGGAAAACTTGCCGACTGCTCGGAAGAAGACGCGAGCGTAACGGAACTCTATATTGTGGAGGGAGATAGCGCCGGAGGAAGTGCCCGCCAAGGACGCGACAGGAGATACCAGGCGATACTGCCGATAAAAGGGAAAATTCTGAATGTAGAAAAAGCGGCTTTGGACAAGGTGCTGAACAACGAGGAGATTCGTACTATTATTACGGCGATCGGCACCGGTATAGGCGAAGAATTTAAGATCGAGAACATAAGATATGGCAAAATTATTATTATGTCGGATGCCGACATCGATGGCAGTCATATTCGTACGCTTATTTTAACTTTCTTCTACAGGGAGATGAAGGAGCTCGTAGAAAAAGGGCATATTTTCATCGCTCAACCGCCGCTATATAAAATAAAAACCAAAAAAAGAGAAGAGTATATAAATACGGAAGAGGAAATGAACGCCATGCTCATAGAGCAGGGCACTGAGGATGTTGAAGTAACGAGGGTTAAAGACAAGTATACGTTTAGCGATAAGAAACTAAAAGAGGTCATGGAGATATTGTCCCAGGTTCAGAGCCTCTCTACCGCCATAACGCGACGTGGAGTGAAATTCGAAGAATTCCTATATTTTAAGCATCCAAAGACCAAAAAACTACCTGTTTTTAGAACAAAAGTGGAGGGAAAATACAAATTTATCTATGATGATGACGAACTGGCCGACATTACAAAAAAACTGCAGAAAAAGCTTGGCAAAGACACAGAGCTGGAGGTTACGGAATTCTACGAAGCTAGGGAGCTCAATAAACTTAACGCGAACCTCGCGAAGCTCAAGATAGACATAGCAAATTATAGCCCACCGCAGGAAGAGGAAGTGAGAGGGAAACAAAAGGAGAAAAAACCGCTCTTTAAAGTCAAAGCCGAAAAAGTTATAAAAGATCTTTATAGCCTGAAGGAGCTTTTGGATTTTGTATTAAGCCATGGCAAGCGACACATGACGATCCAGCGATATAAAGGCCTTGGTGAAATGAACCCCGGACAACTCTGGGAAACAACCATGGACCCCGAGAAGCGCATTATGCAAAAGGTAACCGTGGAGGACACAGTTGCGGCGGATGCCATGTTTACTGTGCTGATGGGCGATCAGGTAGAGCCAAGAAGAAAATTTATCGAAAAACACGCGCCCGAAGTAAAAGTGTTAGATATCTAAAGGAAACTTATGTATGCTCGAAATGAGAAAATAGTCCCGGTTTATATCGAAGAGGAGATGAAAGACTCCTACATCAATTACGCCATGAGCGTAATTGTGGGCCGGGCGCTTCCCGACGTGCGTGATGGCCTGAAACCGGTTCACCGGAGAATTTTGTATGCGATGAAAGATCTTCATCTCGAGCATAATAAGGCGTACAAAAAAAGCGCGAGAATAGTCGGCGAAACTCTCGGAAAATACCATCCTCACGGTGATACAGCAGTTTACGATTCACTCGTGCGAATGGTGCAGGATTTTTCTTTGCGTTATCCGTTAATCGATGGCCAGGGTAATTTTGGCAGCGTAGACGGCGACAGCGCGGCAGCCATGAGGTACACCGAGGCACGGCTTGAGCGCATAACGGATCTCATGCTTTCCGACATCGAAAAAGACACAGTAAGGTTTGTGCCTAACTTCGACAGTTCGCTCGAAGAGCCGAGCCTTCTTCCGGCTACGCTTCCCAATCTCATGGTAAACGGTTCAAGCGGCATAGCTGTCGGCATGGCGACAAACATGCCGCCGCATAATTTAAATGAAGTAGTGGAAGGCATAATACACCTTATTGACAACCCTAACTGCGCCATTAAGGATTTGATGAAGAAAATAAAGGGGCCGGATTTCCCGACAGGTGGCATAATATGCGGGAGAGAAGGCATAAAAAAGGCATATGAGACGGGGCGCGGCAGGCTTCTTGTCCACGCAAAAGCGCAGGTGGAAGAGCAAAAAGGCGGGAAGGAAAAAATCATTGTAACAGAAATCCCGTATCAGGTTAACAAGAGCACTCTTATTACCTCTATCGCGAACCTGGTCCAGGACAGGAAAATAGAAGGCATTTCAAATTTGAGGGATGAATCAGACAAGGATGGTATGAGGATTGTTATTGAATTGAAACGCGGGCAGAATTCCCAGGTGGTTCTGAACCAACTTTACAAACACACCCAGATGCAGACCACCTTTGGCGTAATAATGCTTGCGCTTGTTGACAATCGCCCCAGGATCCTCGATCTGAAGGAAATGCTTTCGCACTATGTGGACCACAGAAAAGAAATCATAGTAAGAAGGACAAAATACGACAAGGCAAAGGCCGAAGCGAGAGCTCATATATTAGAGGGATTAAAAATAGCGCTCAAAAACCTCGATAAAATAATAAGTATAATTAAGAAATCAAAAGACCCTCAAGCAGCAAAACAGGAACTCATAAAGAAGTTTAAGCTGAGCGAACGGCAGGCACAGGCAATTCTTGAGATGCAGCTCCAAAGGCTTACAGGCCTCGAGAGAGACAAAATAGACGCCGAATACAAGGAACTTATAAAAAAGATAGAGTACTTAAGCTCAATCCTGGCAAGCGGTAAAAAAGTCCTGGGCATAATAAAAGAAGAACTCGCTGAAATAACCAAGAAGTTCGGGGATGAAAGAAGGACTGCTCTTATGGGGGAGGCGGAAGACCTCGCAATGGAAGACCTGATCCAGGACGAGGACGTTGTCATAACCATAAGTCATTCGGGATACATAAAAAGGCTCCCGGTAAGCGCTTACAGGAAGCAGCGCCGCGGCGGGAAGGGTGTATCGGGCGCGGGAATGAAAGAAGAGGATTTCATAGAAGATTTATTTATTGCCTCGACGCACGACAACCTCCTTTTCTTTACGGACAAAGGCAAGGCCTATACGGTAAAAGTTTACGATATACCGCAAGCGAGCCGCACGGCAAAAGGAAAAGCGATCGTCAACATGCTCTCGATCGCAAGCGGGGAGCAGGTTACGTCCAGTATCCCGGTGAAAAAGTTCGAAGAAGGGAAATTTCTGATGATGGTAACGCGCACAGGAAAGGTGAAGAAAACGAGCCTTCCCGCTTTTGCCAACATCAGAAAAAGCGGCATAATAGCTATTTCCCTGCCTAAGGACGATAGCCTTATAGAGGCGAAGCTAACCTCGGAAAAAGACGAAGTTTTCATTGCGACGAAAGAAGGAAAAGCGGTGAGGTTCGCCGAAAAAGACATAAGAGATATGGGCAGGGGCGCCCAAGGTGTGCGCGGTATCAACCTGGGGAAGAGCGATAGTGTCGTAGGCATGGAGGTTATCGCGGACAAAAAAGCGACACTCCTCTCCGTTACGGAAAACGGATTCAGTAAAAGGACGGAAGCCCAGGAGTACCGTCTTCAGTCGAGAGGCGGGAAAGGGATTATCAATCTCAAGGTAACAGCGAAAAACGGGTTTGTAATCGGCCTTAAAATCGTTTCGGACAAAGATGATATAATGATTATGACAGAAAAGGGCATGGTCGTCAGATGCGCCGTAAAAGACATCCGCGCAACCGGCCGTTCGGCGCAGGGCGTCCGTATGATCAAGCTTGACAAAGGCGACAAAGTAGCCACGGTAGCAAGAGTAGTAAAAGAGGAAGATTAAATAAGGCTTGACCCCATCGTCCAGGGGCCTAGGACTCCAGATTTTCATTCTGGCAACACGGGTTCGAATCCCGTTGGGGTCGCTTTCAATTTAAGGGAAGCTAAAATACTTCAAAAACGAGGTATTTTACCTTCCCTTTCTATTGTACACCCGCTGCCATTCCTGCGAAAGCAAAGAAAATATCGCTTGACATTATACCCCTAATGCTGTACACTTGTAAACAAGTGTACATAGATAAGGAGTATTTACAATGGGCTCAAAAGAAGCAAAACTTATTAAATTTCTTAGGAAAAAGGGTGGAATGGCTAGTTATTCGGAACTTAGCAAAGCCGGGTTCAACAAGACTCTTCTCAAAACCAGTCTCAAAAATAATCGCGTTAATAGGATCGACAGGGGGCTTTATTGCCTATCAGAAGGTATGTCATTTTCTAATCCCGACCTTGTTGCTATTTCAATAAAAATACCCAGAGGAGTGGTTTGTCTTCTTTCGGCACTTGGCTTTCATGAGGCAACGAATGAGATTCCTAAGTATGTGGATGTCGCAATACCACGCGGTACCCACAAGAACCGAATTAAGTATCCTCCTATAAGATTTTATCGGTTTGATCCTAAAGTATGGGAGGCGGGCATAGAAAACCGCAAAATCGAAGGTCATAAAATTAAGATTTATTGTCTGGCCAAAACTATTGCTGATTGTTTTAAGTTTCGCAATAGAATAGGCGTGAATGTTGCGAGGGTTGCGCTTAAGGTTGCTATTACCGAAAAACACATAGAGCCAAAAGAAATCATGCAGTATGCTAAGATCTGCCGCGTGGATAAAATTATTAAACCAATACTGGAAACCATGCTATGAAAAAGGAAGTTAAAAATATTGAAGCTTCTATCAAGGCTCAGCTTCAAAATAAAGCGAAAGAAACAAGTCGCCCATTTGCGGAAATGTTGCAGTATTATGGCATGGAGAGATTTCTTTACCGGTTTAGTAAATCAAAATACGCTAATAGATTTGTACTAAAAGGGGCGCTTTTGTTTACAGTATGGCAGATTCCCGAGAGACGCATAACACTCGATATTGACTTTTTGGCGCGTTTCGATAACCAAGCGGTGAATATCGAAACAGTGATGAAAGATATTTGTAATGTTTCCGTGGATCCCGATGGGCTTATGTTTGACGCAAAAACAGTTCAAGGGCGCAGGATTAAAGAAGACGCTGATTATGAAGGCGTGCGTGTGAAATTTGTCGGCTTTTTGGATCGCGCGCGTATTCCAATGCAGATCGATGTTGGTTTTGGGGATATCGTTTACCCAAAGACCAAGGTAATCGATTATCCGGTTATTCTTGATTTCCCGAAGCCTCATCTGAAAGGATACCCGGCCGAGAGCGTGATCAGCGAGAAATTTGAGACAATGATTAAACTCGGCCTTTTAAATAGCCGGATGAAGGATTTTTACGACATCTGGCTTATGATGCATCAATTCGACTTCAATGGATCAAATCTCGCCGAAGCGTTAAAGAGAACTTTTAAACACCGTAAGACCGATCTTACGGCAGGGAGGCCATTGTTTGCTGAGGAAATCTATGACGAAAGATCAGATCGTCAGGTGTTATGGAATGCCTTCCTGAAAAAGGGAGATATAAAGCATGCTCCTAAAGAATTGAAAATTATGGCCAAAGCGATTGAAGAATTTCTTGTTAAACCGCTTGACGCAATCGGGAAGAGGCAGAAATTTAACAAAAAATGGAAAGCACCAGGATTATGGGAATAAACGATAAGAAAAAAAAGACTTTGTAAGGAAGTCCGTTAAAAGTGTTATCATACAGCCGAAAACGAAACAAGCAAAAATATCGTTCTATTTAAACCCCTTATCTGGTATAATGACGGAGAATTTAGAGTGTGGACCAACAGAAGAGATAATTTGTCAGAATTGATAGCGTCCCGTTGGGGTTGCCAATTTTGCGAAGCAAAATTCCTGCCGGCAGGCAGGGATCCTGAGGCATTGCCGAAGGACCTTAGACACAATTAAATATGACCACAAAAAAGCACAAAAGGCGCAAAGCCAAAAAACTACGGATAGCCCACATACACTGGGCTTTTCCGCCGATAATAGGCGGCGTTGAGACCCATCTCGTCATGCTTCTCCCGGAACTCGTAAAGAGAGGCCACAGCGTGAGCTTGCTTACGGGTTCTGCCGAAGGCGCAAAAGCGCGGGAAACCTTCAAAGGCGTAAACATAACGCGGGCGCCCATAATGAACCTGAATTGGCTGACCAAGAGAGGTCTTATCGGGATAGAAGGGGAAGTAAAAGACGTAATCACGGCGTTTTTCAACAAAACAAAACCGGATATTGTGCATGCGCACAACATGAATTATTTCAGCAGGGCCCACGCCAAGACGTTGGAGGAAGAGGCCGACAAAAGGAAAATACCCATTATTCTTACAGCGCACAATTCCTGGGACGACATGCTTTTTTTAAACCTTACGCGAAACATAAAATGGGCCCACATTATCGCAGTAAGCTTTTATATTAAGAAAGAGCTTATGGGCATAGGTTGCCCCAGTCAAAAAATAACGGCCATTCACCACGGGATAGATATCAGAAAGTTTAAACCGACAAACAAGAAAGAATATAAGGGACGGCTTTCTGCTTTAAAGGGCAAAAAGGTTATCTTTCATCCCGCGCGAATGGGCCTCGGCAAAGGCTGCGATATCAGTGTAAAAGCGATGAAGCAGGTCTTAAGAAAATTCCCGGACGCGGTTCTTGTGCTCGCCGGCACGAAAAATATAGTTGACTGGAAAACCACGCAGCAGAAAGATATTGCTTATATAGTGGATTTAATAAAAGATCTGGGAATAGAAAACAACATGTTCATTGAAATGTTCACCTTAGATGAAATGGTAAGGCTTTACGCTATAGCGGATGTTTGCCTGTATCCTTCTACGGTGGGGGAACCCTTCGGCCTTACCATGCTCGAATCCCTGGCTTCCGGAAAGCCCATGATCGTTACAAATTCAGGCGGCATGCCCGAGATCATTCAGGACGGTATAAACGGCTATATCGTTCCCATAAGAGATTACGAAGCAATAGCCACCAAAATTATAAACCTCTTAGACGACGACACTCTCAGCGAGCGAATTGGCCTTACAGGCAGGAAGTTTGCCGAACTCAGGTTTACAAAAGAAATTATGACCGACAACAATATCAAAATATATCGGAACGCACTGGGCGCAAAATGAAAATAGAAGTACTTTTTTTCCTTTTTCTAACAGCTCTCTTATGGGGAGCTACGCCTGTTCTGGAGAAAATGGGGCTGGGCAGGACAGATCCGCTAACCGGAGTTACCATACGGAGTATCGCGGTTACACTGGCGCTTGTCATATATCTCATTTTCACCGGGAAGATGAGCCAGGTTTTCCGCGCAGATTTAAAGACGATCGCTATATTTTCCACGACCGGACTGATGGCCGGGCTTTTCGGGATGGTGACTTATTTCATTGCCCTTAAAAAAGGCGCTACTTCGCAGGTTGTCCCCATAGCCGCGGCATACCCCCTTGTTGCTGCCATACTTAGTGTCCTAATTCTAGGCGAACATGTCACCATTTTTAGGATCATCGGAACAGTCCTCATCGTAGCCGGCATCTGGCTCGTGCAGGGTTGAATTATGTGTGGAATAATCGGATACACGGGAAAAAAAGACGCTGCAACCGTCCTTATGGGCGGGCTTAAGCGGCTGGAATATAGAGGGTATGATTCGGCGGGCCTTGCGATCGTGCGGAACGGTTCAATAACGTCGAGCAAGGAGCCCGGCAAACTTCAGGTCCTCGCAAACGAGCTTAAGCACTGTCCTCTGAAGGGCAATACCGGCATCGGCCATTCCAGATGGGCGACACACGGCATCCCGAACAAGATCAACGCCCACCCCCACCTCAGCTCAAGCGGTAAAATAGCCGTAGTCCACAACGGCATTATTGAAAACCACCAACACCTGAAAAGAGAACTTTTGCGGGAGGGGCACGCGTTTGTTTCGGACACCGACACAGAGATCATTCCCAACCTGATAGCGAAATTTTACCGCGGCGACCTTTTGGAAGCCGTGCGGCGCTCTGTCGGCCTTCTCAGGG
>JAMXCZ010000102.1 GCA_024542975.1 Candidatus Omnitrophota bacterium | reverse complement strand
GTGCTGAAGAAAAGTTACCTCGTTATAAATTGCAATTTCTAGCGGGGTAAAAAACTTGGGGAAAAAGGCTTGGGGTAAAAAACTTGGGGTGAAACAATGCATAAAAAGGCTTGGGGTAAAAGAGGTAAAAACTCTTTACATAAAAAGGCCCAGAATAGTGCCTTTTCGGAACGCGAATTTACGCGAATCTCCTACCAACTTTCTAGTTTCCACAAGACACGCCTTTGTAAAACAATAGCATGGACTTTAATATTTGCCTTCATATTATATGATATAACATGGGCGCAGGGCGGAACCCCAATATGGCAGAATGCAAAGGCGCCTCTTAACCTCACCGGTAAGCCCACAATAGACGGCATAAACATCCCCTACGACGCAGGAGAAGTAAGCGAAGCGTATGACGCCTCTGTCATCCCTGCGAAAGCAGGGATCCAAGGTATGGATTCCCGCTTTCGCGGGAATGACGAATCCATCATAAACATCCAGGATGCCCATACATCCCTGACAGCGCAGTATTCAATAGTAAAGTTGCTCCAGAACCTCAGCATCAACTATGATTTAGACCTGATAGCGTTAGAAGGCGCAGAAGGCCCCATAGACATATCCCTCCTTAGAACCTTCCCTGACCCCAAGATACGTAAAGAAACAGCTGAATACCTCATGCGTAAAGGCAAGATGTCTGCAGGAGAGTTCTTCTCCATAGTATCAGAGAAGCCCATAAAACTCTATGGAGTTGAAAATTCAGAACTCTACAACCAGAATCTGGAAGCCTTCAAAGACGTAATGGGAAAGAAGCTCGAATCCATTAAGAACACGGATAGCGTATTAAACACCTTAAAAAAATTGGAAGATAAGATATACTCAGAAAGCTTAAAGAAACTCAACAATAACACAGTTCTACACCGGGAGGGGAAGCTTGCTTTCACAGAGCACTGGGACTTTATATCCAAACTCGCAAGAAAGAATAACATAGAATTAGTAATATTCGAGAACCTCACAAAGCTCCTTAAGACAATAGAGCTTGAAAAGACAATAAACTTCAGGCTTGCAAACCAGGAAAGAAAGTTCCTCATAGACGAACTCTCAAAAACCATTCCCAAAAGGGAACTTGAAAAGCTTGTATTGGAAAGCTTAGCATTCAAACAAGAGAAAATCTCACAAGGAGGTTTCCATAACTACCTCATAAGATTAGCGGAGGACTCGAAAACAGACCCCACACCATACCCCAACCTCATAAACTTCACAAACTACATAACCATATACGAAGATATCGACATGCTCAAGCTATTCAAAGAAGTAGAAGAGCTCGAAGACTACATAAGGGAGAAGATCTTCCGAGACGAAGAAGAAAGAACTCTTTATAACCTCACCAAGATGACACGCACTCTTAAGAAGCTCTTCAAGGCCTCCCTTACAAATGCCGATTACGATTTCATCATAACAAAGAAGAAATACTTCGACAGAACCCTGCTCGGCGACTTCATAAGGACAAGCTATCAGAAGTACAAGCTTCCCGTAGAAGGCCCCTACGATTTAGGCATTATCTTTGGCAACATGGAGGAAGCAATTAGCTTCTACAACATAGCCCAATCCCGTAATAACGCCATGGTCCAAAATACAATAAAAGCCATGCGCCAGAACAAAGAAAAGATCGCAGCCCTTATAACAGGGGGTTTTCACTCAAAAGGCCTCGCATCCCTAATGAAAGAAAAAGGCCTTTCCTACTTAATCATAATGCCCAAGTTCAAAGAAGGAGAAGAGCGGCCTTACATAACAATTCTAACAAACAAGCGCCAGCCATATGAAGAGCTGCTTGAAGCAGGCGAGTATGTCCTTGCTTTCAGGTCATACTGCTGGACAGGAAACTGGGCTGACCTTATGGACTTTTTATTCGTTTCTTTAGGCCAGGTAAAGGGACCCCTTGAGCCTGTATTAATAGAGTACTACGGACTCTTTAAAGCCGAATATGAAAAACACACAGATAGAATAACGCTTTGGGCAGGGCCGCACAAAAGGCCTTTTACTCCCGAAGACTTCAGGATGCTATTTGGAGTAGTGGAACACGATGATGGCACTATCGCGATAGAACAATATGAAGGCGTTGTCAAAAGGGAGGTTAGGGTAGACGATAAAGAATATGTCGTTTTAAGGAAATATAAAAGCGGAAAAATCACCCTTG
>JAMXCZ010000101.1 GCA_024542975.1 Candidatus Omnitrophota bacterium | reverse complement strand
CCTTTTTCCAAGAAACACACGAAATTAGCGGCCAGTTCCACAATTTTTCCGACGGGTGAGGCAATAATAACGAGATCCGCCCCTGTTACCGCTTCCTCTAGATTGAGGGTAGCCTTGTCTACGGCCTTAAATTTGAGAGCCTTGCGCCTGGAAGACTCTCTTCTGCATACGCCGATGACTTTTTTCGCCAGTCGTCTCTTTTTGCAAGCCAGCCCAATAGAACCACCTATCAGACCGACGCCAACTATAGTTATTTTGTTAAACATATCGTTTCTGAATACCTCCGCAGGCTTACGCCTGCGGTATCCCTCGTCCCACCGCCTCCGCGACCTTTCGCAAATCCCGCATGAGTTCGGCGAATCTTTCCGGGTATAATGATTGCGCACCGTCGGAAATCGCCTCTTCCGGATTCGGATGCACCTCTATGATAAGCCCGTCCGAGCCCGCTGCAACGGCCGCCTTAGCACACGGAGCCACCAGGTCCCACTTTCCCGTAGCATGTGACGGGTCAACAAGGCAGGGAAGGTGGCTCAAGTTCTTCGTGATCGGCACCGCGCTTATGTCCAGCGTAAACCTGGTCGCATCCTCAAAGGTCCTTATGCCCCGCTCACAGAGCATAACATTAAAGTTTCCTTCGGAAAGTATGTATTCGGCCGACATGAGAAATTCTTTGATCGTATTTGACATGCCACGCTTAAGAAGAACCGGCTTTTTTGATCGCCCGACTTCTTTCAGCAGGCCGAAATTCTGCATATTCCTGGTGCCTATCTGGATAATGTCGGCATATTTCTCCACAAGGTCAAGGTCCCGGAGGTCCACAAGTTCCGTAACGATTAAAAGCCCTGTTTCATCTTTTGCCGCCTTTAAATATTTTAACCCCTCTTTTCCCAGGCCCTGGAAGCTGTAAGGGCTTGTCCGGGGCTTAAACGCCCCGCCACGAAGAACCTTGGCACCGGCGGCTTTTACTTTTCTGGCGATATCGATAAGGAGTTCCTCCTTTTCCACGGAGCAGGGCCCGGCCATTACCACGATCTCCTCGCCTCCTATCTTGACGCCGCTACCCAGGTCTATTACGGTGCTTTCTTTTCTGAAATCGCGTGATACAAGCTTGTAAGGCTTAAGGATAGGCAGCACTTTTTCAACGCCCGGAAAAGCTTCCAGGGGTTCGAGGCGTATGGCATCTTCCGTGCCTATCACGCCGATGATGCTTCTTTCGACGCCCTTTGAAATCCAGGGCTTGAGCCCCATCTTTTTTATTCTGTCTACGACGTGCTTGATCTCTTTCTTTGTCGCATCCGGCCTTAATATGATGATCATTTTATTATTTCCTTTAAGGTCTTTATGAACTTGCGGTTTTCCGGCAACTGAGGTTTTTTTCGGTTTCTTTATTTTCCTACCGGATACGAGCCGAGCACCTTCATATAGGTACAGCTCTTTTCAAGCTCCGAAAGGGCTTTTTTAACTCTTGCGTTCTTGTAGTGACCCTCCAGATCCACGAAGAAGTAGTATTCCCACGCCTTGAGTTGCGAAGGCCTGGACTCTATCTTGGTAAGGTTTATCTTGTTTTTTTTCAAGGGAACGAGCGCGTCATGTAAGACGCCTACCTTATCCTTGAGAGAATAAACGATGGAGGTCTTATCATTTTTACTTGGCTCTGCCTCCTCATTTGCTATGAATAAAAAACGCGTAACATTATGCGCCGAATCCTGGATGGAACGGGCCAATATTTTCAGCCCATACTTTTTAGCCGCCAGTTTACTCGCAATAGCAGCGACTCCCTTGCCCCGATTGCAATAATAAGCTGCCTGGGCCGTGCTTGAACACGACACCAGTTTTGCATTGGGCAGTTTTTTCTCAAGCCATATGCGGCATTGCGCAAAGACCTGTTCATGAGAATAAACTTTTTTTATCGAAGATAGTTTATCGAGTTTGCTTAAGAGGTTGTGCTCTATAGGCAAATAGATTTCCGAATAAATCTTAAGTCCGGAATCTATGAACATATCAAGCGTATGGTTTACGGCGCCTTCCGTTGAATTTTCGATAGGAACAACGCCATAGTCGGCCCTGCCCCTCTCGACTTCGGTAAAGACATCTGTTATGCTTTCACACTTAAGGTAGTCAGGTGAGGCCCCGAATCTACAGAGTGCCGCGATATGCGTGAATGTCGTCTCTGGTCCGAGGTAAGCTATGCCGAGTTGCCTGCTTAAGGCGAGTGAGCCGGACATAATTTCTCTGTAAATGGCCTTTATCGATTTTCCGGAAAGCGGCCCTTTGTTCTTATCCGAGACTTTCCTGTAAACTTCTTTTTCTCTGTTCGGGGTAAAGATGGCTTTATTCAGCTTTTGGTAACACTTCAGCCAATTAAAATTGGCCTTGGTTGATTTTCGGGTTTTGGATTATGTATAT
>JAMXCZ010000100.1 GCA_024542975.1 Candidatus Omnitrophota bacterium | reverse complement strand
CGCATCAAGCGGATCAATTATGTGGAAGCGGTGCGCAGGAAGGTCTATGAGCGGATGATTGCCGAAAGGAAACGGGCCGCTGAGCAGTATCGCTCTGAAGGTCAGGGAAAGCAGGCAGAGATTGAAGGCCAGATGGGCAAGGAATTAAAACAGATTACTTCCGAGGCCTACCGCAAGGCCCAGGGCATCAGAGGAAAGACCGATGCCCAGACAACCAAAATTTATGCCGATGCCTATAATAAGGATCCGGCATTTTATGCATTCATGAAGACATTAGAGACATACCGCAAGACAATTGATGAGAATTCTACCATAATCTTGAGCACCGACAGTGATTACTACCGATATCTGAAAAGTCTTAAATAAGACTGACTCAAGAGATTTGCTCCGCCCTTTCTACTTACAAAGAGAGACTACGAAGCAGAAAGGGCGGGGTTAGTTTACACTCATATGCTCATTTAGGATGGATTATTATGTCACAATTGATATTTAAGAATTACGGTGGGAGCTACCAACTGAGAATTCAAGATGCCCGGGATTTGGAAAAAATTCAAGTTCTTGACGATGCGCACTGGGCAGCGACCAGTATCCCCATTAACAGCCTCAACTGCGATAGCGCATTTCTTTCTTATGTAGATACGGACCAGAATGGTCGTATCAGGACTGATGAGCTCAAGGCGGCACAGACTTGGCTGTTTCGATTCCTTAAACATAGGAGCCGTTTGTCCGTTGGTACTGATGTGCTAAACTTAAGCGATATTGATATCAGTCATCCTGAAGGTCAAAAATTACAAACAGCCGCAAAGTTAATCTTAACCAATCTTAATTCACCAGATGCACAGGAGATTAGTCTGGCTCAGGTCCGAGATGTGCAAAACATTATGGCCAGTAGCGCGAATAACGGTGATGGTATTATTCCTCCGCAAGCAGCGGCTGATCCAGATTTAGCTCAATTCATCACCTCTGTTATAGAGACTATTGGTCCTGCTTTGGATGCCAGCGGTAAGCCAGGGATTAACGAAGAGCGGCTTAAGATATTCTTTGATGAAGCTAAAAACTTTCTTGTCTGGAAAACAAAAGGCGAAATTCCCAAAGGTAATGATACTACAGAGGTTATGCCTTGGGGGACTGAAACACCGCAAGCCTATGAGTTAGTGGTTAATTTAGAAGAGAAGATTGAGCAATATTTTACGCAGTGTGCAATGGTCAGGTTTGATCAGCGCTCAGCAGATCAGATGCAGCTTCGCCAGAAGGAGCTTGAAGAAATCGATTTTACGAATAAGTCAATAATGGAAGAGCGGCTTAAGAATGCTCCCTTAGCTTTACCTAGCCCAAAAGGCGTCTTGGACTTTGAGGCAACACTCAATCCCTTATATCTTGACCGCCTAGTTGAGCTTAGGGAAAAGGTGCTAAAGCGCGCCCTTAGAGGCTCAGCCAAACAACTTCTTATGGGGTCAATCAAACAACTTACTGAAAAACAGTGGGATAAGATAAAAGCTATCTTTGCTCCATACCGGGCGTGGTTAGAAGGCAGGCAGGGTATAAAGGTAGAAAAACTGAGTCAAGATTTGCTGCGTACCTATCTTAACGGGACATACAGACAAAGGACAAGCGAACTCATTGCCAAAGACTTAGCTGTGGCTGATGATTTGAACCAGCTCCATAATTTGGAGAAGTTAGTCCTTTACCAAAGATGGTTAATGGAGTTGGCAAACAATTTTGTAAGTTTCGCCAATCTTTACAGCCCTAAGCGCCGCTCCCTTTTTGAAATGGGCAGATTAGTAATTGATGGAAGGGAAATGACTTTTACAATGAAAATTCAGGACAGGCCTGCCCACAAAAAGATAGCAGAAGAGAGTTGTATGTATCTTTTGTATTTGGAAATTACTGGTCGCCAGGACAAAGATATTAAATTTGAGATTGTGGCTGCAGTGACCTCTGGTGATGCAGGTGGATTGCGTGTTGGCAAGCGCGGTATCTTTTTTACTATAGATGGTAGAGAGTGGGATGCGCAGGTAGTAGATATCGTGGAAAACCCTATAAGCATTTGGGAGTCAGTGAAGGCGCCTTTTAAGCAATTTACCGGTTTCATCAAGAAACAAATAGATAAATTCAGTAAATCCCGCCAAACTAAGTTAGAAACAACTACGGCTGCTCCTAATGCATCAGGCATGACGCGTGATCTCTTGTTGGGGGGAGGTATAGCTATTGCGGCTCTTGGATCAGCCTTTGCCTACATTACCAAGGCCCTTTCTCAGGTCAAAGCGGTTCATGTCCTGGGGGCGTTGGTGGGGCTAGCAGCTTTTATTTTATTGCCGGGTATAATTATGGGTTTTGCCAAGATACGTAAAAGGGATACGAGTGTTCTTTTAGAAGCATCAGCTTGGGCGGTAAATGTGCGTATGCGACTGAATACCACTTTGGGACGACTTTTCACTCACGTACCACCTCTGCCTGAAGGTGCGCGTAGGGAACGCAAAGATGTGTTGGCGCAGTTCGTAAGAGAGCTTGATTATAGTTCCTTGCGTTCAAGGAAACGAGTTATAGTAGTTTTAATTACCATACTCATTGTGCTTAGTTTGATATGGGTTCTGATTACATACCCTGGATTGAAGCCATAATTTTGTGTTAAC
>JAMXCZ010000099.1 GCA_024542975.1 Candidatus Omnitrophota bacterium | reverse complement strand
TTTCCCGCGGCATCACCTTTAAGGTACTGGCCTTTGTGGTATTTATCGCGGCGAGCCTCACAGACTTTCTGGATGGGTTTATCGCCAAGAAGCGCGGTGAGATCTCTGATTTTGGCAAGTTCATGGATCCGGTAGCCGATAAGATATTGGTCTTGGCTGCATTTCTCGCTTTTGTCGAAATGAAATTGATTCCCGCATGGCTTGTAGTCATCATAGTTTCCCGCGAATTTATAATTACGGGCCTTCGCCTGATTGCGCTTGCGAGGGGTGAGGTGCTTGCGGCGGGGATGGGCGGAAAGCACAAGACCGTCTCACAAATGCTTTCGATCTACGCAATATTGATATTTATTATTTTCAAGGAATCGGGCGCCAGCGTGTTCGGGTTTTGGAATGAGGGGCTGGAAGTATTATATAGGAATGCCATTTTTTACCTTATGGCCTTGACTGCGTTCCTTACGCTTGTAAGCGGTGTCGCGTACCTTGTAAAAAACAGAAAGTTTTTTAAAAATGCAAAAGTTAAGTAAACTTATTGCCACAGTATGTTTTATCGGCTATGTTCCGTTTGCGTCAGGCACGGTTGCGAGCCTTGCGGGCTTGGGCGCGTATCTTTTGGTGCGAAATAACGCGCCGCTTTATTTTACCTTGACGGCGCTCTCGCTTATATTGGGTTTCTGGTCTGCTTCCGCTTTTGTCCGGCATTCATCCGAAAAGGACCCTTCCGAGGTTGTAATAGACGAATTCTCTTCGATGCTCCTGGTGTATCTTTTTATCCCCTTCAACGTAAAACTGCTAATAATAGGCTTTTTCCTGTTCCGCTTTTTCGACATTTTCAAAATCCACCCCATAAAGCGCCTGGAAAAACTTCCCGGAGGTGCAGGGATAATGCTGGACGACGTTGCCTCGGCCATCCTAACGAACCTGATCCTGCAGGTGCTCAATTTCGGATTCCGATCCTTCCTATATTGACAAATAGTCAAAAAACAGTTGACAACTATATTTTAGTATGTAAAATAGCTATTATGCGTAGATTGCTTACCCTTATATTCATGTTGGTTGCTATTCTTGCGGCCGGACATTCTTATGGCGCGGTGTGGCAGGATGTTACGGGGGGCTTGAGCGACAAGGAGTTTTATACCATTGCGGCTTGCCCGGAGGAAAATGCTACTGTTTACCTGGGGGCAACCGGTGGCTTATACAGGAGACTTGGCGAGAAAGGCGAATGGAAGCGGATTTTTACATGTAGAGGAGAGTCCAAGGGCGTAAACCACATCACTCTCTATGAAGGCGGCGTTATTTTTATTGCAACAAAAAATGGGTTGTATAAATCGCGTGACTTTGGAGCAAACTGGGATCATTTGTTTAGCGGCTTAGGCAATGAAAATCATGTCCTGGACGTTGTCCGCGACAAGAAGAATGAAAAAATAATTTATTTAGGCACATTAAAGGGAATGTTCTGGACTGAAGATGGGGGAGAGTCGTGGCAAAAATCGCAAGGTCTGCCGGGAAATCTGAGAGTAAGCTCTATCAGTATGGGGGAACTCTATCTCTTTGCGATCTGCGGCAATGCGCTTTATAGAATTACAAAAAACATGGAAAATTACAGGAAGGTTTTTAATTCCTATTCGGTTTCGGAGAACCCGGAGGATGCAAATGATGCAGAAGACAATCCGGAAGACGAAGAATTCACTTCGTTAAACCACGTAACCTTAAAAGGGCAAACCGTGTATCTCTCGACGGATAAAGGTGTGTTCGTTTCGGATGCGGCGGGGCTCTCATGGAAGGCGTTTAACGCGCCGGGGCTTATGGATAGGAAGGTAGAGCATATCCTGCCTCTCAAAAAAAGCCCGGGCCTTTTAGCTGCGAGCGAAAGCGGTGTGTTTGCTTATAGAGAACCTCAAGACGCGTGGGTTGCGATGTATGCGGGAATGAGCTCCACTCGCGTTAGGAGGCTGGCGATAAATCGGCGAGGCAATGATGTCTGGGCGCTTTGCGATAAAAAAGTCTATAAGGCAAACCTTGCGGATTTAGGTGACAAGCGCAGGAATAATTTGAATGCGTCGGAGGTGCTCCGGCAATTTTCCGAGGAGCCTACTATAAATGAAGTTCAAGCAATGGCAGTGGAGTATGCCGAAGTGCACCCTGATAAAATAAGAAAATGGAGAAGGGGCGCTAAATTAAAAGCAATTTTACCTACGGTTAAATTTGGGATAGACGAGTCGAACAGCGATACCTATAGCCTTTCTACAAATCCAAAAAATACCTCAATTATAGTTGGGCCGGAGGACATAACAACAGGGTGGGATTTAGATTTTACCTGGGATCTGTCGGACCTGATATGGAACGAGTCGCAAACTTCGATAGATACAAGAAGCAAGCTCATGGTGCAGCTGAGAGACGATATAGTTGATGAGGTAACACGCATTTATTTCGAAAGACGCAGGCTTCAAATCGAAAATTCACTAACATCCCCAAAAGGCCTCAAGGCCGAATTAAAACGCAACCTCCGCGTTCAGGAGTTGACCGCAGGCCTCGACGGCCTGACCGGCAGCGCCTTCTCCGCCTCCATCCCGAAAAAAAACTAATTGTAATACTTTCGACACCGCGTTACATCCTGCCTGCATGCCCCGGTAAGGGTATGCCTCCGGGGTGCAGCGAATTCCGGCCTCAGCTAACTCTGACAGGAGAAAACCAAAATAAGGAAACTCTATACATTTC
>JAMXCZ010000011.1 GCA_024542975.1 Candidatus Omnitrophota bacterium | reverse complement strand
GTAAACGCAATAGCCCCCGGATACATAGACACAGATATGGTTCAGGGATTCAAGGAAGCGCAAAAGACCGAAATATTGAAACGAATTCCCCTGAATAGGTTTGGCAGGGCCGAGGAAGTGGCTAAGGTCGCTGCTTTTGTTGCCTCGGACGACGCAAAATATATAACGGGACAAGTGATAACAATTGACGGCGGCTTAGCGATGTAAAAGGGTTAGATATGGATGAAATGAAACAAATAAATCTATCACTGGGGTTAAGCACAGCAGAGACTTCGCTTCTCACAAAAATCCAGCTCTACAAAAAACGTGCCCAAGAAGTTGAAAAATATTTAAATAGATACCCCGAGGAGTGGGGAAGATTTCAATACGAATTTAATACCGAAGTCGACAACATTTTCAGAGATATAATGATATATGAAAAAATAAATCTATCCAAAGGAAACATAGAAAAGGTTTATAAACTAAAAAAACTTTTTATAAATAAAATCCGAAAACTGTTTATGAGGAGAGATTATAGTGAATGGAGTATTAAAAAGCCGCTTGGATATGCCGGCGATTACAAAATAATCGATGAGATTTATCGAAATGATCCTCAAACTACTGGATTTAATAGATTGTTCGACAACTATTATCAAATGTCGGCAATCTGCGTAGGTGTAAGAAATAGAAAGAACGATTTTAAAAAAATTCTATATAAGTTTATCAGTAAAAAACCCAAAAAAAGTATACGCATTATGAATTTAGCATGTGGGTCTTGCAGAGAAATACTGGAGCTATTGTCGCAAAATAGTTTGCCCAATAAGAATATAACATTTGATTGTTATGATAATGATGAACGCGCGCTGGAATATGCCAAAAATTCATTAAAGAAATACTCGAATATTAATTTTATAAAAGAAAATGCGCTTCGTCTATCCGCTACAAAACAGATAACCTTGAGAATAAAAAAAAAGTACGATATTGTTTATACAACGGGACTATTTGATTATCTGAATAATAGAATCGCAGCAAGGTTAATCGAAAATTTGAAAATCTTGTTAAAGATCAATGGCATACTTGTTGTTGCAAATGTTAGAGACAAATACAGCAATCCATCCGTTCACTATATGGAATGGGCGGGTGATTGGAATCTCATTTATCGCAGTGGCGACGAATTTAAAAAACTTTTTCTAAACGCAGGATTTAAAAATGATGATTTGCACATACGATATGAACAGCAAGGAATTATGCAGTACATAATAGCAACAAATACGCGCAATTCAAATAACGAAAGCTTATCGGATGAATTCAAGTAATATTTACTATCCTTTATCCGGCTTGATTAATGCGTTCACAAGCATAATATTGGGCCTTTTCGTTTTATCCAAGAATAGATCAAATATAAAACATATTACGTATGCTTTATTTTGCCTAAGTATCGCAGTATGGAGTAGCTTTTATTTTGCATGGCTCGTTACTGATGTCGAAGGAGTTGCTTTATTTTGCTCCCGCGGTTTTATGGCTGGCGCTATTTTCATCCCATGTTTTTATTTGCACCATATAGTAACGTTATTAAACTTAAATGTAGTTAAAAGACGCCTGATACGGCTAATATATGGTTTTAGCTTCATAGCTTTACTAGCCAACCTGACGCCAGATTTTGTTACAGGCCTAACCCCGCGTCTCTCATTCAAATTTTGGCCTATACCGGGAATTATATTTAATATTTTCCTGCCCACTTGGGGTTTCATAGCTGTTTACGGCGCTTATCTAATTTTAAAATCCTATAATAATTCGATAGGGGTAGAGAAAAATAGATTAAGATATGTATTGATTGGGACAATAATCGGATGGTCGGGTGGGGCAACTAACTACTTTTTATGGTATGGTATTTCTGTACCGCCATTTCTTAATATATTAGTCAGCGTCTATATTGGTATCGTGGCTTACGCCATTGTTCGCCATCAATTGATGGACATTGAAGTCATAATAAAGAGAACCCTTGTTTTTGCGGGGTTGCTGGCTTCGACTTTTGCGATTATCGTTCTGCCGACTTTGATTATTCAGGAATATCTCGTCGGGCGGGCGGGATTTGTGGTTAGATTGGCGGGTTTGACTATAAGTGGCATATTCATTATATTTGCGATGCAGCGGATAAAAGATTTCCTTGCCAACGTAACCGATAAATTTCTCTTCCAAAAGAAATACGACTACAAGGAGCTTTTGAAGACGTTTACCAGTGAGGTGTTGACGGTTTTGGATTTGAACAAGCTTGTTAAGACGACTGTTGATAAGCTCTCGCAGATCATAAAGCTCGATAGCTGTGGCATACTTCTCTTTGACGAAAACAAAGGGGACTACCGCCTTGTTGCTTCGCAGGGCATAAAGGAAAAAAATATCATCATGACGCCAGAAAATACCTTGGTTTCATTTCTGTCGAAGACGAAGACCAGCCTCTCTACGAAGTTGCTTGAGAAGGGTACCAAAACGCCCGAAAGAATCAAAGAAGATATGGAAAGGCTTAAATTTGATCTTGCCATACCGCTTATAACGATTCAGGGTGAGATGCCGGGTATACTTACGCTAGGCAAGAAAAAATCCGATGAGGATTACACCCAGGACGACATGGACATACTGCTTCCGCTTGCGAGAACCCTTGCTATCGCTATATCAAATGCGCAGATGTTCGTAGAGCTTGGCGAAACCCAGGCGGAAGCGGCGCAGAAGGATAAGATGGCGGTTATCGGAACGCTCTCGGCGGGTATAAACCATGAGATCTGCAACCCTCTCGGAATAGCGCGGGGGCATTGCGAGGCGTTTCTTCTTAATATGAAGGACGGGCTGTATAAAGACAAAACATCTGAAGAGCTTATCGAGAAAGCGCAAGTTATCATGGGGAAAGTCATCCACGAGACCGACAGGGCCACCGGAATCACCAAGCGGCTTTCAAGCTTCTCGAAGCCGTCAAAGGATGTGGTTTCCGAGGATGTCAATATAAAGCATGAAATCGCGGAGGTTCTCGCGCTTGTTAGTTATCAGATGAGGCTCAATAAAATAGACATAGTACAAGACATAGGGGAAGACGTTCCTTCTATTAGGGCTGATAAAAAACAGATCCAGCAAATATTTTTCAATTTGATTCGTAACTCTGCCCAGGCCATAACCGAAAGAGGCAAACTGACCATTCGAGCCAAGAGGGTGGATGGTAAAGTGTTCGTGGAGATAGAGGATACCGGGCACGGTATCCCTGAAGATAAGATCGAGCAGATTTTTAACCCGTTCTACACCACAAAAGAACCGGGCAAAGGCACGGGGCTCGGGCTTTTTATCGTACGGCAGGTGGTAGAGCGGAATGGCGGGAAAATATCGGTAAAAAGTAAGGTCGGCGAAGGCACTACATTCCTTTTGGAGTTTCCGGCAGCCGTAAAGGCGAAAGCCTGAAAGACGAGGTAATTTATGGCAGGTAAAAAACCCAGAATTGTGGCGATTGATGATGAGGCTGATTTTATCAGCATGCTGGAGGATTATTTCAGATTGCGCGGTTATGAAATAACTACTACGTCAAAGGCTGTTCATGGCATTGAGTTGATCAGCAATAATAAACCGGATGTAGTAATACTTGACCTTAAGATGCCGGGAATAAGCGGGGATGAGATCCTGGGATTGCTTAAGTCCAGGCAGCCGAAGGCGAAAGTGATATTCATAACTGCTTTCGATGACGCGGGAAAGACAAAAGCGCGCCTGCTTAATGCCGGCGCCTACGCGTATCTCGACAAGCCGGTCGAGTCGCTAAAAAAACTGGAGGACGTGATAAACGCAGCGTATTCGGGAAAGTAGCATAACGCACAACATGGGAGGAGCGCATGAAGAAGATACTTATCGTTGATGACGAAGCTGACGTGTGCGATTTTGTGAAAGGGTTTTTTGAGGAAAGGGGATTTGAGGTTCTTATGGCTCTGAGTGGTACCGAGGCGCTCAGGGTAGTGAAGAAGCAAAAGCCCGGCCTCATACTTTTGGATATCAAGATGAAGGGGATAGATGGCATAGAGACGTTGAAAAGAATAAGGGCTGTGGATAAGTGCGTCAACGTAATGATGGTAACGGCAGCCGATGATCAGAGGACAATGGATGCAGCCGACAAGCTTGGCGCCTGCAAATACATCTCAAAACCGCTTGTTCTGGAAAATCTGGAGTTTGCGGTTATGTCATTTACGAAGGGGGTGAAAAGTGCCTAAAGACGACGGTTTCGGGCATGGCTGGCTGAACGATTGGTTTAAAATCCCGAAGTGGATGCTGGATAAGCTGACCGAGGAAGACGGGGCGCTTATTCCCATTGACCCGGAAAAGCTAAAGAAATTCCCCAAAGCCGAAAAAGATTACCAGGTATTTCTTGAGAACGCCTCGCGCCTTATGATCCGTTTCAGAAAGCCCGAGCGCCTCATAAAGATGATAGTAAACGTCATCGACGAACAACTCAAGCTTACGCACACAGCAATCCTACTCTATAAAGAGCAAAAAAACGCCTTCATCCTGATTGATTCAAAAGGCGAACACGGCATAAAAATACCCATAGGCTTCATAAGAATGACGTTCGAGAATCCGCTCGTAAAAATGTTTAACGAAAGAAAAAATTATATAATTTCCGAAAACGGGGCGCTTATCTACAAAGAAACGGCAGCGCTTTTGAAAAACAAAGACAACATATCAAAGCACAAAGACCTTGCGGACCTAATAGAGCTTGCCATGCGGCAGATGGATCTCCTCAAGGCAAATGCGTGCATGCCCCTGTATTACAAAAAGAGCCTTATAGGTATTCTTGTTTTGGGGGATAAGCTCACCGGCGCGGAATTTACGCGCCAGGAGATGGGGTTCTTTATGACGCTTGCAAATGACGCTGCGATGGCTATTGCGAATGCTCAGCTCATCGAAAGCCTTGAAGAGAGGATCGAGGAGATAAAGGACCTTTATTACAGGGAGCACCGTGTCTTTGTTCATACGGCGATTGCGCTTGCGACTGCGATTGACGCGAGAGACCCATACACGCACGGCCATACGGAAAGGGTGACGCGATATTGCCTCGCCGTGGCTGATGAGCTCAAAGACATACCGGAAGCCAGGGCCTACCGCAATTTTAGAGAAACGCTTCACATATCCGCGCTCCTGCATGATGTGGGGAAGATCGGTATTCCGGACGCCATATTGAATAAGGAATCAGCCTTGACGGCTAAAGAGTACGAAAAGGTAAAAGAGCACCCGGTGATCGGGGCGACTATAATTTCTCCTATCAAGGAGCTTCGCAATGTCGCAAGCGAGATCAGGTATCACCAGGAACACTATGACGGAAAAGGCTATCCTGAGGGCCTGAAGGGGGGTAACATACCCCTCATAGCGAGGATAATTTCAGTTTGCGATGCCTACGATGCTATCACGACGGACAGGCCTTACCGGAAGCGGGAGTCGTCTGATATTGCGCTGGATCGAATCAGGAAAGTTTCAGGCACCCAGTTCGATCCCGTGGTCGTAAGCGCTTTTTTGCTTTCTCACGAAAAGGGTAAGCTTAAGGCCTAGCATGACTAATAGTTCGCGTGCGAAGTAGCCTCAACGAAACGTAGCCGGGGTTTAAACCCCGGCTACGTTTTTTAACTCTAGCCCGGTCCTTCCAGAATCCAAACCGACCAAACTTTTTTAAAAAATAATGCAGCAAAATGCAGTTTTCTGTGTCTATACATATGAAGGATAAAAACTGCATAGGAGGTGCATTGAGTAATACAAGAAATAAATTGATTTTTTAAGAAAGAGGAGTATTATATTGGGTGCCAACCTAAGAAAGGAAACTAAGCCTATGTCGAAGAAAAAACCCGCCAAAAAAGATAAGATTCTGGAAGAAATCAAGCGGCACAATAAAGTCTTAATGGAGCACATGGAAAAACAGGTCAAAACTGTTGCCGAACAGCATGGTTCTGTTATAGGAAAATTAGAAGAACATGACGAAGAATTCAAAAAAATAGATCAGCGTTTTGGCAGGATTGAAGAAGTTGCCATGGAAAATAGGAAAGACGTAAAAGAGCTGCAATCCGGCCAGAAGAGATTAGAATCCGGCCAGAAAAGACTAGAATCCGGACATGAAGAGCTTGAGAGGAAACTCGATACTGTAACAGAAAATCACGAAAAGCGTATACACAAGCTTGAAGCAGTACGCTAAGTGATATTTATTGCTCAAGAATACATGCCCATTCCGGCCGATGCCGATGTTACATTTCTTTTACGCGCCTTTTTGAATTTTTCCGGGAGAAAAAGGATTATATTAGTATTGATGCTCTCCGATTGAAAAAACATCAAATTTTTATTGACATGTTTTTATTGACATGCGGAGTTTATTTTGTTACAATAAACAACGAAAAGCTTGGGAAAAAGAGAAAGACGAGGATTATGTCTGACCAGGCGACACACTATTTGAGTGATTGCGGGGGAGACGGTTAACAAGCGCCCTTGCCTGTTATATACAGGTAAGGGCGCTTGTATTTCGGGAGGTGCTTTATGTTTGTAGGACGAAAGATATTATTGACGATATTGTTTTGTTTTATTGCTATTAATGCGTTTGCCGCGAATTCGCCGCCGCAAATAGGCACTATAATGCCGGTAAACGGAACATCCCTACCGGACGAAAAGGTGATATTTACCACTACCTATACCGACCTTGATGGATGGAATACGCTTAAATATGTTCAGTTACGCATAGGAGGAAGGGAAACATTTGAAGTCAAATTTGTACGTAGCCTCAATATGCTGTTTTTCTGGAAGGATGGATGGGGAGACGGCGTTGCGCCCGGTTCCCCGGCTCCATCGGATACATTTGAAAATGATTACATCATATTAGATTGTGCCAAGTCGGGCCCGCCACCTGGTCAAACCGATCCTTATACCTTAACAATGGAATGGGCCATCACTTTTAAAGATACAATGCTCGGAGAAGCCCATCCAATTGAGCTCAGAGCAAGAGACCCGAAGGCTATAACACCGTGGACACAGAAAGGAACCTGGACAGTGAGCCGGCTGTTGCCGCCACTACCATCGGACATTCCGAAGGTTTTGAGATTCCAGGGGATTCTGAGGGATAACACTGTAGGCGGCGCGCTTTTAGATGGGGATTTCAACCTGGCTTTCCGGCTGTATGATGTTGTGGAAGGCGGGATTCCTTTATGGCAAGAGGAGCACTATAACGTCCTTATTGAAAACGGCCTGCTCGATGTGGAGCTTGGGAACGATACGTCTTTTGGAAACCTTGCGTTCGATATAGGGTATTGGCTCGGCGTAGAAGTCGGTTCGGATGGCGAGATGTATCCGCGGTTTAAGCTTACCTCCGTGCCGTACGCGATCAAAATGGTGGAGTAAAAAGACAATCAGAAGGTTAGTTATGCCCACGAAAAAGCTACTTCTTATAATTGTTGCGATACTAATCATTCCCGTTACTGCGTTCACCCAACCTCATGTAAGTTCAAACTACACCCTTACCGGCGCAAGAATTGTCGTATCCGGCGGTAAAGCCGGCTCCTACTATTATTCCATGGACCGTGTAGCGATAGGCAATTTTCTTGGCGGCAAGGCCGGAAGCATGAACTACGTGCTGCAGGCGGGGTTAATCATGCGTGACGAAAACATATCACTTATCTTAAATCCGGTAACATGGGGGCTGGGCTTGGTAGAAGCAGGCGGCATGCGGATCGCCGAAATGATCGTGGAAAACGCCGGAAATGTAAAAACTGACTACGGTATTCGCGTTTACGATTCATCCGGAACGTGGCAAGCCGTTACCGAACCCGGTAACAATGGAAAAAATACATTTGTAATGAGCGCAGTTTTTACCGATAGAGACTCGCAAAGTGTTGCTTTTAACGAGAACGGAAACGAAGATGTTGTTTCCGGAGAATCGGCAAAATCGTCTGACATAAAATTTGCTTGTTCCGAATCAGGCAAAAATGGCATAAACGTGATGCCGGCCGAACATAGAAAATTATGGCTCAAGTTCGAAGCGCCCGAAGCTGATACCACAGGCGGCGCCAAACACGAAGAGCATTACATATATATCGAAGTAACAGCAAAAATTGCAAAATAAAAAAAAGGAGGTGAATCATGAAAAAGCTTATATCGCTCATAGCAGCACTGACGCTGGTTTTCTCCGGCATTCTGCCGGTGTTTGCAGGTACTCCGGAAACAGCTCAGGTTACCGTAACGATTAACAAGGAGCTTAGCTTAAAGCTAACGACTGCTGTCGTTGCATTTGGCAACTTGAGCGTTGATACGGAGATTGTGTCGTCAGGCTACATCGGAGTGGAAAACGATGGAAGCGGCGCCACCGAGACAGTTAAGATATCGGTGACCAACCCGACCGGTTGGACGGAAGGGGCTACGCGCGGAGTGGAAATTTACACCATAGGTTTCCAATTCACTACGGGCACAACCAAACCGGCGCTTGCTGACGCTAACTGGAAGAAAGCAAGCGGTATCACAGAGTCGCTTGATTACGGCACAGCTAATGCGAAGAATCTGTGGGTCAAGCTGGGAACGCCGAAAATAACCGAAAAGACAACCGAACAGATAGTTGGACTGTCGATTTCAGCTGAGTAAATTATAGTTTCGCCTGTAGGGCAGTTAACCCTGCCCTGCAGGTAGCTATAATCAGGAGGAGAATTTAATGTTCAAAAAAAGCTTATCAGTCTTTTTATGCGCTCTTATTTTTTTCAGTCAAGCGGCGTACGGCGCCGGCCTGCGCACGGCATTAGGCATTATAAATGTTGACAATATAGGTATAGGCCGGACCTACAGCCTGGCCAACGATAACAACACCCCTTTTGTCCTTAAAAACACAAGCGACGTTGCGCTCGGTATCAGGATTGAAGTAATTAAACCCGAAGAAAGAGACCTTTTGGAGGGATACGAGCCCATACCTGATACGGATTGGATAACTATAGAGGAAAGTGAATTCACGATTCCCGCAAATGATAAAGTCTCAACCGATGTAGTAATAGAAATTCCTTATGACGAAGAACACAGTGGAAAAGCTTATCAGGCTTATATATGGTCCCACACCACGACCGGCAGCGTCATCTTCGGCCTCAAAAGCAAACTCCTAATTACAATTGCTGAGTAAAAATGAAAATCCTAACACTCATAATAACGGCGCTCCTCCTCGCGCACGCGTCCGCTTTCGCCATTAATCCGGCAGAGGTGGACATAATGGTGACGGTCAATAAAAAACCGGTAGTAGGCCCAATAACGTTGAATGGCGGCCCCGGCATAAATCAGGGCGTTACGTTGGAAGTTACAGCTTCAGCCACCGACGGTAATTCCGGCGACATACTCAATTACAGGTTTAAACTGGAAGGCGCCGGCCAACGGGGATGGAACACTTGGAGTACGGTAACTTTTATTAGTTATGAATTGGAAGAAAGAGATATAGGATTAAACGTAGTGAAGGTAGAGGTTAGGGATAGCTTAGAGACTGTTCAAGCGGCCCCGGCCGAAATCTACGTTTTCCGTACCACCGTAGAAGTTCCGCAGTAAAGACACCATGAAACCGGAAAGGTCAGTCATGAAACCGGCGAAATTGCTACTAACAACACTAATAATTACTTTCGCGCTATCGCTTGTCCCGCTTCACGTCGCGTTGTGCGCGGATGCTGACACAGGAGAAATAGCAGACATCGAATCAGTCGATTACGCGGACTCCGATGGCTTCGAAGAGCTTGATGCCGCAAGCGAGAACGAAGCGTTTGATGCCGCAAGCGAGGACGAGATGGCCGTTCTCAGCATGGGTGCAGGAGCGATAGAAGCCGGCTCAGTCGGCAAGGCGCAACTCTTATCCCCGCTATTAAGCGAGTCCTTCCAGACAGACCTCGCAACAGGTGCAGCGACCGTAAGCGTGCCCATCGCAGTTCCACCGGGCCGAAAGAACATGCAGCCGCAACTTGCGCTTTCCTACTCGTCGAACAACCAGAACGGTATCTGTGGCGTAGGATGGGGACTTACCACCTCAAGCATCCAACGCTCCACAAAGAGAGGTACGCCGACCTATGATAATGCGCTGGATACATTTGTTTTCTCCTCCAGCGGTTCAAGCGGCGAACTGATTCCCCTGACCGGCCAACAGGGCGAATATCGCCAAAAAATCGAAACTGTCTTCATGAAATATACCTACGATGGCTCAACCTGGACCGTCCGCGACAAAAACGGTACAAAATATACTTTCGGCGGTGTATCAACCTCGAGAATAGTAGACCCGGGCGACAGCAGCAGGATTTTCGCATGGTTTCTGGATAGCGTAGAAGACCTGCATGGTAATACCGTTGCCTTTACCTATGTGAAGGATACATCTCAAGTCTATCTCGATAAAGTGAACTATACAGGTAATACCTCTCAAGGCCTGTCTGCGGATAAAGCCGTAGAATTTATTTACGATGAAACCGGAAGGACCGACATTATATACAATAATCGAAGCGGCTGGGAAATAGCCACGAAGTGGCTATTGGACAAGGTCCGCATAAATGTCGATAATGGACTTAAATGGATGTATGTGCTTGATTATACCCAAAGCGACGATACCCAACGTTCGCTACTTACGAACATAACCCTATACGACGGCGAACCAGGCAATTTAAATACCAAACATTTGCCACCAAAAGTGTTTACGTACCAAAAAATCGATTAAAAAAAGGAAATAAGCCCATGAAAATAAAAACACTACTATTTGCGCTCGCTATCGCCGTGAGCCTGGCAGCGGCCTCTTACGCGACTATACCGCACGTTATAAACTTCCAGGGCAGAGCTACAGACGCAAACGGCGCGCCTTTAAACGGCACCTACAATCTCATCGTCAGAATCTATAACCATGCGACAGCAGGTGATCCGGCTGCTCCAAATGATCCATATCGGAAATGGACCGAAACCTATCAAAATCTCACCATAATAAATGGTATATTCAGTATCCTATTAGGAAGCGTAACACCACTAAACCTACCCTTTGATGAAGATTACTGGATATCCGTCCAAATAGGTACCGACAGCGAAATGTCCCCGCGTACCCGTCTTGCTTCTGTTGGATATGCGTATAAGGCAGAGAAAGCCGAACATGCCGTTAGTGCAGATAGTTTAACGGTAGAGATAGAAGGCGTACCAAGTGGTGGAATAATTATGTGGTCAGGCAGCATTGCCTCTATCCCGGTGGGCTGGGTTCTTTGTGATGGAAATAACGGTACCCCGGATTTAAGAGACAAGTTTATAATTGCTGCAAGCCAAGATGAAGGGACCTCTGCAAAAACAAATATTGAAGGTAGCCTAAAACTAACCGGCGGTAACACAAACCACGGTCATAGCGTTGATAGGCAGAGCTTTGCTACTTCTGGAACAAACGGAACGGATGGACGAACACTTGCCATAAAGATACAGGGGGTTTATGGCGCCGGTAACAATGGCTCTACTAATACCGTAAACCATATACCAACTTATTATGCGTTAGCGTTTATTATGAAGTCATAATGAATTACAGAAAGGCTTTGTTGTGAAAAGAAAACAGTATGGTTATGTAAGGCCAGACTTTTTAAGTCTAGTTCCTAAAGATGCTAAAAAAATCTTGGATGTTGGCTGCGAAAAAGGCCTTTTTGGAAAACAGTTAAAGCAACTAAATAATGAAATAGAGATTATTGGTGTGGAAAAGGATGAAGATAAATATAACGTAGCAACAAAAAACCTGGATCGCGTCATTTTGGGTGATATAGAAGAAATCAAGCTGCCTTTCAAGGAGAATTATTTCGATTGTATCATTGCAGGCGACGTCTTAGAACATCTTGTCAACCCCTGGAAGACATTAGAGCATCTTAGATATTTCCTAAAAGAAGATGGCTTTTTCATATCTAGTGTACCAAATATAAGTCATTACAAGGTGTTGATGAAATTGCTTCGAGGACGCTGGGATTATACAGCCCAGGGAATTTTAGATAAAACACATCTAAGATTTTTCTGTTTGGACAATATTAAAGAAATGTTTCAAGAAGCAAGATTTGAAATAGAAGGCATCAGGAGAAATATGGTTTCGGCTCGCGGGCTTAGAATTCTAAATCTTTTACTTTTTAATAGATTAACAGAATTCTTAACCCAACAGTATTATATTATTGCTCAAAAGAAAAAGTGATCCTAATGACTATGTGTAGTTGAACAACCTCTTTGATATATTAAAGAGATAAACACATGAAAAAAAATAAATTAATTCTAGGCTCAGCAGGAAAAAAAGATTCTGACAGTGTTACGCTGGACATTGACGCGAAACATCACCCGGACGTAGTGCACGATTTAGATAGAATTCCATGGCCTTTTGTGGATGACCAATTTAGAGAAATTGTTTGCCATCATGTTCTTGAACATCTAAACGATATTGCTCACATAATGAGCGAACTCTATAGAATTTGTGCAAAAGATGGGGAGATTTATATTGAGGTTCCACATTATACGTCTTTATTTGCGAATAATCCCGAACACAAATTAAGATTTGGTTATTTTGCTCTTGATGGGTATATCGAAAATGGAATTACGAAATGGATGACCACAACTAAAAAGTTTAGGATAATAGAGCGAAAAATAACATTTCATAGAACTTATAGGAGATACTTTCTCCATAAATTATTCAATAGAAAACCCCTTTTGTATGAGAGATTTTGGGCTTACATAATACCTGCAGAAAATATTATTTTTAAATTGCAGCCAATAAAGTAAAAATGAAAGACTTAGTATACGGACATAGGTACAAACTAGCAAAACGATGCGGGGTTACGCTTCTTATCCTCGCGCATCTCTTGCTCACGACACCTCTGCCCGAAGTCCATGCGATGGAGAGCGAGAATTATAGGATAAACGAGAGCGCTATATCATCGGGGAGCGAAACATCTGCGCAAGGGGCTGTAATTCCGTATGCGAGCATCGGAGAGCCTGCCGTAGGGGATATGGTGGGCAACGCATACAAGGTTTCTCTCGGTTACATAAATACTATCGCGTCAAATCCGCCCGTGTTTACCGGGCCGTTGCCTAACGGAGACATGCGCGTTATGTGGAATAAAGGCGAATCAAACGCAAACGTCTTTGACCTCGACAATTATTTTTCGAGCTCGGACAATTCCGCTCTTACCTACACAGTTGAAGGTACATCAAGTATTATAGCCGACATTGATACAAACACCCATGAGGTGAGTTTTTCACAAGACGCCCTTTTTTACGGCTCGGAAAAAGCGAGATTCATCGCAACCGACGAGAATGGCAACAGGACGAAAAGCAATTATGTCGTGCTCGTGGTAAAAGATGCTTTGGCGAACAACCCGCCTATAATATATCCGATAGATACCGTTACAGCCAATGAGGTGGATCTTGTTAGTATTACACCCGTTACTTTTGACCCGGACGGCGACGCGCTTACCGTAACATTTACCTCGCCGCTAAAAGATGACGGTACTTGGCAGACGACGTACGATGACGCAGGTACTTATACCGTGACTGCTACCGTCTCAGACAGTAGCCTCACTGACTCCGAAAGCTTTACCATAGAGGTGAGAAACGTAAACAGGCCTCCCGTAATCGAGCCGATAGAGGATATAACAGATAAGAAAGAAGGAGATCTTATAACATTAAGTGTTTCGGCAAGCGATCCGGACGGCGACGATGTCACTATCTCATATCCCGCACCGTTCGACTCTAACGGAACTTGGCAGACTTCCTATACCGATAACGGCAATTACGCACTTACGGTTACTGCTTCTGACGGCGATTTGACCTCCCAGGTGAGTTTTAACCTTACCGTAGCAAACGTCAACGGCCCGCCAAGCGTAACAATATCCTCGGATAAAAGCAATGTTTCCCCGGGTGACGAATTCATCGTCACTGTCATGGCCGAAGATCCGGACGGAGACGAACTCAAGCTCACCCTTACACAGGACGGCGTTATAATTCCCGGCTACGATGGCATTACTCTCCAGGGCCCCACGTTTTCGACAGACAACCCGCCGCTTTCGATAAATACACGAGGTAACTACACCATTGAAGCAGTTCTAGAAGAAGTAGATCCGCAAGGCCCTAATACTACCCCGCCTAATTACTACGACGACTTGGATACAAAGTTTCTTGGTCATTTTGATGGCTTGGAAGGGAGTCAAACCGTTATTGATGAATCCAATGCCTCGCATGCGGTAACAGCATACGGAGATGCCCATCTTGATACGACAAATATTAAATTCGGCACTTCTTCATTGGCGCTTGATGGCGATGGAGATTACTTATCACTTCCGGATAGCAATGCTTGGTTTTTTGGAAGTGGTGATTTTACTATAGATTGCTGGATAAATCTTTCAAGTTTGCCTGTTAATACCGTTCAAAAAACTATTCTTTTTCAAGGTGCTGCTACTCCTAACGATAGCGATAATTGGAGAGTGAATATACAAGAATCTGGAGGTGTATATACATTTGAATTTATTCAAGTTGTAGGACAGGCTGGTAGTATAAACATTGGAGCGAATTTTGTTCCAGTTGTAGGAACTTGGTATCATCTTGCACTTACGAGATCAGGAACAACCTGGAGGGTATATATTGATGGGGTTAAGAAAACAGAAATTGTTAACGCTACAGCTATAGTAGACTTACCACAGCAATTAATTATTGGCGCGAGAGCAGATTATCCTGCGGATAACAATAGGTCTTTCCACGGCTATATTGATGAACTCAGAATAACTAAAGGATTGGCTCGATGGACGGAAAATTTCGAAATTCCAACCAACGCATATGGTTATAACACATGGCGTTATTCCGATTCCCTCATCATAAATGTTGAGGAAGCATCCGCTGAAAGTGAATATTTTCCCCTGTCCGGCGATTTCAACGGCGATGGTCTCACCGACCTTGGCTATTATAACAGGGCATTGGGTACATGGAAAATAGCTTTATCGAATAACGGCACTTTTGGCGCTTTTGAATACTGGATAAATGGCAATTTCGGCAAAAGTAATCAGTATTTCTACCCCTTAACAGGCGATTTCGACGGTGGCGGAAAAACAGACATAGGTTTCATAAGGGTTCCTATCAGTACCGATGGGGTTAACGCATCGTACATCAAGCTCGCCATTTCAAATGGCGTAGGTTTCGATGTTCAGAATGGGCGTTGGCGCCAGAGCAACAATATAGAGTTGCATAGTAATTGGGAATATACCATACTTACCGGAGATTTTAACGGTGACGGGCTTACTGACATAGGACAGATAAACGTCAAACAAAATGAGCAAGTAAACATAGGTATCACAAAAAATAATCTTAGACCGGCTGCCTTATCGACGTGGGGTAGCAACATTAACATATCGGACTTTGCGTCCATGGCAGGCGATTTCAACGGCGACGGCCTTACCGATCTCTGTTTCTACAAAGACTCTTCAAAAGTATGGGATGTCATGGTTTCGCAGGGAGGAGATTCAACTGGCGGTAATTTCAGTAGCCTCGCGCGTTGGCTTTCGGACTTTGGTGGAACAGACAAAGATCCCATTCTTGGTGACTTCAATACCGACGGCCTTACCGATGTAGGTTACGTCGAGAAAGAAAGCGGCCAGTGGGTTATTAAGTATGCGCTTTCGAATGGGACATCATTCATTCCGGATAAGGACGCGAATAATAACGATATACCCTATACCTATCCGACAGGCATATCCGACTCTACCGATGGCACATTAATAACCGGCGACATGAACGGCGACGGACTTTTCGATGTTGCCGCGTTTGATAAAACTACGCGTGAATGGATGATTAGCTTACACCATTCACGTTATCCGGATTTACTTGTCGGAATCGACAACGGCATAGGCGGGAGAACAACAATCGAATATAAGGATTCAGTAATATACGACAACACCGGTGCCGATGATTTGCCCGACCTTCCTTTCTCGGTGCGCGTTGTCTCGAAAGTTACGCAGGATGACGGGCTTGGCCGTGCCTATACCACTCGCTACTTCTACGAAAACGGTTTCTTCGAGCCGAAAACGCGCGAATTCCGCGGTTTTGGCCGCGTCGAAGTAATAGACGCGGAAGGCAGTGTAAAAGAGACCTATTTCTATCAGGACGCTATTCTTAAAGGCCGGCCCCAAAAAGAAGTTATAAAGGATAACTATAACAAGATTTATTCGGAAACGGCGTATAATTGGTTAAAAAAATCCCCATGGAATGCCCTTAACGATGTTGTAGTAACGGCCGATGAAACCCTAAGAGGAGAAAGAAGCTATACATCCTTGGCGGTCAATAGCGGCGTTACGCTAACAATCGACGATACGTCTACTTTCTATATACGAGATGATGTAACAGTGAACGGCGCAATACAGGTTAAACAAGGCACGTTTACCATAAGCGCCGCGAATATCAACATAGGAGCGAACGGAAAAATAACTACGGCTACAAGTAATCACGATACTTACGGAACAATTGTTATAGAGGCCGATAGTATTAACATATCTGCCGGTGGCGTAATCGAAGAGGATATAACTGACACGGTTGCCGGACGGTCGTATTCCGGTAGCGCAAATGTTGTTGATAGGAATTTTAGCACTTCCAGTTCCTATAATTCAGCGCCAAGCGGGACTGCGAGAAATTTTAGTAATACCTTGAGCTTTGACTCTATGGATATAAGCAGAGTTGCATATGCATATGATACAGGAGGGTATCATTATGACGGTTCCTCTTCGGCAACAGCGCAAATTCAGCTATATTATGATGGTGCCTGGAGTACGATAGATTCTGCGAGTTGTGGTACCGGAGGATATGCTAGCGATGATACTATCAACACTACCGGTTGGTCAGGCGTTACGCAAATGAGATTGTATTCTACTTTGGTGTCTTACGATACGGATACCGCTGTTTCTTCACATCGCGAAATGCGCGCCTTTGGCAAACCTCGCTTCGAAAGCAAGTCCCCCGAGGTGAGCGCCGGTTACATCTTTCCCTACCTCGCTTCCAAAACGAGTACCGTGTACGACCCCCAAGACCAGTCGCGAAGCAAATCCACCAAAGTAGAATATACCTATGACGACTACGGAAACGTAATAAATATAAAGGAATACGGTTTCGACGCTGCGATTTTAAAGCAAACCAATATAACCTACGCAGATCCTGAGTTAACAAAATGGATAATCGGTAAACCGGCTACTTCTACGCTATATGAGGGGGATGGAGTCACGAAACTCGCAGAATCAAGATATTATTACGACAATCTTGCCTTGCAGGCTGCTCCGGACAAAGGCAATCTGACTAAAGAAGAAAAGTGGCTGAAAGACGCAGCGCAAGACACCTATATCGCTACAACGTTCACTTACGATGCCTCTGGCAACGTCGAAACCGTAACGGACGCTCGCGCTAACACTACGACTACAACCTATGAAGTTACAAAAACCTTCCCCGCATCCGTTAAAAACACCCTGCTTCATACACAGCAGTTTACATATGACAACGCGACAGGCAAAATCCTAACCTCCACCGATCCCAACGCCCAGGTTACGACATCGACATATGACAGTTTCGGACGGCTGGACAACGTAATAGGCCCGGGAGATATATCAGAGGTTACGTATAAATACGATCTGGACGTTTTCCCTACAAGAATAAGCACTACCACCGTGTCATCGCGAGGAGCCGCCGGAGCCGCTGACGAAACAATCTCAAGCTTCACTTTCATCGACGGCTTGGGCCGGCAGATTCTCTCCCGTGTACAGGCGGAAAACCAGGAGAGCGATCTTCACATTGTATCAGGCGAAGTCGAATACGACTCCCGCGGCCAGGTAATAAGAAAATATCTCCCGTATTACATAACCGTCCCGGCTACCGTAGACGCTTATGCGCCGCCGGTTAATAACACCCCGTACATGTCCTACACATACGACGCCATGGGGCGCCTCGTAAAAACCGTAAGGCCTGACAACAAAGCAAGCTACGTAATTTATGACTTAACCGTCACAAAATCAATAAACGAAAACGGCCAACGCGCCAAACAAACAAAAGACGCGCTCGGCAGAATAATAGAAATAGTAGAAGCAAACGGTAGCATAACCCGATACGAGTATGACACTTTGGGCAATCTGGTAAAAACAATAGACGCCCAAAACAACGCAGCCACAATCCAATACGACACCCTTGGCCGAAAAATCTCCATGAACGATCCCGATATGGGGAATTGGTCTTACAGTTATGACGGCGTAGGAAACCTCACATCCCAAACCGACGCCAAGGGTCAAACAATCACATTTCAGTATGACGCTATTAACCGTTTAACTTACAAATCCACAGACGTTACATACACTTACGATCAAAACACGAATGGCAAAGGTAGACTCTCGAGCGTAACGGATTCCTCCGGTATAACGGAGTTTTTCTATGATATTCTGGGCCGTGAAGAAAAGACGATAAAGACCATAAACGGTAGCTCATATACCATAGAGCGCACCTACGACTCCCTGGACCGCCTCTTAAGCGTGATTTATCCCGATACTACCACCGTAAGCTATATCTACAATAAGCAGGGTGGCATTGAAACAATTTCAGGCATTGGCACGGATTATGTCAAATCTGTGGATTATAACGCCAACGGCCAGATAACTCACATCGAATACGGCAACGACACCTCTACTGATTACGATTACGACCCGTATAACTTCCGCTTGGACAATCTCGTAACTGCTAAAGGCACAACGCCAATTCAAGATTTATCTTACAACTTTGATCCAATAGGAAATGTTACATCAATTCAGGACTACGTTAACACAAACACCCAAAACTTCGGATATGACAATATAAACCGCCTCACCTACGCTAATGGCGCAAGCTATGGAGTGATAAACTACGCCTATGACTCTATCGGCAACATGACCCAGAAGGGTGGCATGACGATGACATACGGCGGAATTGCCGGCCCCCACGCTGTCACGAGCGTTAGCGGTACAAAGTCGTATACCATCGACTACGACTCAAACGGCAACATGACCCGCAATGGCAGCGCCGACTACACCTACGACATCGAAAACAGGCTAACCAAAGTAGTCACACCAAAAGGCGGAGGAGGCTTTGATATTTCGATAGACCTACAGATCGGGTGGAACTTTATAAGTTTGCCGGGCAACATCCCGAACGCGGGCGGCAGCATAGAAACAATTCTCTCCTCAATTGATGGTAAATACGAGCAAGTCTCACGCTACGTGCCATCTGCCATTCCCGCGGAAGCGGGAATCTGGAAACACTTCGTAAAAAATTCCAAGTTTGACCAGTTTTCAACCTTTGAATACGGCGAAGGCTATCTCATTTACATGAAAGAAGCTGCTACGCTTGAGCTTAGCGGCTTTTTCCCGCTTTCCGAGCCCTCTTACCCGCTGAAAACCGGCTGGAATTTAATCTGTGCGCCTACGAGTTCGTCTATAGGAGCAAGCGAAGCCTTAGCTGGCGTAACCTACACAAGTTTAAAGGCGTGGAACGGCACATCCTACGAGGATGCTACAACCCTTGAAGCCGGCAAGTCCTACTGGGTTTACGTGGCAAGCGGCCAGACATGGAACCCACCCCTCTCCGAAGTTACCACTACTTACACCTACGATGGCGACGGGGGAAGGGTTCTGCGCCAAACCGAAGACGAGGCAACCCTCTACATCGGTTCTTCGTTTGAGGCTATAGGTCCTCCAGGCCTAGACGCTACAAAGCAAACCAAGCACATCTTCATGGGCAGCACCAGGATATGCAGTATTGAAGCTACCTTCGAAAACAAAGTTCTAATAAGCGAGGAAAAATTCTACACGCATGGTGATCACTTGGGTTCCTCTAATGTTATCACTGACGACAATGGAGACGTGGTAAACATCTTAGAATATACTCCCTACGGCACAGTATCCAGAAACACCGGAAACTACTCGACAGACAAACGTTTTACAGGTAAAATATGGGACGAATCTTCCGCTCTTTCTTATTACGGTGCGCGGTATTACTCGCCAGAATTGGGCTCGTTTATCACAGCAGACCCTACGATACAACGTCCATATGATCCGCAGGACTTTAACCGCTACGCTTACGCAAGAAATAATCCAGTAAAATACATTGACCCTACCGGCTATGGTTGGTGGAGTGCGCTGTGGAGCTTTATAGCGGGGTTGGTTGGGGCTGTTGTTACGATTCTAGTAAGCTCTGTTGCAGGGCCTATACTTGGAGGTATGGCAGGGGGCGCTGTATCTGGAGCTATTCTGGGGGCTGTAAGTGGTGGATTATCAGGTGCCCTCAAAGGTGCTATGTGGGGTGCAGTATTTGGGGGAATTTTAGGAGCCGGATACCAGGCTGCGAGTGCTGCTAATTTAGGTGGTGCATTCTTGGCAGCTGCAGCCGTAGGAGGTGCTGCCTATGCCAGCGCTACGGGTGGCGCTGAAGGATTAGGAGATTTTGCTGCTGGTGCTCTGGGTGCTGTATATGGTAGTGCTATGGGGAATGCTCTAGTTGACAAACCTCCTGCAACAACTTCTAAATCGACATCATCAGATAGCGATGGCAAAGTAGAGAATTTAGCAAAGAAAAGTGTATCAGATGGTCAAACACAAAAAGGTAGAGATACAGCTGCGAAGGCAGGGGATGAACACAGACTCATTTCTCAACTTAAATACGACGAACAAGTTTCACGAAGTGCCCTAAGTCCTCGTTCAATATTTCAAGAAAAAGTATCAGGTTTATTGGGGCAATTTCATGAAAAAATAGGATTAAATACACAGGGTAAATATTTTAGCGGTAAGCAGTTTTGGGCAAAATGGGGATTAATGACGATGGATAGCATGGGAGGATACGGTACGGGAGTGATAACTGCTGCAGCTGCACCTCCCCCGTGGAATGTTATTGCAGGACTATTAGTTGCTGCTGCAAGCATCACAACCGCAGTAGATGCATATAAAGGAGCGTGGGTTTCTCAATATCCAATGGACACAAGACCTAGCTTCGAAGTCTACAGAGGAGGTTTGTAAGTGAAATCAACAGGTACAACGAGTATATTTAATCGAGTACCTTTTGGCATTGTAATGGGGGGCTGCGCGTTTTTGATTCTTTTAAATGTGTGGGACCTCTTCAGATATTTGTATTTAGAACCAACAACATTGCCAAAACCGTTTCTTTCCCTTGCAATGGGATTAATATTTTTAGGGTTTGGTATATTTTCGAGTTTTAAAACCCGAGAAAAAATCGCAACATCCTTAATAGGTATTGCATCCATTGCGCATTGGCTAAGCGACATAAAAATCGTATCATTGCTAATTACTTCTCCAGTTTCAATTGTGCTAAATGTATCTGCAATGATCGTCTATTTTAAATCGCATAGAAACATACAAGAAAAAACTACACCAACTGCAAAAAAGATTATTATAGCTATTGCGATATTCTTACTTATTCTGCTATTGCCTGCTATATTTTTCTGGCTCTTAGGCATGACTGCAAATTTAACACGCTAAAGCAAAAAAATAGAGAACACATTCCAATCTGTGGTCGCGCGCCTCTTATTCGAGCTCTTTCGGTCGGCGCGCCTGTTCGTATCATACCAGCCCACTTATTAGTAGCTCGCGTCACATAACTATTCGAGCCCGCGTATTCGTTGCGGCGTTGTTAAAAGTGGACTCACGCGGCATATTCAGATTTTTGCCCGCATCAAAAATCTGAATATGCCGGCCCACTCGGAGCCCTTTTTTTTAAAAGCCCCCGCGGAGAAGGCGGAATGCTCTCAGATGGTTTTTTGCCCGCATCAAAAAACCATCTGAGAGCATTCTGCCTTGGTATGCGCTCGTTTAGCTTCTCACATCCAAATCAGATATTATGTCTTTTGGGGATGGGATTTTGCGGTAAGATTTGAGGGAGATTTCGCGGGGGTGGTACTGTTTGTGCTAAAAATAAAGTTAAAGGGTTAACTTTGACAAAAAACCAAGTTTTTATTGCCCTACAATCTGTACCTTGGTATAATAAGATGTGTGCAGTAGCCTGGAGTTATATTAAGATAATCGTTAAGCCTATAGTATAAAGACGTTGTCCAATCACACAGGACACGCGTCCGGATTTACACAGGACAGTGTCATATTTATTTAGACTATATCTAGTTCATCTAAAATAAAAAATAGGGTGACACAATAAAAAAAAGATACGATATGTTTTTTTGGAACTGATTGTTAAAACGGCGTTGGGTCGGAACGCCGTAAAGACTGAATAGCCAAACCGATGAGCGGGGCCAAGTTCTATTTTTTCGGAGGCTTCTTTCCTTTATTACCTCTACCACCCTTGCCTATGCTTGCCTGGGTTTCATTTGAGTAGCCGCTTTCGAATCCCGTTGTTAAATTAAAAGCACGCACCCTGTAGCGGTAGGTACCATTGGCAAGTTCTGAGTCAAGATAACTTGTTACATCTACTCCAACGTTAGCTATGGGCGTATAAGTAATGTTACCTTTTTTCTTTATGCCGCGCTCTATTGTAAAGCCCTCTTCATTATGAGATTTATCCTGCCAACCGAGCGTTATATTGTTTCCGTTTGAGCTTCCGGAGAGATTTGTCGGATCCGCAATTATGCTAGGATTCTCCGTTACTGTTATAATGATTGTATCTTTCGCGGTCGCATTATCATTGTCGGTTACGGTTAACTCCACAGAATAAATGCCGGGTGCCTCGTAAGTATGATTTATAGCAACACCGTTTTTCTGTGCGTCGTCTCCCAGGACCCATGAGTAATTCGTGATGGAACCATCGTTGTCATATGATGAACTTCCGTCAAACTGGACGGTAAGAGGCGCGTATCCTTGTGTTGGAGTTGCTTGAATTGAAGCCACAGGGATAACATTAGGCGCAAGAACATCAATGTGTACTGTCGAAGCATCGCTTGAACCGTCGTTATCAGTGACAGTAAGCCTTACGCTGTATGAGCGCACATTGCTGAAAGTGTGCAACGGATTGATAGCGTTAGAAAAGGCCCCGTCTGCAAAATCCCACAGGTAAGATACAATTGTTCCGTCAGGATCATACGATGCTTCTCCTGAAAATTGAACCAAAAGCTGCGCTCTGCCTGACATAGGCGATGCCTCTATCCTCGCCACAGGGGGTAACGGATTTCCTGAAGAAACTACTGTACCTGTTATGGTATATTTTCCTAAACTCCCATAATCAGAAACGTTTTGATTTCCCGTGCCTTCTATTGATAAATAATAGACGCCCTCATCAACTGTTGCGGCAATATTGGCTTTAAGTTCAAGAAGCGGGTTACCGGATGTAACTAATGCTCCGTCTTGATCGTAAATAGCCGCCTTGATATCAAGATTCGGTGCAAGCAAATCCGGCATAATATTAATTGACATTTCTCCCTGGCCGGCGATAAGAGCAAAAATATCTACGTCTGTGTTTTGCTCAATTATACCTTCGCCTGATATGGAGCCCCCCTGGTTCGTAATCCACGTGGCAGATAAAAGATCATTGCCGTGATCGTCTTGTAGATAATCAAACCCGCCAAAAATCAGAATTCTTGCTAAATCATCCGCCTGGTTGCTTGCCAGGGCGTACTCGCCTTTACTCCACTGAACCAAGTTTTTATAATAACCTATACCCATAATAGGGGCCCACCCAATCTCACCGCTGCCATGGCCGCTGTAATACGTAGTGCCGTCGGTTTTACCGTCATGATAAAGTCCAAGCGTATGACCGACTTCATGGGAAATACATTCAGCGATATATTTTTCCCCGTTTGCTAATTTTTCAGGAAATACTAGCGCAGGTTTATAATAATCGCCTGTACGGTTAAAAATTCCTATATACGCATATCCGCCATAATTTCCAACATAGCTCGATATAGGGCTTATCAATACACGCATACCGTAGTATTCGTCACTCGATGAACTTCTGGTAATGAACGTTTCAGATAATTCCTCCGTAGTTACATCCACGTCAAATCCCGTGTAATCTTCAGCTACACGCTGCCAGATATATTGTATCCTTTCAAGTTCCGCGGCGTTGAATACTTGCGGATTACCGTCAATATCCCATGCAGGGCATACTATATCCTGACCGCCATTGTAGCCATTACCCCAAACACTATTTCC
The DNA here is from genome assembly GCA_024542975.1 of Candidatus Omnitrophota bacterium. Lineage (GTDB taxonomy): Bacteria > Omnitrophota > Gorgyraeia > JABMRN01 > RBG-13-46-9 > JAMXCZ01. Next base: position 3,288 of record JAMXCZ010000011.1, on the reverse strand, counting down.
GGGTATCAGGTGACCATTGAAATCAAGATAAATTATTCTGGTAGCTTTAGGATTACTATGCAGATAGAAAGTATCTTCGAGAGAAACCGGTGTGCCTGCTGCGGTTTCACCCATTCCGGAAGGTGTCTCAAGAGGAAGTTCGTGCTCATCGCGGAAGAAAAGACGGCCCTTCTTGTCGGCCCATAATGTCAGGTCTTTACGTAGATGCTCCTTTAACTTATCCACACTCATGTGATGCCACGCGGCTATTTCGGGAAGATGTTTTTCGAGTGCGCGGATCGCTCTTTCACCTCTCATTGATTCGGGAAGTGAAATTTGAGGATACGTTCTGTGTTCGTTATCAGCCCCCTGGGCAAATGTTATTTGTGTATTACTTATAAAAAAGAAAAGAAATGTTGCAAATAAAAGCAGTCGAGTTTTCACTTTTCTATTCATCGTGCCCCCCTTTGTTAACATGTCACCCGGACTACCATACTTCGGCGGCCCGGTTATCATTGGGATATACCCTGGAAAGCAATGTATACTTCAGACCCGCTTAGCTTCGCGTACTCGCCCCCTAAATCAAGTATAGTGAAATATTCTGTTAAGGCAATAGCAACCTAGCTATCTTTTGTATCCTTAACCTAAATGGGCTCTGTACGAGATGTGTGCACTGGAATTGATTATTAAAACGGCGTTGGGCCTGAACGCCGCAAAGGTTGAATAGTCAAACTGACAGGATTAACCAGGTTGCCTATTCATTATTGAACAACGTCTTTAATATAAAAAAGTCCTCATTTTTGTGAAATAATCGCTATATTATAAGGTTATATTAGTAGGAGACGAAAACAATGAAGTCCTCAAAAATAAGGGTATTTTTTTACCCGGTTTTTTCACTATTAGTAATAATTGCGCTTGTAGCGTTAGCCAGGGCTGCAGATATCGACACATCAAAATCCCCTGAAACAAAACCAGCCGTTAACGGCGAACAATTATATAAGGAAGTGCTTGATGAAGTAGTGGAAAGAAACAGGGTACAGCAACGCAACTTTCAGCTATTTGGCTGCACGCCAAACTATGCCGTTACAGGAGAAAGAGCCGACTCAGAGAAGAAGGCCGATATATTCAACGAAAGGCGCTAACATATAGGTAAGGTATATAAAGACGTTGTCTAATCACTCAGGATATGCCGGTTATACAAGCCTCAAGATAAAACTTGAGGCTTGTTCTATTTACTGGTATAATTTTGGTATCATGAAAAGATTCATACTCTATTTAATAAGATGGCAGTTGAGCACGCCCATACTGTGGCTCGTGATCCGGCACCTGGGCGCAGGGCTGGGGGGCTACGGTTATTGCCAATCTGATCGGCGGAAGCATTTTCTTCTGGGTGGACAGGTTCATCTTTACCTCCAAGGCGGTCGAGATGTGGCATTTCAAGGAGAATGGAAAGTGCGATAGCTGCGGGAAGATCACGAGCCTCTGGCGGCTGGTCCTGGCCCCGGCTTACGACAAGCGCGGCTCTGAACCTAAATTTTTCTGTCTTGAATGCTCCAAAAAACAAACAGATAAATTGAGGAGAAAAGGGATAAATATAAGAGGGCGTAGTAAATGAAGGTGATTATGAAAAAGCTACATAAAAAAATGGGGACAAAATACATATCTACCTGGTTAAACTAACAGGTTAGATATGTGGCTAAAATAGGAGATAGAAGATGGCCAAAGAAAATTCATCGTTCGATATTGTCGCGGAAGCGGACCTTCAGGAGGTGGATAACGCTGTTAATCAGACAAAGAAGGAGATTTTGCAGAGATACGATTTTAAGGGTAGCAAGGCATCGATAGAATATAACCGCACTGAAAAGAAGATAACGCTGATAGGGGACGATGATTTTAAATTGCGCGCCCTTAAAGACATTTTTGCCACCAGGCTTGCCAAGAGGGGGGTTTCCATAAAGCTCCTGATATTTAAAGAACCGGAGAAGGTTTTGGGGGGTTGTTTTCAGCAGATGGTAGATCTCGTATCAGGAATACCCCGCGAAAAAGCAAAGGAGATCACCGGAATAATAAAAAAACTGGGGCTCAAAGTCCAGGTCCAGATAGAGGGAGAGAAAATAAGGGTATTTTCTCCAAAAAAAGATAACCTCCAATTTGTAATAACGCACCTGCGAAAAATAGACTTTCCGATAGCGCTTACTTTTTGTAACTATAGGTAAAACCACATGCATTTTCCGAAAAATTTCCTTTGGGGAGCAGCGACCTCCAGCCATCAGGTGGAGGGCGGAAATGAGAATAACGACTGGTGGCAATGGGAGGCGGAAGGAAGGGTTAAAGAGCCCTCAGGCAGGGCGTGCGACCACTATAATCTTTTCAGGGAAGATTTTAAACTTGCCAGGCAACTTAATCATAACGCCCACCGTTTTTCAATCGAATGGAGCCGCATAGAGCCTGAGGAGGGGGTTTTCGACCCTGAGGCGATAAATCATTATAGAGAGGTTATCGCCGAACTGCGCAAGCTGGAAATCGAACCTGTCGTGACCCTGCATCATTTCACGATACCGCGCTGGTTCTATAAGAAAGGTGGATGGGCAGGCGGGGGGAGCGAATACCTTTTCGTCCGGTACGTGGAAAAGATAGTCGGGGAATTTGGCAGGGACGTTAAATATTGGATTACCCTGAATGAGCCTGTGGTCTATACCTTCAAAGGGTTCATTGAAGGGTCGTGGCCCCCCGGCCGCAAATCTTTCGGGGAAGCAGCAAGGGTATTTGTAGGCTTTCTTAAAGCGCATTGCCTCGCTTATAAGGCGATCCACCGGATATATAAAGAAAAGAACTGGGGAAGAGTTAATGTAAGCATAGCGAAGCATTTCCTTCAGCTATCGCCATGCAGGGAAACCTCGTTTTTGGATGGGCTGTCTACAAAAATACGCCACTACTACTTCAACACCCTTTTCATAAAATCTGTTATTGATGGTTGGTGCGTTGCGCCGGGGCTACCCCTCATTAAACTCCCCGCGAAAAAGGCGCTCGACTTCATCGGCATAAATTACTACACGAGGGATTTTGTCCACTACGCGGGGCTCGCCCCGCCTAAGATCTTTGGCGACGTCTGCAGCCTTAAGCACCATAAGACGGCGGGAAAAAGAAATTTCCTCGACTGGGAAATCTACCCGCGCGGCCTGGGCGGGGCGCTTAAGGAATGTTCGAGATACGGCCTGCCGCTTCTTATCACGGAAAACGGCACCTGCACGAATAACGACGTGGAGCGGGTTGAGTTTATTAAAGGGCACTTAGAAGAGCTCTCCCGCG
>JAMXCZ010000098.1 GCA_024542975.1 Candidatus Omnitrophota bacterium | reverse complement strand
ATAACCAGGTTAAACAGGTGTCGGGCTATTTTTGTATTTGACTACGATTCGTTTGCTGCTAACATCGGAAAGAACAATATCGTTAATGATAAAATGCGCTACCTGGCGGATATGAAAATTTCTCCGGATATAATTCCGCATTTATGCGAAGAGTATATGAGATACATAAGGGCCCTTGCGGGACTTATGAGGAAATGTGTTGTGCTGGATCTGGATAATACGCTATGGGGTGGGATAGTGGGCGAGGACGGATTTCACGGAATAAAACTGGGGCCGACGGCTCCGGGCAACGCATATGTGGAATTTCAGAAACATATATTGGCCCTATTTCGCAGGGGAATTATATTGGCTATAAACAGCAGCAATAACGAGGCGGATGCCATGAAGGTATTAAGGGAGCACCCGCACATGATCCTGAGAGAGCATCATTTTGCGTCGCTCAAAATAAACTGGGAGAACAAAGCGAAAAATATCGTAGATATAGCCAAAGACATAAACATCGGCCTCGATAGCATGGTCTTTATCGATGACGACAAAAGAAACCGCGAGATTGTAAAGGCAATGCTTCCTCAAGTTTTGTGTCCGGAGCTCCCGGAGGGGGCTTCCGGGCATGCGAGGATGCTTCGAGAAATAAAAGAACTCGATAGTTTGCAGATTACGAGAGAAGATAAAAAAAGAGGAAGGCTCTATGCGACCGAGAGAAAGCGCAAAAAGTCCAAAGATACCTTTCGGAACCTTTCCGAATATTTAAAAGCGCTTGACATAACAGTCGAGATAGGCAGGGCGGGCAGGTTCAGCATTCCGAGAATATCGCAACTTACGATGAGGACAAATCAGTTCAATTTTTCGGCAAAACGTTACGACGAAAAAGAGATTGAAAGAATAACGCGGGATACGCGGTATTCGATTTATCACATTAAGGTAAAGGATAAATACGGAGATTACGGCATAGTCGGCGCGTTATTTGTCAAGAAAAGCCACGAAGAGTGGCTCGTGGATACGTTTCTTTTGAGTTGCCGCGTTTTGGGCAGGAATATCGAGGATGCTGTTATCTCGGCGCTTATCAGAGAAGCTGCGCGAAAAAATATCGAGAGGCTTACTATTTTCTATAAGAAAACGGAAAAAAATGAACCAGCCTTCAGATTTTTGAAGCGTTACGGCGATCACTCGGGCAGGGGCCCGGCAAAATCCGGAAAATTCACACTATATAAAAAAGGTGGAAAAATAAAATCGGGCAGCAAACTCTCCCACGTCAGGACGATTTTGAAATGAGCAAATTCGCCAGAGTGATATCAAAGGTTTTAAGGATAAAGGCCAAAAGCATTCGCGATGAGACATCTCCCATGAATGTGAAGAGTTGGGATTCTTTCAGGGGGCTACTCTTAATTACGGAAATAGAAAAAGCCTATAAAATGAAATTTACCATGGATGAGATACTATCGATTAAAGACATAGGCAGTTTAAAGAAGATTTTCAAAAAACGCGGCGTGAACCCGGATGAATAGAAGAAAACGCGACTTACCCTTTAAAAAAAGGCTAAAAAACAATATCGGCGATGTGTCAAGTTTATTCCCGAGATATGCCGCCGACAAAAATTCTATCCGGGTACTGACATACCACAATATAACAGACCGCCCGGTGCCGAATGAATGGGGCGAGATGACTACCCCACATGAACTTTTTGAAAGGCAGATGGAGTACCTGAAAGAGAACGGCTATAATACTATAAGCGCTCGCGAGGTTTTTGAAGTTCTGGTGTCGGTGGACGGCAATATTTCCGAAAAAACCGTGTGCATCACCTTTGACGACGGCTACAAAGACAACTATGAAAACGCCTATCCCGCTCTCGAGAAATACGGATTGAAAGCAACCGTGTTTGTTACGGCGGGCTTTATCGGTAAGGGGAAAGGTGCTTTCGGAGAATATCTAAGCTGGCGCGAAATCCGAGAAATGAAGAAGAGCGGCGTGTTTACCTTCGGGTGTCATTCTTTTTCTCACAGGAACCTTGTAGGATTACGGGAAGACGAATTGGATGAGGAAATAAAAGGCGGTAAAGACGTCCTGGAAGACGCCACAGGCTCGGAGGCAGAAACTTTCGCCTATCCTTTCGGCTGGCATAGCGCTTTTAACAAACAAGTCCGAGATGCGGTCGAAAAGCAGGGTTTTTTATGCGCTTTTACCGGGGTACAGGGGGCCAATACAAGAAAAACAGACCTTTTCCGCTTGCGGAGATTGAGGGTTTCCTGGATGGACCATATGGAAGAATTTCAAAAGGTATTAATTGGCGCCTATGACTGGTATTCCGCATATCAACGGGTCGTTTCGACATGGAAAAGATAAGCGTAAATAAGAACATAGAAGAATTTACGACGCACTTTACGGAAGACTTTTCGATAGAAAGAACCGAAAATATCGATCGCGATAAACTGGCTGCGTTTAGCATAGAGGCGTATAAGGACGAATTCAACAGAGCGCGGTTTACTGTCCGGGATGAAATACTGAAATTATGGAAGTGGAAATACGATAATAACCCGGCGACGGGAAAAACGAAGAATTTCGGTTGGACTGCAACTTATAAAGGTAAAGTACTCGGACAGCTTAGCATCATGCCCGCCACTATCAAGGTAGGGAAGAGGTATTACCCGGGCGCATGGGGAACGGACCTTGCGATACTCAAAGAATATCGTAACCTCGGGTTAAGCGCCTTTTTGATACAGCGG
>JAMXCZ010000097.1 GCA_024542975.1 Candidatus Omnitrophota bacterium | reverse complement strand
GCCGCAGGAGGTGACGCCCGCGTCCGTTATCGACAGAAACGGTCTGAATGTGGCGTATGACTTCGACAAAGAATGCTTTTATGTTTATAAAGAGAATATAACGCTCGGGCCCGGAGAGGAGAAAATCTACATTGTCAAAATCAAGGATATCTGGAGAGTCCCGGACGTGGAAATCGAAGCGCAGGAAGCGCACGCCAAAAATATTATCCAGATCCTGAAGGGTTCCGAATATTACTACGACGCAAGCCAGCTGGCAGACAGGATTTTCTTTAACCTGGATCAAATATACACGGCGCAGAATCTTAAGGTTTCGCCCCCAGATCACATAGCCTATTACCGCGAAAACCTGGAAATTTTCGATACCGTAAAAGAAGACGTGGTGCAGCTGGAGAAAATGGCCAGCCGCCTGGGAGACGCGCTTGCCCTTACCATAAGAAAGGCCGAGAGGGAAAAAGGCGGCGGCCCGGACCTAAAAAGAAAACACGGCTACGAAGGCGTCTCGATCATTGCCAGGACAATATTCCGCGGAAAAGCGCCTGAAGTAGCCACAACCTGGAAGGTCATTTTTACTATTATCGCATTCGTCGCTGTCATAAGCTGCGTATTTTTTGTGTTGTGGCATACGCAAATAAGGAAGGAGCGGCAGAGAGCCGCAGAACGCAAGAGAGCCGAAGGAAAGAAGTAATTTCAAAACTATGTTAGATACAACAGTACTTACCCGGGACAGGATGCTCTTCGAAGGAAAAGCCAAAAGCGTTTTCCTGCCCGGAGCCACCGGCGAATTCGAAATCCTGGAATTCCACAGGCCGATCATAAGTTTGTTAAAAGAAGGCCATATAATAATAGATTGGAAATGGAATATCCCCATAAAATCAGGCGTAGTAAAAGTAATGAAAGACCAATTAGTAGCCATAGTAGAGGAGTAATAATATGTTATTACAAATGGTAATAATTCAGGTGATAACGTTTTTTGCTATTGTGTTGGTGCTCCGAAAGCTTCTCTACGCTGAGACTGCCAGGGAGGCGAAGCGCCTCAGGGCTCTCAAGGAGGAAAATGCGCAAAAGGAAAGGGAGCTTACCGAAAAGATAAATACCGCGAAAAACGCCTACAAGGAGAAAATATCCAAGGCGGAAGAAGACGCGCGCGCGCTTAAAGAGAGGACAGAGAAGGAAATGGAAGAGGCGCGTAGGACGATGACGGATAAGGCCAAAGCTGAGGCGGACCGCATCGTAAGTGTTGCGGTTAACTCCAAAGAGAAGATGCGCGAGGAAATAGCCAACGAGATGCAAAAAAAGGTACCCATTGCGGCCACCCAGATATGCAAAGACTTTCTTTCATCGGACATGAGAGAGATCGCGCATAAGGAACTTCTGAGAGAAGTAGTAAGCGAGGTAAAAAAGGTAGACAAATCAAAATTTACCGTGAAAACAAAAAAAGGAGAATTAATTTCTGCCCATTCGCTTACAAAGGCCGAGAAAAATCAGATTACTTCGGCCATATTTTCCAAAATGGGACGAAAAATACAATTTGACGATAAAGAGGACAAGAGCCTCGTGGCGGGGGTAGTCATAAAACTGGGCGCCCTCGTAATCGATGCCTCGTTGGAAAACCGCTTAAAGCAGTTCGAGCAGAGATAATGGCATGCGTAACCTAATAATAATACTCGTAATGTTCGTGACCATACTGGGGCCGTCTGCCGTAATAGCGGCAATTGGGTTTGCCTCGATCAAGGCTCTCGGGAGAAACCCGTCTTCGGCGCCCAAGATACTACTTGCGATGATAGTAACGTTAATATTTGCCGAGGCGATCGCAGTGATTGCGCTCTTAATACTTTTCCAGCTCTTCGGAACGTAGTACTAAGCCTGTAACCTGGCGATTCTAACCAGGTTACAAAGCGGGACAAGGGGGATTATGCCGAAAACACGGTTAGTCAGTATAAAAGAATTGGGTGAGATACGGGAGATACGTAAGTCGATTATTAAGGTAGAGGGGCTTTCTCACTGCATGGTTGGGCAGCTTGTGAATGTTGCGGATGGGGGGAAGGGTTTCGTAATGGGTTTTAACGAGAAGGAGGTTCTCGTGCTTCTTCTCGGGAATCCTGACAAGCTACGGGCAGGAGACAAGGTTTATTCGGAGTCTGTTACTTTCAAAATACCGGTCGGCGAGAAATTTCTGGGCAGGGTTGTAAGCCCATTGTGTGAGCCGTTAGACGGGAAAGGCAATATTCGGGCGGACGCTTCTTTTGACATATTCAGGGATGCCCCGCAGGTTATGGACAGAATTCCGATAAGTGAGATGCTTTCTACGGGCATAAGGGTTATTGACGCGGTGTTTCCCGTAGGCAAAGGCCAGAGGCAGCTCATTATTGGCGACAGGATGACAGGTAAGACCTCAATTGCTGTGGATACAATAGTGAATCAGAAGGACAAAAATGTTATTTGCATATACTGCTGTGTGGGCCGGGATTATGCGTCGTTCGAAAAGGTAGTAAGTATTTTCAAACAAAAAGACGTCATTGATCGCATGATCATTGTATCGGGCATTGCCTCCTTGCCCATAGGCGAGCAATACCTTGCCCCCTATGCTGCTGCTACCCTGGGCGAATATTTCATGCATTCCGGTCGTGACGTAGTTGTGGTGTTTGACGATTTAACCAAGCATGCCTGGACCTACAGGGAGCTTTCGCTTCTTCTCGAGCGGCCGCCGGGCAGGGAGGCCTATCCGGGTGACATTTTTTACTTGCATGCCCAACTTATGGAGAGGGCGGGAAGGCTTTCTTCGGTGGCGGGCGCGGGTTCCATGACGTTTTTCCCTATCGCTGATACGCTACACGGCGATATCGCTGCCTTTATCCCCACCAACCTTATATCCATGACGGACGGCCAGATTTATCTTAGCGCCGGCCTTTTTAACGAAGGCTTTAAGCCCGCTGTGGATCTGGGGCTTTCCGTCTC
>JAMXCZ010000096.1 GCA_024542975.1 Candidatus Omnitrophota bacterium | reverse complement strand
TTTTTGAAGAATATAAATGGATAATAAAGACAAAAACAATTATGTAGTTTTGTTTAAGGGAACAAAGCTATCAAGGCGTGAGGCGAATAAAGTAGGATTGGGTATTGTATCTGGAGTCATTGGTATTTTTGTATCTATTATTGCGGGCATAAAAAATAACCACATAGCCTTTATACTTATTCTTATTTTTGTGGCAGTTGGATATTTTGTTGTAGGAAATAAAATTTTTAAGAAAAAAACGGGCTAACCAAATACATCCTCTATTCACAAACCACCGCCTCTTATTCTTACGATTCATTATCAAGAAGGACAAATAAATCTCTTCTTAACGGAACTTCAGCAGTTTATGCTTATGATGCCATAAATCGCTTAACCAAACTTACCAATAACTATAAACCAACACCACATACCTATAACTATACTTATGACAAGGTCGGAAATAGGCTCACCAAACAAGACCCAACCGGCACCGAAAGCTACACATATGACGACATATATCAGCTAACCAATGTTGCATATCCTGATTTAACAACTACTACCTATAACTACGATGCCCTTGGTAACAGAACCACCGTAATAGACGACGGGCCCATAACTTACATATCTAACGAATTGAATCAGTATACATCTGTAAACAGCATACCATACACATACGATCTTAACGGCAATCTCACCTCCACTTATACCACCTATCCATGACTTAGGAATCCAGGTTTTTACGCCATTGTCTACAAGGATGGCCTTTTCAGTTTCGTACAGAATGCGCACCCGATGCCAAGCGTATTTGGTGGCGGGATAGAATTGACGATAGATACTAAAGAACCACATGGCGACCTCCTTCTTATGGATTCCCGCTTTCGCGGGAATGACAGTTATTATAATTACACGCTTTTCTAGCAGTTCTTACAGCAATCTTTAAAGCTTTAGCTATTTGCTTATAAGACATGCCCAATAGCCGTAATTGGCTTATCTTTTTGGATAGTTTTTGATATAATGGGATAGGTTGAACAGGTAGTATTTTGATATGAACAAGGACCTCGGAAGCAGTTCGAATTGGTTGCAACCGGGTCCTCGTTTAACCCCAGCTTTCTAACCTGTCCTTGTAAATTCCCGCTTCGTTAGGTATACTTTATATCACTGCTTATTTCAGTATAATAAGCCGTATTAGTCCGTGTTAAGAAATAGTAAATGACGGTAGGAGGGCATGAATATGATCGCACAGACTAAACCCAGTCTCATGACAATTGATGAACTCGCCAAGTATCTACGCATGAAGAAGGTGACCATCTACAAGCATGCCCAGGAGGGTAAGGTGCCCGGCTTCAAGGTAGGTTCAAAGTGGCGGTTCAAGAAGTCCACGGTTGACAAATGGATAGAAGACAAGGAGAAGGGCCTGGCACAGTGGAAAAACGGATAGCCATAACCGGCATAGGCATCCTGGCGCCAAACGCATATGAATAATATATTCGTTACAGGCGCTACGGGATTTTTGGGTTCTCTCATCGTAAATGAGATTTTGTCCTCATCAGGGGATGCTGTGCACATACTCGTAAGGGACAAGCAGGCCTCTATGGGCCGTGACCGTTTGATTTCAGCTCTATCCGGTGCGCGCGGCGGCGAATTGAACGAAGCAGAAAAGAACCGGATCCATGCGTACAAGGGAGATATAACAAAAAAAGGTCTTGGTCTCAATGGGCATGACACGGCGCATCTTGTAGATACGATCGACATAATCTACCATTCCGCAGCAACGACTGATTTAAGCCTGGCGCTCGCAAAGGCAAGGAAAATAAACGTAAGAGGCGCAGCAAATGTTCTCGATTTTGCCATACAGTGCAAGCAGAACGGCAGATTGAAAAAAGTAAACCACATAAGCACTGCTTACGTAGCAGGTACGGGAAAAGCCCTCTTTAAAGAAGAACACCTCGACATTAAACAGGGCTTTAACAACACTTATGAACAAAGCAAGTTCGAAGCCGAAAAACTTGCGCATGAATACAGAAAAAACGGGCTTCACATAGATATTTTCAGGCCGAGCATAATGCTGGGCCGTTATACGGACGGGAAAACAACGAGTTTCAAGATGTTTTACCAGCCGTTACATTTTTTTGCGCTCGAAATATTCGAAAAAATACCCGCAAAGGGCCACAGTAAGGCCAATGTCATAAACGTTGACACCGCCGCGCGAGCGATGGTCCTGATATCAAACCGCTCCGATAAGCCAAATATGACCTATCATATCGTGTCGCCTGATTCTCCGACGTTTGAATTAGTCCTCGATACAGCCTGTGATTTCTTTGGCTTCAGAAAACCCGATATTGTGAGGCCCGAAGAGCTGAATATGGTAATGGAGTATTCCTTTGCGCAGGAGAGGATGATAGCGCCGTATCTCCCTTATTTCAGCTATCTTACGAAATTCGATATGGAAAACACCTTAAACTGCCTCAAAAAAGAAAATTTCAAATTCCCGACGTTCGACAAAGCAAATTTAATCCGCCTCTTTGAATATTGCGAGAAGATAGGATTTATTAAAAGGAAGAACAAAAGTGCTGTTACAGGGTAGAGTTGCCATTGTTACGGGAGGCTCCCGTGGAATCGGTAGGGCCATAGTAAAGAAACTTGCCGAAGAAGGGGCGAACGTTGCTTTCAATTTTCTGAAAAGCGAGGAAAAAGCGCTCGCGCTTAAGAAAGAAATAGAAGAAAAAGGCGGCAAGGCCCTCACGTTCAGGCAGGATGTCAAAGACTACGGCGCCATAAAGATGATGGTCGAGGGGGTGAAGAGCCACTTCGGCAGACTCGACATAATCGTGAATAACGCAGGCATACTGAGAGACAAGGCGCTTATGCTCATGGAAGAGCAGGACTGGGAAGACGTAATATCTACGAACCTCTCCGGCGCGTTTAACCTCGTCCGGGCGTCTATCGTTACGTTTATGAAGCAAAAAAGCGGCAACATCATAAACATAACCTCCGTAGCCGGTATAAAAGGCATGCCCAGACAGGTCAACTATTCAGCGAGTAAAGCAGGTATCATCGGCCTCACGAAGGCGTTGGCGAGAGAGGTCGGGCCCTACAACGTAAGAGTAAA
>JAMXCZ010000095.1 GCA_024542975.1 Candidatus Omnitrophota bacterium | reverse complement strand
CCATGGCCGGGGTTATTTTTTTCTTTTCGCACTCTCGCGAATTTATAAAAATTAACAAAATCTATTCGGTTTATTTTTTAAATGTGGCGAGACCCCTTTTTGATAATAAAAAGGGGTCTCGCCACTTTTTGAGCGAAGAAGAAAAAGCGAGAGCCGAGGTGCTCAAAAAATACCGTCTCGAGCGGTACGAAAAAGAGGTTGAAGCCGCAAAAAAGGCGCGCGGCAGAATAAAGATCAAGTTCCTGGATAACAGATTCGGTGTTGTAAACGTCACATTGAATAAAAAGCTTACCGTGCCCATGCTGGCGGATACAGGCGCATCCATGGTAGTTATATCGAGAGACGTTGCCAACCGGCTCGGCCTTAAAGACCTTGACGAAAAAGGCAAAATCGTAGCGATTTTAGCGGACGGCAGTTCCACAAGAGCCATTCCTATTACGCTGGATTCAATACAGGTAGGCAGTTCCAGCGCCAAAAATATCCGAGCCGCCGTAACCGAAACCCCGCCCGGGGCCGGCATAGACGGGCTCCTCGGCATGACCTTCCTGGGCAATTTCCACGTAAAAATGGACGCCAAAGAAAACTCCCTCGTCCTGGAAAAATACTAACCCCTTGTATACGAAATGCCTTGACAAATCGTGAACTTATGATACAGTATGTGTTTTATATACGAGGGGAGATATTGCTATGTATGCTATAGTCGCGGCCAGCGGACGGCAGCTTGTGCTTGAGAAGAATGGGGAAGTTCTTGTCAACAGGATCAGTGGCAAGGAAGCCGGTATTGTTAAGTTTAAAAACGTTCTTTTCGCCAGGGAGAAGAATAGTTACCATGTAGGGACGCCTTTTATAAAGGACGCCTATGTAACGTGCGAGATTTTATCTCATACGCGCGGGAAAAAGGTAATCGCATTTAAGTATAAGCGGAGAAAGAGTAAAAAGTGGAAGGTTGGGCACAGGCAGGACCTGACCCGGCTTAAGGTTAAGGAAATCAAAGTATAAAGTTTGAGGCGGATAAATGGCGCATAAAAAAGGATTAGGAAGCTCGAGAAACGGCAGGGATTCCCATTCCCAGCGGCTTGGTGTTAAGCGCTACGGCGGCCAGATTGTTACGGCAGGCAGTATCCTGGTGAGGCAACGCGGAACGCCTTTTAAGCCGGGCCTAAACGTGGGCCTGGGCAGGGACGACACTCTTTTTGCCAAGATAAGCGGTACGGTTAATTTTTCTTCATCAAAAGTAGTAAGCATCCTACCTAAATGAAATGCTTATTGACCAGGCCAGAATTCATGTAAAGGCCGGAGACGGCGGAGACGGTTGCACCAGTTTTTACCGTGACAGGGCTGTCAGGAAAGGCAAGCCAACCGGTGGAAATGGTGGAGACGGCGGCGATGTCATTTTCAAGGTCGATAAGAACATTCACACACTTCTTGATTTTCAATACAAAAGACATTTCAAAGCGAAGCGTGGGATCCATGGAGGCTCCAACGATAAACGGGGGAAAAACGGGGAAGCCTTTTACATAAAGATCCCTCCCGGCACCGTTATCAAAGATGCCAAAACAGGGTTTATTCTGAGAGACCTTACGCATGACGGCGAAGAAGTAATTATTGCGCAGCACGGTAGAGGTGGAAGAGGAAACACGAAAAGGGGAGAGGGCGTCCCCGGCTCAAAAGGTGAAGAAAAAGAGCTTCTCCTTGAGCTCAAGCTGATTGCCGATGTAGGTATTATCGGTTACCCGAACGCCGGTAAGTCCACCCTGATTTCCCGCATATCGCGCGCAAAATCGAAAGTCGCTGACTATACGTTTACAACAAAGGCGCCTATCCTGGGAAAGGTGAGGTGTGGCGAAGAAGACATTACATTTGCGGATATGCCCGGGCTCATAGAGGGCGCACACCGGGGAAGAGGCCTGGGGGATGAGTTTTTGCGCCACATCGAAAGGACAAAGATTCTTTTGCACATGGTCGATATTGCCGGTTTCGAGGGGCGGGACGCTTACGAGGATTACATTTCCATAAACAACGAACTTGCGCTTTATGGAAAACACCTTGCAGAAAAGCCCCAGATAGTTGCTGTGAACAAAATGGATATTTCGAGCTCAAAAAGAAAATTTGCATCTTTCGAAGAAAAAATAGGCCAAAAGGTCAGGATATACCCTATATCCGCACAAACCGGCGAAGGCATAAAAGCGCTTCTTGTCCGGGTTTGGGAGGTCTGGAAAAATGAAGTATAAAAGAATAGTCGTTAAGATCGGCACAAGCGTCCTGGCGAAAAAAGACGGAAATATCGACGGGGACGTTATCGATAATATTGCCTCTCAGGTATCCTGCCTACTCGACAAAGGCATAAAGGTCATAATCGTAAGTTCAGGCGCAATCGGAGCCGGTATCGGCATGCTTGGGCTAAAAGGGACTCCTAATTCCCTTTCCGAATTGCAGGCAACCGCCTCGGTGGGACAGGGTGAGCTTATGCATCTTTACAGCAGCGCTTTCAAAAAAAGGAATTACATTGTCGGGCAGATACTTCTCACGCAGGACGATTTTGACCAGCGCGCCCGGTACCTGAACATTAAATATACGTTCGATGCCCTTCTCTCCAGGCGAATAGTTCCTATCGTAAATGAAAACGATACCGTTTCCACCGAAGAGATAAAATGCGGTGACAACGACCGGTTATCGAGCCTCGTAGCCGATTTAACAGGCGCAGGCGCCTTGATCGTATTAAGCGATGTAGACGGTTTTTACGGAAAAGACGGAAGTGTTTTGCGGACTGTCGGGGATATAACTGAGGACATAATAAAGCTTGCGGGAAAAAAATGCTCCCCGCTTACAAAAGGGGGAATGGCAACAAAAATAGAGGCCGCGCGGACGGCCGTTGATTCAGGCATCGATTGCTTTATCGCAAACGGCGGGAAGGCAGACGTTTTAGCGAATGTATTGGAAGGCAAAGGTATTTTTACCTATTTCAAGGCCAGGCCCGTTAAGGAAAAAGCGAAAAAAAGATGGATTGCGTATTCTTCGAAAGTAAAAGGGAGTATAATCATAGACGACGGCGCGAAAAAAGCCCTTACAGCGAGGCATAAGAGCCTGCTTC
>JAMXCZ010000010.1 GCA_024542975.1 Candidatus Omnitrophota bacterium | reverse complement strand
CTTTTTTATTCTTTTAAAAGGCCCAAGAACCGGAATCTTTTTATTTTTATCCAAAAGAGAACTTCCCCGGCCGGGAAACGAGACCTTAATGACCTTGTAGGGAGAGCGCGCGGCTCGGGCTACGCGTTTCGCGAAATCAATCTCTTTTTTATGCCGCTGCCCGTAGTCGAATATGAGCGCAAGCGGCCGGAATCCCTTATCTCTGGCTATGTAAAGGGCTGTTGCCGAATCAATCCCCCCGGAGAGAAGGACCAGGGCTTTCCCTTTACGCCTTTTATTTCTCAAAGCTCGCACAGGAATTCTCGGTTTCCCAGACGGATACCTTTATTTTTTTCTTGATACGCTTGGATAGCTCCTCGTGTATAAAACGGGCTGTGTTTTCGGAGGTGGGGTTTATTTTTTTGAAGTATCGCAGCTCATTCAAATGCTTGTGGTCTAAATCCGAGAGAACGCCTCGAAGGAGAGCTTTCAGCTCCTTGAAATCCATCACCATACCCTGCGAATTAAGGGTATTTTTTCGCAGCTTTACCTCCACCTTCCAATTATGCCCATGGAGGCCTTCGCATTTGCCTTTATAACCTCTAAGGTTATGTGCGCCGCAGAATTCGTCTCGAACCTTTATCTCGAACATGTCATTCAAAGTATCTTTTCGTCGCTTCAACCCACTTGCCCTGCGCCTTTAGGATCAGTTCGCAAACTTCCCTGACAGCCCCTTCGCCGCCTCTCCGCTTTGTAATATAATGCGCTACTCTCTTTGCCTCATCTACCCCGTTCGGAACAGAAACGGAGAGTCCTGCTCTCTTCAGAATAGAGATATCTATGAAGTCATCACCCATGAAACAGATCTCGTCGTCTCTCACTTTAAATCTTCTTTTGATTCCTTCAAGCGATTCTATTTTGTAATGATTTTCGTAAACTCTGTCGATGCCGATCTGCCTGGCGCGTATCTTGACTACCCTGGAGAGTCTCGCCGTTATAATGGCGCATTTCAGGCCCACCTTCTTCAGGAACAAAATTCCCAGGCCGTCCTGCACATCGAAGTTCTTAGTTTCTTCTCCGGAAGTGCTCAAAACGATCTTGCCGTCCGTCAGTACCCCGTCAACGTCCAATAAAAGGAGTTTTATTTTTGCGGCGCGCGCTTGTATATCCACTAGACAAGTCCGGCTTTCAGTATATCCTGGACATCCAGAAGGCCGATCGGCCTCTTTTTGTCATCGACTACGGGTATTTCGTCTATCTTTTTTGAGCGAAGGATCTGAAACGCTTCCGCGGCCAGCTTTTCTTTCTTTATTGCCGTGGGAGATTTCGTCATTATATCCTTTACCCTGGTATTTCTTATATCGCGTTTTGCGTTAAGGTGCCGTCTTAAGTCACCGTCCGTAAATATTCCGGTGAGTTCGCCTTTTTTATTCACGACACTCGCGCTTCCGGCCCGCGCCTTGGTTACCTTAAGCAAAACATCCTTTACCGGCATGTCCTCTTTCACTATGGGGTTGGCATTTCCACGCCGCATAATATCCTCTACTGTGAGAAGCAGCCTTTTGCCGAGCGCGCCTCCGGGGTGATAAAAAGCGAAATCCTTCTCCTTAAACCCTTTCCGGTCCAAAAGGCAGACGGAGAGGGCGTCCCCCATCGCAAGCATGGCCGTAGTGGAAGTAGTAGGCGCAAGCCCCAGCGAACACGCCTCCTTTTCCACGGAAACATCAAGAACAAAATCCGCGTTTTTTGCCAGGGTGGATTTAACGCTTCCGACAATTGCGATCAGTGGGGTCCCGATTTTTTTTATTATAGGTAAAAGCTTCACTATCTCTTCGGTCTCACCGCTATTGGAAAACGCAAGAAGGCAGTCGCTCCTGGTTACTCTACCCAAATCACCGTGCAGGGCCTCTGCGGGATGGAGGTATAGAGAAGGCGTCCCGGTGGAAGATAGGGTAGCAGATACCTTTTGCGCAATGAAGCCGGGCTTGCCCATTCCCGTCACTATGACCCGGCCCTTGGCTTTAGCAAGAAAATCTATAACCTTTTCGAAATTCTTATTGATCCTTTTGGCCAAATCGAGAATGGCCCTGCCTTCTATGTCGAGCACCCTTCTTGCACCTTGTATACTTCGCGCCATTTTCTTTAATTCCTTGTTATTTTTTCTAATTTTTTTATTTTTTTAAGAAATTTTTCGAGCCTACTGAGCTTAAGCATATTCGGCCCGTCACTTAAGGCCTTTTTAGGATTTTCGTGCACTTCGACAAAAATGGCGTCAGCCCCGCACACACAGGCGCAGGAAGCGAGCGGCTCTATGAATTCGCTCTGGCCGCCGCTTTTTGTGCCCATTCCCCCCGGAAGCTGAACGGAATGCGAAGCATCAAAGCATACCGGGTAGCCGAAATTTTTCATGATAAGAATGGAGCGAAAATCGCTTACAAGCATGTTGTAGCCAAAACTTGTCCCTCTCTCCGTAATTATTATGTTCTCATTTCCAACGGATTCTATCTTCGCGATCACGTTCTTGATACCCCACGGAGAAAGAAACTGTCCCTTCTTGACATTCACCGGCTTCTTGGTCCTCGCAGCTTCTATCAGAAGGTCTGTCTGTCGGGAAAGAAAAGCGGGAATCTGTAGCACATCTAAAACCTTCTTAGCCTCACTTACTTCGCGCGCGGTATGAACGTCGCTCAAGACAGGTATGCCAAGCCGGCTTTTTATTTTATTCAATATGGAAAGCCCTTTTTTGATTCCCGGGCCGCGATAAGAATGGAGAGAGGAGCGGTTCGCCTTGTCATAGCTGGACTTAAATATAAAAGGGATTTCCAGTTTTTCTGTTATGTCCTTCAAAAGAGCCGCATGTTTCATCGCGCTTTTTTCCGATTCTATTACGCACGGCCCGGCTATTAAAACAATAGGATTTTTTCTGCCTATTTTTATATCTCCGACCTTTACCTCTTTATACATTTGTTCATCCTTAGTATTTCTTCGACTTTCTTCAGATCTTCCGGCGTATCAACCCCTATAGTATCATATTCGCTTTCTAAGGTCTTTATTTTGTATCCACTTTCAAGCGCCCTCAACTGCTCCAGTTTTTCGGCAGTTTCCAGTTTGGACTTCGGTAAATTCGTATAGGTAAAGAGAAAATCTTTTGTATACGCGTAAATACCAAGGTGTTTGTAGTAGTCCTGGTGTTCCGGCCTAAATGAATGCGTCGAAAACCAATAGTGCACGTCAAATATGGAATGATGCTTGTTCTCGCCGCGCACATAGGGGATGGGGCTTCTCGAAAAATAAAGCGCGTAACCGTCTTTATCGATAACGACTTTAACCACATTGGGATTTAAGAGTTCCTTTTCCTTGCTTACCTTTTTAATTACGGTTGCCATCCCGAGAGTTTTCTCCTCGGAAAGCATATTTACAAGGCCGTCTATCATGGAATAATGTATCAGAGGTTCGTCCCCCTGTATATTTACAACTATCTCTACGTCCAGGGGATTTATAACTTCTGCGATCCTGTCCGTCCCGGAAGGCTGGTCTTTGGAGGTATAAACGGCTTTTGCCCCGAAAGCCTCGGCGACTTTTATTACTTTTTCACTATCGGTAGCGATGACAAGGTCATCCAGTGTCCGTGCCTCGCGGGCGCGCTCCCAGACGCGCTGTATCATGGGTTTTCCGGATATATCGGCGAGGACCTTCCCTTCAAACCTCGACGCATTCCATCTGGCGGGAATTACACCTATTGCTTTCATAAATGTTTTGCTTTTTCTATTTCCTCTTTTATCCTTTTAATAACTTCATCCTCCGTCACGACCGCAATGCCAACTTTGCCCACAACGATCCCGGCCGCGCAATTTGCTATATGCGCCGCCTGGATGGAGTTTGCCCCGGAAATAAGCGAAAGGGCGTAGGATGCCGCAACCGTATCCCCCGCGCCGGATACGTCAAAGACCTCCTGCGCAATTGTCTCGATTTTTCTGGGTGATTTGCCCTGTTCAAAAACCATCATCCCGTTTTCTCCCAGCGTAATGAGCACTATGTCTACTTTCAGTTTCCTGAGAAGTTCAAATCCGGCTTTCCGGAGCGTAACCTTATCTTTTATCTCAAAACCCACCGCGCGAGCGGCTTCCCTGTCGTTGGGCGTCAAAAGAGTAACGCCCTTGTAATACGAAAAATGATCCTCTTTCGGGTCAACGGCGATAATCTTTTTTTTCTTCTTCGCCATGGACACAACCTTACCGAGAAGCGCAGGCGTAATAAGCCCCTTACCGTAATCCTCCACGATAATGCCGTCCACTTCGTCGATTATATCTTCTACAAAGCCTATAATTTTTCTTACAGCGCCGTCCTTAAGGGGCTCTGTGCTTTCCCTGTCTATGCGGACTATCTGTTGTTTTTGCGCAATAACCCGCGTCTTTAATATCGTAGGCCGCGCCGGGTCAGTGACGATGCCGTCAATATTTACGCCCCTCTGTTTCAACTCACCCTTTAGTATCCCGGCTCTTTCATCATTGCCGACGACACCGATCATGTAGGATTTGCCTCCGAGGGAATTTATGTTGTTCGCCACATTAGAAGCGCCGCCCGGCATAAAGCTCTCATTCCCAACCCACACCACGGGAACAGGCGCCTCAGGCGAAATGCGCGACACCCTCCCCCACACAAACTCGTCAAGAATAAGATCCCCGATTACGAGTATCTTCTTATCCCGAAATCCCGATATTATCCGCCGCAACCTATTAAAATTCTGCTTCTTCATAGCCTCTAATTTTAACATACACACTCTTACAATGTCAATGCGAAAGCCTGACTTCCTTATAATATTTGAGCAGTTGCGTCACACCCCTCCGGTCCGGCAGGGAAGCCGGTACCTGGCGCGCGAATTTTGGCTTCAGCTAACCCATCCAGGAGAATACATAAAAAATAGGAAACCCTGTATGATTCTCCTGTCTGGGTGGATCTCGAGGTAAAATTTTCGCAATGCGCCAGGTACCGGCTTCCCTGCCGGACCGGAGTACACATATACGGGGACGTCCCCCCTTGCCCTAATCACCTACCAGACAATATGTTAGAATAGGCCATTTTGCAATTTTCAGAGTATAAAAAGTGGAAAACACCATGTTACAACTTATTGCTGCATAAGATGTTACAGCAAAGTAGGACGTCCCCTCTTGAATTCCGGTCAAAGCCCTTCACAAGCCCTAGAAGTTTGAATAGCCAACCTGACAAATCTAACCTGGTTAGATTTGTCAGGTTGGCTATTCACTAAAGCCCCAAACGAATCCGAGGCTTTGGTCGTAACTTTGAGGAAAAGTGCTTGACACGAGGGGGAGTGGTGGGGTAAGATACGGGTGATCTTCGGGGTGAGGTGGGATTCCTCAACCGGTAGTGAAACTTGGATTGTGCGTCCGAGTTAAAGCCTACGAATTCCGATTTTTCGGGATAGATCCGGTGAAATTCCGGGGCCGATGGCAATAGTCCAGATGGGAGAAGATCGCAGGCTGCTTAACTATTGGCGGTAAACTGTGTTGTGACCCCGAAGAAATTCGGGGTTATTTTTTTTGGCGCATGGAACGAGGAATATCAGATTATGAAATTTAACACTATCGAAGAAATTACCAAAGACTTACGGAAGGGGCGCGTCATCGTTGTTATTGACGATGCTTCACGTGAAAACGAAGGCGACCTGATTCTGCCCGCTTCCAAAGTGACTCCGGCTGCCATAAATTTTATGGCAAAATTCGGCAGAGGCCTTATTTGTACCCCCATGGAGAGGGAAGGCCTTGAGCGGCTGAATCTCTATCCTATGTCGAGCGAATCAAAAGACCGGTTCAAGACTGCATGGACTATTTCTGTGGATGCAGTGACAGGCATTTCTACCGGCATATCAGCCCACGACAGGGCGCGGACAATAAAACTTCTTTCGAACAAAAATTCACGCGCAGGCGACTTTGTTAAACCCGGCCATGTTTTTCCTCTTTGCGCGCGGGAAGGCGGAGTCCTTGTGCGGGCGGGCCACACCGAAGCCTGCGTCGATTTAATGAAGCTTGCCGGGCTTAGGCCCATTGGCGTTATATGCGAGATTATGAATGAAGACGGTACGATGGCTCGCACGCCCGAGCTCTTAGAATTTGCCAAAACGCATCATTTGAAGATTTGCACAATAGAGAAGCTGATCCACTATAGACGTAAATACGAAAAGCTGGTTGAAAGGATTTCGGAGGTTGCATTGCCTTCGGAATACGGAAACTTTAAAGCCATAACTTATAAGTCCAGAATAAACAGTGAATACCATACGGCGCTTGTAAGGGGTAACATTTCCGTGGGGATAACCCCGGTGCGGGTTCACTCCCAATGCTTGACCGGTGACGTATTTCGTTCTTTGAGATGCGACTGCGGCAAACAGCTCCAAATGGCGCTTAAGATTATTTCAAAAGCAAAAAAAGGCGTTTTGCTCTACCTTTGCCAGGAAGGCAGGGGCATCGGTCTCGGGAACAAAATGAGGGCGTACGAGCTTCAGGACAGGGGCCTTGATACCGTCGAGGCCAACGAATATCTCGGCTTCAAAGCCGATTTACGGGATTACGGCATAGGGGCGCAGATACTGGCTGACCTGGGGCTTAAAAAAATAAAATTGCTTACCAACAATCCCCAGAAGATTGTCGGCCTCGAAGGCTACGGGCTTAAGATTGCCGAGCGCGCGTCTCTGGAAACAAAGCCTACCAGCACAAACAGGAATTATCTCAAAACAAAAAAGGAAAAATTGGGCCATGTCCTGCGGCACGCATGACGCGGATACCTGTGTCCGACTAAAAAAGAGGAGGTAGAGGATGAAAGTAGTGAAAGGGAATCTTATTGCGGAGGGGCTAAAATTTGGGATTGTAATATCCAGGTTCAACGAATTTGTTTCGTCCAAACTTCTTGAAGGCGCAGCGGATACCCTGACGCGTCATGGGACTGATGAAAAAGATATTTCTGTTTTTTGGGTACCGGGGTCTTTTGAAATACCCCCGGTGGCATTGCGGCTTGCCCGGTCAAAAAAATATGATGCGATAATCTGCCTGGGGACCGTGATAAGGGGTGAAACCCCGCATTTCGATTACATATCGAGCGAAGCCGCCAAGGGCGTAGCCCAGGTGTCTTTAAGTGAAAACGTTCCCTGTATTTTTGGGATCATCACCGCGGATACACTGGAACAGGCGATAGACCGCGCCGGGACAAAAAGCGGAAACAAAGGAAGGGACGCGGCCTTTTCCGCAATAGAAATGGTCGACCTTTATAAGAAAGCAAAATAACAGTGAGAAACAGGACAAAGGCGCGGGAATGCGCGCTTAAAATACTTTACAGTGTTGACATTCGAAAAGAGCCCCACGGGGAGATGGCGCAACTTTTCTGGGATGAACACCCCGTAATAAAAAATGAGGTGCGGGAGTTTTCCACGTTTATCATTGACGGCGTGGCCAAGAACGGGGCTTTGATAGATTCACTTATTTCCAAGTATGCGACAAACTGGCAGATACAAAGGATGCCTACGGTTGACCGGAACATTTTGAGGCTGGCGACATATGAACTTTTATTTGCAGATTGTGTCCCTCCGAAGGTTTCCATAAACGAGGCGATAGAAATGGCAAAAAAGTATGGCGATAAGGACTCCGGAAAATTTATAAACGGTGTCCTGGATAAAATAAATAAATCCGAAAGGAAAAAAGAGTAATGAAATATGCGGATCTCCACGTCCACACCAATTTTTCCGACGGGACATTTACTCCCGAAGAGGTTGTCCGGGAGGCCAACGGAAGAGGGTTTTCTTCGATAGCCATATGCGACCATGATTGTGTAGACGGCATAGGCCTGGCCATAGAGGCCGCGAAGGGGAGTGAACTCGAGATAATACCCGGTGTTGAGCTTACGGTCATAAAAAACGGGCAGGAGATTCACGTATTGGGTTATTTTATTTCGTGGGAGGAAGAATGGTTTAGGAATATACTGAAAGTGGTCCAGAAAGAGCGGCACACAAGAATCGACAGGATGCTCGTGAAGCTTAAGCAGTTCAATATTATACTTGACCGGGAAAGCGTAATAAGCATAGCCGGAGGTGGAGTGGGCTCGATTGGCAGGCTGCATCTGGCCCGGGCCATGGCCAAACTCGGAGTGGTTTCCTGCGTGCAGGAGGCATTCGACAAATACATAGGCGATTTCCGGCCATGTTACGTGGAAGATATCGGTTTCGGCCCTAAAGAAGCAATAGACCTGATATTAAAAGCGAAAGGGGTGCCTGTCCTGGCGCACCCTTCGGCGATCAAAAACGATTCTCTGGTGCGGGAATTTATTAAGGACGGCGTGCGAGGGATAGAGATTTTTCATAGCAATCATAAGAGTGCCGATAGAAAGAAATACCGGGCGATTGCTGAAGAGAGCGGCATCCTCATCACCGGGGGTTCCGATTGCCACGGGTTGGCGAAATACAGAGTGCTCATGGGAAGCGTAAAGGTCCCATACGATATCGTTGAGCGGCTAAAAGAGGAAGCAAGCGCAATGAGAGAAAGCGGCTCCGGAAAGCAATTATGAAGGTTGAAACTCACAAACGGTTCATGTTGCGGGCTATTGAGCTCGCGAAAAAAGCGGAAGGAAAAACTTTCCCCAATCCCATGGTTGGAGCCGTAATAGTGAAAAACGGGAAGGTAATAGGGGAGGGCTATCACAGAAGGGCCGGCGGGCCGCACGCTGAAATTGCGGCGCTAAGAAAAGCGAAAAAGAACACCCGGGGCGCTCTGCTATATGTTAACCTGGAGCCGTGCGCACATTACGGGAGGACGCCTCCATGCACGAAGAGCCTCGCAAAAAGAGGCATACGGAAAGTATATGCGGCGATGAAGGATCCCAATCCTATGGTCAACGGAAAAGGCCTCTGCGAACTCAAAAAAGACGGCATCGAAATAAAATTAGGCCTTTGCCTTAAGGAAGCCCGGAAACTAAACACTTCTTACATAATGAGAGTAAAAGGGCAAAAATGTTCAGCGGAATAGTTGAAGAGACGGGTTTTTTTAAGGGGCTTTCGCGCGCAAAAGATGCGTACCGGCTTAAGATTGCAACAAAAAAATCCTTCGGCCCCGTCAAAAAGGGCGATAGCGTATCCATAAACGGCGCGTGCCTTACGCTGGTCGGCATAACGAACGATCTTTTACTTTTTGATGTAACAGGCGAGACCTTTGCCGGGACCTCTCTAAGATACCTGCGGCATAATGCCGTCTGCAATGTCGAGCGTGCCCTTCAATGGAAGTCCCGCATAGACGGGCATTTTGTTTCGGGCCATGTTGACGGCGTTCGAACGATAAAGAATATAAGGCGCCGCGGTGGATTCGAGATGGACATGTCTACAGGTAAAGAGGATTCAGCGCGTGTCGTAAAAAAAGGCTCCATAGCGATAGATGGTATAAGCTTGACGATAAGTAATGTTTACGATGACAGAATACGCTTAAGTATTATTCCGTTTACGCTTCTCAATACAAATTTACGGTATAAAAAAATAGGGGATAAAGTGAATGTGGAATTTGATATTCTTGGGAAATACGCCGAGCGTGCCTTATGCGGCAAAAAAGAAATCCCGGCAGTAACCGACAGATTCCTAAAGATGAGAGGATTTATTTGATTATACGTTTTATGTATGATAAACTTTAATATAACAGGAGGCGGAGAGTGAAAAGAATCCTGACATTCGTAGTTATCGCAGCAGTTTTATTTGCATCGCAGGTGTCGTACGCTTTTGACGCCGAAGGCTCTCTCAGGAAATTAGGCAGGGGCGGGGCAAACGTTCTGACTTGCATCTTTGAAGTGCCCAAGAATGTAGGGGAAGTAAATTACGAATTGGGCCCCGTAGCTGCGGTTACATATGGCTTTCTGAAGGGCCTATACAAGATGGGAACTAGATGCGTTATCGGCGCCTACGAGATAGTAACCGCTCCCTTTCCGCTTTCAAATAATTACGCGCCAATAATCAATGATCCCGAGTTCTTACTATCCGAGAAGCTATTTTAACCCGAAATAAACCAAAACCCGCTATTTTCCCGCCATCCCGCCAGAAAAAATGCTTTACGTAATACTTTGGCTGCCGTGTTACATCCTGCCTGCGCACCCCGGCAAGGGTAGGCTTTGGGGTGCAGCGAATTCCGGCCTCAGCTAACTCTGACAGGAGAAAACCGAAGTAATGACACTCTATACATTTCTCCTGTCAGAGTGGATCTTCGGCCGGAATTTTTGCAATGCACCCCAAAGCCTACCCTTACCGGGGTGCGCAGCAAATGTGCGCTCCGGTCTTGCAGAGAAGCCCACCTGTCGGTAGGCAGGCCGGTGCTTGGCGCATTGCGAAAATTTTACCTCGAGATCCACCCAGACAGGAGAATCATACAGAGTTTCCTATTTTTTGTGTATTCTCCTGCCTGGGTTAGCTGAAGCCAAAATTCGCGCGCCAAGTACCGGCCTGCCTACCGGCAGGTGGGCTTCTCTGCGCTGGACCGGAGGGGTGTGACGTAACTCTTTAACAATTGACCTTTGGGGGGAGATGGTGATATACTACTATGCTATAATTATAGTAAGTAAGTAGACGGGAAGTAGCGCAGCTTGGCTAGCGCGCTTGGTTCGGGACCAAGAGGTCGCGGGTTCGAATCCCGCCTTCCCGACTCTTTCGACATAGATGGAGAAATCTAGATACAAAATCCCCTTCCTTATGTGGGAGAATACAATAGAGGGCGTAATTGTGGCACTTAAGCGGGTGCGGATAGTTTACTCCGGGATGGTGCAGGGGGTTGGGTTTAGATGGACCGCCGAGCGCATCGCAAACTCGCTTGGCCTTACCGGATGGGTTCGAAATTGCCCTGATGGAACAGTGGAGGCCGTAGGAGAAGGCCAAGAAGAAGACATAAACGCGTTTATGAATAGAATAAAAAACGAAATGCAGCCTTACATCCGTTCTGTCAGGACTGATTGGGAAGAGCCGCGGGGCGAGTTTGACACCTTCACCATAAACTTCTTCAGCGCATGAGATACGGAATAATATCTGATATACACGGCAATCTGGAAGCCCTTGAAGCTGTGATCCATGCCCTCTCCCGCGAAAGGATCGATAAATACTTGTGCGCAGGCGACATAGTAGGCTACGGGGCGGATTCCGGAGAATGCATAAAAAAGACAAGAGCCCTTAACCCGATCGTGATTTGCGGAAATCACGACGCAGCCTCAAGCGGGTTAATCGACACGTCGAATTTTACGGAACCTGCTAAGAATGCGGTCAAATGGACTAAAAAACATCTTAATGCCAATGACGCTTCTTTTTTAAGAGGATTGGATTTTGTTTTCAAGAATAAGCATCTTGCGTTGGTGCATGGAACGCTTGAAGAGCCGGAGGAATTTAATTATATATTTGATTCTGAAATGGCACAAAAGACATTTGACCTGATGGACTCACCCGTATGTTTCGTGGGGCATTCTCATTGCCCTCTTATTTTCTCGTATAAGAATAATGCCGTGAAAATATCCAACGATATGAAGGCGGATCTTTCGAGTGCCGAGAAATTGATTGTGAATGTGGGGAGCGTTGGCCAGCCGAGGGACGGTGATCCGAGATTGTGCTACTCTATTTACGATACCGATCGAGGCTCCGTTCGATTGAAAAGGCTTTCGTACGATGTAAGCAAAGCCCAGAGGAAGATTGTGGACGCAGGTCTTCCGGCTGCCTTTGCGTACAGGCTGGGTGTGGGCAGATGACGGGCAAAATGGACGCAAAAAATCGGATAGAAAAACTAAAGAGTTTGATACAACGGCATGACCATAAGTATTTCGTCGAGAATAAACCCGAAATTACAGACTCCGAATACGACCGGTTATACAGAGAGCTTAAAAACCTCGAGGAGAAATTTCCGGAATTCGTAACGCCGGATTCGCCTACCAGGAGGGTCGGTGAAAAGCCTCTTAGCGGCTTTCGCCACGTAAAGCATGCGATTTCCATGCTTAGCATGGACAATACCTATTCCCATGAAGAGTTGCGCGATTTCGATAAAAGAATGCGGAAAAATCTTGGGAAAGAAAAATATGAATATACCGTCGAATTTAAGATTGACGGCGTAAGCGTTTCTCTAAGATACGAGAACGGATATTTTACCGTAGGGGCTACGAGGGGCGACGGTGTAACGGGGGATGACGTAACCCAAAACCTCAAAACCATAAGAAGCATCCCGCTTAGCTTCTCTTCCGGTAAAAAGAAACCCCCTGCGTTTCTGGAGGTGCGCGGCGAGGTGTTTATGCCAAAAGGACGGTTTGCGACATTGAATAGCGAGCGGAAAAAAAGGGGCGATGAATTGTTTGCCAATCCGCGTAACGCCTCTGCGGGAAGCCTCAAATTGCTTGATTCGCGCGTTACGGCCGAGAGGCATCTGGACATATTTATCTGGGGCCTTGCACAATGTGAGGGACGGGGCTTTGAGAAGCATGACGAATCCCTGGATTATCTACGGACGCTCGGGTTTAAGGTTATTCCCCATGTTAAAAGATGCAAGGACATAAGCGCGGCAATAGAATATTGCGAAGAATGGCAGAAAAAGCGGAAAAAGCAGGATTGCGAAATAGACGGAATGGTCGTAAAAATAAATGCCCTGGCCCAGCAAAAGAAACTGGGGAGAACCTCCAAAAGCCCGCGCTGGATGATAGCGTATAAATTCCCCGCGGAAAAGGCCCTTACGAAACTTATAGACGTGAAGATCCAGGTGGGAAGGACGGGCGCCATAACCCCGGTTGCCATTTTAAGACCAGTTCACATCTCGGGAAGCACAGTGTCGCGGGCGACGCTGCATAATTTTGACGAAATACGAAGGCTCGACGTCAAAATAAACGACAGAGTATACGTAGAAAAAAGCGGGGAAATTATCCCCAAGATTTTAAGCGTGGTGCGCGAGAAACGTACCGGCGCGGAAAAGACGATTAGGCTTCCTGTGAAGTGCCCTTCCTGCGGCGCGCCTCTTTATAAAGAAGAGTCCGAGGTGGCGCTAAGATGCAACAACGTTGCCTGTCCGGCATCCATAAAGCAGAAGATCCTGCATTTTGCCTCAAGAAATGCAATGGACATAGAGGGGCTCGGTATTTCTCTGGTAGAGCAGTTGGTAGAGAGCCATATGGTCAAAAATTATGCCGATTTATATTTTTTAAAATTCGAAAATATCAAAAAACTTGAAAGGTTTGCCGAAAAGTCCGCAAAGAACTTAATCGGTGCGATAGAGAAAAGTAAATCAAAGGATCTGAGCCGCCTCATATTTGCTCTGGGGATACAACATGTGGGGCAGAAGGCCGCATGGACATTGGCTGCAAAATTCGGTTCCCTCACGAGGCTGGCAAAAGAGAGCAAGGAAAGCCTTACCGCCGTAAATGAGATCGGCCCCGTTATGGCCGAAAGTATCGTAAACTTCATGAAAAACAGCAAGAACCGGGAAGTTCTGAAAGAACTGAAAAGGGTGGGCGTTAAAGCCGAAATGCCGAAAAGCGCGCGTAGAGCGGCATTACAAGGCCAGGTGTTTGTTATAACAGGCGCGCTAAAAAGCTACACGCGCCAGGGGGTCGGGGAGGCCATAAGGAGTTTGGGCGGGAACACTTCTTCGAGCGTAAGCAAAAATACGGACTTCCTTGTTCTGGGAGAAGAACACGGTTCCAAACTGGAAAAGGCCGAAAAACTCGGCATTAAAATCATAAACGAAAACGAATTTAAAAAAATGATAGAGGGGGAACGATGAAAAAAAGGGCCTTTAACCTTGCGCTCGTATTGGTGGTATCGGGCATGGCCCTCGGCTTCTCCGGATGCGCTCTTTCCAAGATAAAATTAACACCAAAAAGAACGGCAAAAAAGGAAGCTGCTGTTTTCTTGACCGGCCGGGTCTATGACGTAAAGCCGAGCATGGATCTGTACGAAAAGCATTATATTTTCTGGGTAAACTGGCATAAAAAGTTTATTGAAAGACTCGGGAAAAACACGAAAAGCGACTTGCGTTCTTCCGAGGAGATGATAAGCAATCTTGAGGATATGTCGACATTACTTACAGACGATATGTCGGAAGCGCTTGTGCCTCATATCGCCGAAGTAAAAAAGATCAAGGCAATAATTCGCGAGAGGAACCTGACGAAGGCAAATGAAACGCGCATAAGGCATATTGCGGAAAGAGAATACAGGGCCATAAAAAGGGATTTCCGCCCTAAGAAAATAAAAGGTTACATAAGAGATGATTGGAGGCCCGGCGGAGATGATTGAAGTAAAAGCGTTTGTCGTAGGAATGCTTGAGACCAACTGCTATCTGGTATACAGCAAAGGACAGAATACAGGATTTTTGATAGATCCGGGCTTATACGACAAGAGAATAAAAAATACTATTGAAAAGGAAGGCATACGTATAAAAAATATCATAAATACCCACGGCCACGCGGATCACACGGGGGGGAATAAAGAATTCGGCTATCCTGTTTTAATTCACGAATACGACAATGAGCTTCTTAAAAATCCCCCGAAAGAACTTGCGTTTTTTGCCGACATGGCATCCCCCGCGGTTCCTGCATCCGGACTACTTAAAGATAAGGATATAATCAAAGAGGGCGAAATAGAGCTTGAGGTTATCCATACGCCTGGCCATACGCCCGGGGGCATATGCCTTAAGATGGGGGAGAGAATTTTCACGGGGGACACGCTTTTCCGGGACGGGGTTGGCCGGACCGATTTTGATTACGGAAGCGAAAAAGATCTGTTGAATTCGATACAAGGGCGCCTTATGGTATTCGGTGATGAAACGAAAATCCTGCCGGGCCACGGTCCGGGCTCGACTATCGGCCATGAGCGAAGGAACAATCAGTTTTTATGTTAACGCTCATCGACCAATTTCTCGACTATTTATCCGTAGAAAGAGGCTTAAGCCGGAATACAATAGCGAGTTACAGGCTGGATCTTACAAAGTTTGCAGGCTATTTCGCGTCTTCCGGTATCAAGAACATACGCCAGGTCACCAAACGGGATCTGACAAAGTATATTTATTTTTTGAAGGACGAAAGCTATGCGTCGAGCACGATATCGCGAAACTTGGCAGCGATAAAGGTGTTTTATAGGTTTTTGATATCCGAGAGAATCCTGAAAGAGAATGCGGCGGCGGCGCTTGAATCGCCGCGCCTTAGGCATTCGCTTCCCAATGTGCTGGATGCAAGCGAGGTAGTGAAAATAGTCGAAGCGCCCGGGGCGCGAAGCGCCTTCGGACTAAGGGATAAAGCGGCTCTGGAGCTTATGTATGCTACGGGAATGAGGGTATCCGAAATAGTCAGTCTTATGACGGAGAACCTTAATCTTGATGTAGGGTTTGTAAGGTGCGCCGGGAAGGGCGGCAAAGAAAGGATTATACCGGTAGGGCGGCAGGCGAAGTTTGCCGTAGAGAAATACCTTGCGCGGATGCGCCCGAAACTGTGCGCCCACTCGCAGGATAGGCACCTTTTCCTGTCCAGGCTTGGCAAGAAGATTTCAAGGCAGTCTTTCTGGAAAATGCTGAAAAAATATGCAAAAGCCGTAGGTATAAGAAAAAACATAACCCCTCACACACTGAGGCATTCTTTTGCAACGCATCTTCTGGAAAAAGGCGCCGATTTGAGGAGCGTTCAGGAGATGCTTGGGCATGCGGATATTTCCACAACACAGATTTATACGCATATCAACAAGGCCAGGTTAAAGGGGATACATAAGAAGTTCCACCCGAGAGGGTAAAGGATAGGGACGTATGGACCTGATAGTAAGCCACAGTAACGCTGATTTTGATGCATTTAGTTCTCTTGTCGCCGCGAAGAAGCTGTATCCGAATTCTAAACTTTTATTGCCGGGTTCCAAGCAGCGCGCGGTAAGAGAATTTCTTTCGCTCGTAAATGACAAGATACATATCGAACGTGAAAAAACCTGCGATTTGAGAGGTATCCGTCGGCTCATCATCGTGGATACGAGGCATAAATCGAGGATTGGCATAGCGGCAGCCCTTCTCTCCGAGAGTTCCGTGGAGACACACATATACGACCATCATCCGCGCGCGTCCGGCGACATAAAGGCCGATAAGGACGTATTCAGGGAAGTGGGCGCTACGGTTTCGATAATAGTCGATCTCTTGCGGAAAAAGAAACGCGTAAAATTTACGCCTCTTGAAGCTACGATAATGCTTCTTGCCGTATATGAAGAAACAGGTTCTCTTACGTACAGGACAACGACCAGGCTTGATGTCGATACGGTGAGTTTCCTTCTCTCCAAAGGCGCAAATTTACAGGCTATCTCGTCGTACTTGAACAGGAAGCTTTCGGAGGAGGAGCTGACTTTTCTCACCACTCTCATAAGTTCCACTAAAGTCCTGACGATAAACGGCATAAACGTCGCGATAGCAAAAGGCACAATCCATGGCTTTATCGGAGAACTGGGCGGAATAGTGCGAAAGCTTGACTACCTCGAAAATTTTCCGGTTCTTTTCGTGCTTTTTAAAATTAAAAATAAATTACGGGTCATGGCGCGAAGTAGGATAAAGGAAGTGGATGTAAATAACGTTCTCGCGCATTTTGGCGGCGGAGGGCATAAGAGTGCTGCGAGCGCAAAAGTAGATGAAGCAGATTTTGAAACTTTCGAAAAAAAACTTATAAACATCCTGCATTCCGCGATAAAAGAAAAGGTTTTTGTCCGCGATGTCATGATTTCGCCGGTCAAAAGAGTAATAGCTGATAAAACAATAGCGGATGCCAAAAGAATACTTAAGAAGCCGCGTATTTCCGCAAAGATGGAACACGCCCTGCCGTGGCAGATCGTAAATATGCTGCGGGACATCGGCGTAAAAGCGGAAAGAGAGGGGTATAAGGCCTATGTTGTAGGCGGATTTGTGAGAGACCTTCTCCTCGGAGTCAGAAATCTCGACGTGGACATTGTCGTAGAGGGTAACGCCATTGCCTTCGCCAAGCGTCTTGCCGCTCTTTACGGGGGGAGCCTTGTTTCCTATAAAAAATTTGGCACTGCGGCGATCTTTATGGATTGGCCGAAAGGCATGCGCCGGCCGAGCGGCTCTCTCCCGAGATTTAAACTGGATTTCGCTACGGCGCGAAAAGAATCGTACGCGAAACCGGCGGCCTTGCCGTCCGTAGAATTCAGTTCTCTCAAAAATGACTTACACAGAAGGGATTTTACCATAAATGCGATGGCAGCGAGCCTTAACAGGGCAAGCTTCGGGCGCCTCATAGATCTTTTCGGCGGGGCGAGGGACCTGGAAAACGGGATAATAAAAGTGTTGCACGATGCAAGTTTTATAGATGACCCTACGAGGATTTTCAGGGCGGTGAGATTTGAGCAGAGGCTTGGGTTTAACATAGATAATTACACGGAAAGGCTG
The DNA here is from genome assembly GCA_024542975.1 of Candidatus Omnitrophota bacterium. Classification (GTDB taxonomy): domain Bacteria; phylum Omnitrophota; class Gorgyraeia; order JABMRN01; family RBG-13-46-9; genus JAMXCZ01. The sequence continues at coordinate 11,117 of JAMXCZ010000010.1, read as the reverse complement.
ATAAAGCATGCCATGCGCGAGGGTATGTTTTTCAAAACCCAGGATCAGAGAATCCGGGACGAACTCATGTTGATGCTCAAAGAAGAGAAACCGATACGTGCCATATTGCGGATGAAGGAACTTGATGAGCTTCGTTTTATTCACAAGAATATATCCGTTCCGGAATCGATGAGATCGCTTTTCGCCGGAATAAAAAGTGAATTTAAGAAATACGGGTGGAATAAAAACAGCCGCGCCTTTGCAGATTTGAGGGTCGTATACCTTATGGCTATCTTAAGCAGCCTCAAGCCTGGTGAGATAAAGGCTGTGTGCGAAAAATTCGTGTTTCGTAGAACGGACCGTGTGAAACTCCTGGCATTCAAGAGCCGCGGGCAAAAAATCCGTTCGGCGCTTTCACTCAAGTATCTTTCTCCGAGCAAGATTTACCGGATCCTTGAACCGCTTTCCCGCGAAGAATTGATATTTCAGGCCGCAAGGCCGGGAAGCGCTCGGTTGCGAGAGCGAATACGAGCATTTCTAACTGCGTACAGCAAAGTGAAAATCAAAATAGGGGGAAAAGATTTAAAAAAGCTCGGCATGAAACCCGGCCCCCTGTACTCCCGTATACTGCGAAAGGCCCTCTATGAGAAGCTTGACGGGAAGCTAAAAACAAAAAAAGACGAGCTGGAATTTGCGAAAAGGCATGTGATTACGGATTTTCAAATCGAGGTGGTATAATGTCAAGGCGAAGTGAGAAGATAGCCGAGTCGATACGGCGGCTCGCAAGCGAAATTATACAGAACAAATTGCGCGACCCGCGCATAAAGGGTTTTATTACCATAACCAGGGTAGAAGTAACGCCGGATCTCAGACTTGCCAAGATTTACTACAGTGTGCTGGGAGATGAAAACAGGAGAAAACGGGTTGCGTATGGCCTTAAAAGCGCAAGAAGTTTCATGCGGGGTTACATTGCGGATGAGCTTAAAATGCGTTATGCAACGGACATCATGTTCAAATTTGATTCAACTCTGGAACACAAGGAACGCATAAGTGAAATTTTGGACCGGTTACACAGAGAGGCGGAGGGCGATGGAGATAAAAAAAATAAAGAAAGCGATTGAAAAATACGACAAATTTCTGATTACCGCGCATATCAATCCGGAAGGCGATTCGCTGGGTAGCCAGCTTGCCATAGCGAGCCTTTTGCGAGCGCTTGATAAAGATGTTACAATAATCGATAGCGACGCGGTTCCCGAACACTACAGATTTTTACCCGGAGTGGATCTCATACGCAACAAAACCAGAGCGCGCAATAAAAAATTCGATGCAGCCATAGTGCTGGATTGCCCCAATCTTAGCAGGACCGGAGGGGTGCGGGGGGTAGTTCAGAAGTCAGGGTACATTATCAACATTGATCACCACGTAAGTAATGAGCGATTCGGAGACATAAACTGGGTGGAAGAGCGGGCAAGTTCTTCCGGAGAGATGGTGTACAGGCTGTTTAAAGAAATGAGCGTGGAAATCACCAAAGAAGTGGCGCTCTATCTCTATATTGCGATTTTGACCGACACGGGATCTTTTAATTATGACAATACCTCGGGCGAGACCCACGAGATCATAAGCGAGCTTTTGGGTTACGGTATTGAACCTTACGAGGTATCGAAATCTGTTTACGAGAACAAAAGCGTGCGCGCGGTTAAGCTGCTTGGAGAGGCGCTTTCCGGCCTGGAAGTTACGGCAAACGGGAAAGTAGCGTATCTCGCTGTCCGCAAAAAAGATTTCAAAAGAATTAAAGCGAAACCGGCGGACTGCGAAGATTTCGTCAACTTTGCGCGCTCCATAAAGGATGTCTGCGTGGCTTTATTTTTTCGCGAGGACAACGAAAAGGCGAACCACTTTCACGTGAGCCTGAGATCCAAGGGAAAAGTCAATGTTAACAAGGTGGCTGCTCAGTTCGGAGGCGGAGGGCACAGGCGCGCTTCAGGGTGCACATTGATAGGCAGCTTTCATGACGTAAAGAAAAAGGTTCTGAAGAGGGTTAGCGATGAATTATAACGAAGGCATAATGCTTGTCGATAAGCCTCTCGGGTTTACGAGCCACGATATCGTAGCTATCGTCAGGAGAAATTTAAATTTCAGTAAAGTGGGGCATGCTGGGACCCTGGATCCCATGGCGACGGGGCTTCTCATCATGCTGCTCGGCAGGTTCACTAAGAAGTCTATTTATTTTTCAAATTACGACAAGGAATACGAGGCTACGCTCCGCCTGGGCGTAGCTACCGACTCGGGCGATAAAGAGGGGAAGGTTACAGAGGAGAAGGATTTGGGCCCCTTCGGCGAAAAGATAAAAAACATCGAACATGCTTTTAAATCTTTCCTCGGAGAGATCCGTCAGGTTCCTCCGATGTTTTCGGCCAAGAAAGTAAAAGGGAAAAAACTTTACGAATTTGCCCGAAAAGGCATAACCCTGAAGAGAGAGCCGAAGCTTATTGTGATAAAGGATATTGTAATTCTGGATATTTCACTTCCGCATGTAACGTTCCGCGTTAAATGTTCGAAAGGGACATACGTGAGGCAGCTCGGGCATGATATGGGTGAGAAAATCGGATGTGGCGCGCATCTCGTTTCCCTTCGGAGGACAAAGATAGGCCCATTTAGCGTAAAGGATGCCTTGTCGCTCGATGAGTTACGATCCCCCGCAGGAAGCAGAAACACAAGGATACATGAGAACATTTTACAGCTTAAGTGAGTTTTCCAAATTCGCGCGTCCGGCCGGAAAATCAGTTATATCTATCGGTGTTTTTGACGGGGTGCATCGTGGGCATCAAAAAATTATAAAAACCGTCGTAGGTAAAGCAAAAGCCCGCGGATTTTCAAGCGTCCTTGTTACTTTTCATCCTCATCCTGCCACTGTTCTTAACCCGTCAAAAAAGGTGCCGTTACTTATTTCCCTTCCCCACAGGTTGCGCCTTTTGGAGGAGATGGGGCTGGACTATACACTCGTTCTGCATTTTGACCGGAAATTGTCGCAAATGAGTGCTAGACGGTTTATCGAGAAGATCCTCGGTAAGATTTCTGTAAGCGAGATAGTTGTGGGAAGTAATTTCCTCTTCGGCAGAGGGGGGAGCGGCTCTCTCACGGGTTCCGGCAAGCCTTCGCGTATTCACGGTTACAAAGTAAGCCGTATCGATACTCTTACGAGTTCCGGGAAAGTCATATCGAGCACTTGGATAAGAAGCCTGATATTGGCGGGTAGACTGGGGGATGCGTCGGGGCTCCTTTCGAGGCCTGTAACGGTTTTGGGCACGGTCATGAAGGGCGAGAAGCGAGGCAGGATCATAGGGTATCCCACAGCAAATATTAACCCTCACCACGAGGCCATACCTCCTTCCGGGGTTTACGCGGTAAAGATAAAGTTCTCGGGTAAAATATACCACGGTATCCTGAATATCGGAATGAGGCCCACCTTTGACCGGGACTCGCTAAACGATAGGGAGCCCACGATAGAAGCCCACATATTCAACTTTCATAAAATGATATACACGAACGACATAGAAGTAATATTCGTAAAAAAACTGCGAAAAGAAAAGAGGTTCAAAGACACAAGTACCCTTAAAAAGCAGATCAAAAAAGACGAAATCCGCGCCAAACACATATTCTGCCATGCGGAGAGGCGCGGAGGGGGAATGTCCCCATAAAAGGGTTTACATATGGGGAGTTATATGGTAATATATCGGTTCATTAAAAGGAGGTATCGACAGTGGTTTTAGCTAAAGAGAAGAAACAGGGTATTGTTACGGAATACAGGCATAGCGATAGTGACACAGGCTCGTCCCGTGTTCAGATAGCATTGCTTACGGAGAGGATAAATGTGCTATCAGGGCATTTTAAGACGCATAAAAAAGATTTTCAATCCCGGCGGGGACTTCTTAAGCTTGTAAGTCGCAGGCGCAAACTTTTGGATTATTTGAAGAAGCATGGCCGGAAAGAGTATGAAGAAGTCGTAAAGAAATTGGATCTACGAAAGTAAAACGAAGGTAAAACGAGGTAAAAAATGATAGAGCGCATCGGTGTGAAATTAGACAGAAACGAACTTATTTTTGAAACAGGCAAAGTGGCAAGGCAGGCTGACGCGGCCGTTACGGTTGAGTTGGGCGGGACGCTCGTTCTCGTAACCACAGTTTGCTCCAAGGGAGCCCGGCAAGGCATAGATTTCCTGCCGCTTTCAGTGGAATACCGCGAGAAAACATACGCTGCAGGGAAAATACCCGGCGGATTTTTTAAAAGAGAGGGAAGGCCTTCCGAAAAGGAAATACTGACCGCGCGCCTGATCGACCGGCCCATAAGGCCGCTTTTCTCGCAGGACGTGCGGAATGAGATACAGGTCATAGGGTTGGTTCTTTCAAGTGACGGAGAGAATAATTCCGATATCCTTGCGGTGAATGGCGCCTCGGCGGCCCTTTCCATTTCGAACATTCCGTTTGATGGTCCCATAGGATGTGTTCGCGTGGGATTGGTTAAAAATGAGCTCATTCTTAACCCGACTTTCCAGGAGCTGGAAGAAAGCGATTTGGATATCGTTGTGACAGGCCGGGAGGGCAAAGTAATCATGATCGAAGCGTCGGCAAATGAGCTGAGCGAAGATAAGGTTAAAGAAGCAATCGATTTTGCGCAAAAACACATCGAGAACATTATTGATTCGCAAAAAAAACTTGCGCAAAAATGCGGACGGGTAAAAAGAGATAACATGGTGTGCAAGGAAGTGCCTAAGGAGATATTTGAAAAGACAAAACACCTCTCTACGAAGCGCGTATGCGAAATAAACAAATTGGCCTCAAAGGAAGAAAGACAAAAGGAACTGGATGCGCTTGAGAAAGAACTGTTGGAAAAAATCGTTCCGGAAGAAGATCCTACTCAAAAAGCAGCGGTAAAAGACGCCATTCACGAGGCTGAGAAAGAAGACGCACGGAAGTGCATATTGGAAAGCAAAAAACGCACCGATGGCAGGGCGTTCGACGAATTGCGCCAGATAACCTGCGAAACAGGTATTTTACCGCGCACGCACGGCTCAGGCCTCTTTACCAGGGGCCAGACGCAGGCGCTTTGTGTTACTACGTTAGGGACTAGCGCTGATGAGCAGAGAATAGATGCCCTGGAGGGTGAATCTCACAAGGCATTTATGCTGCATTACAATTTTCCGTCTTTTAGCGTAGGAGAAACAAAACCGTTTAGGGGCCCCGGAAGGCGGGAAATAGGGCATGGCGCCCTTGCGGAAAAAGCGTTAAAACCGATCATTCCTTCTACCGAAGAGTTTCCGTATACTGTTCGGATCGTTTCGGATATTCTTGAATCCAACGGCTCAAGTTCAATGGCGAGCGTCTGCGCGGGTTCGCTTTCTCTCATGGATGCCGGTGTTCCGATAAAGGCGCAGGTAGCCGGCGTTGCCATAGGGCTCGTGGAGGAGGGCAAAAAACACGCTCTCCTTACGGATATCGCGGGCGCCGAGGACCATTACGGCGATATGGATTTCAAAGTTGCCGGCACCGAGAAGGGCATTACGGCGATACAGCTTGACCTCAAGATCAAAGGCATCGGAGGCGATATTCTGGCAAAAGCGCTTTCCATGGCGAAGAAGGCGCGGCTTGAGATCCTGATCAAGATGAATACGATCATAGCGCAGCCGAAAGAAAGTATTTCTGATTTCGCGCCCAAAATCGTGAATCTTAAGGTGAACCCGGAGAAAATAAAAGACATAATCGGGCCGGGCGGTAAGATGATCAAAAGCATCATACGCGATACCGGCGCTACGATCAATGTCGAGGATGACGGCAGCGTTCAGGTGGCGTCATCGGATGACGCGGCTACCGCTCGGGCCATAAAGATAATCGAAGGGCTTTGCGCGGAAGTGGAAGTAGGGAGGATTTATACGGGCACAATAACGCGCATAATGAATTTCGGCGCGTTCTGCGAAATTCTCCCCGGAAAAGAAGGGCTTATACACGTATCGGAACTCGCGGATAAATTTGTGAAGGACGTTTCGAGCGAAGTGAAGGTAGGCGATGAAGTGAAGGTAAGAGTGATGGAAATAGACGCTCAGAACCGGGTAAATTTAAGCAGAAAACGCGCCATAGAGCCGGAGCCGGAGAAATAGCAGCGTGGAAAAAATAGGAATAGGCATAAAGAAAAAAGAGGGCGCCGGCGACCTGCCGATCCCTCAATATGCGACCACGGGCTCAAGCGGTATGGACCTCTATGCTGATGTGGAGGGGGAACTCGTTCTCGCGCCGGGTGATATAAAGCTTGTATCTTGCGGAATACATTTGAGTATACCGGAGGGGTATGAGGCACAAATACGGCCAAGGAGCGGACTGGCGCTTAAACACGGTATAACGCTTGTAAACACCCCGGGCACCATCGACAGCGATTACCGCGGCATCGTAAGCCTCATCATGACAAATCTGGGCAGGGCTTCTTTCACAATAAAAAGGGGCGATAGGATCGCGCAGCTGGTTATAAAAGAAGTGGTTAGGGCCGAGTTTCTGGAAGCGGACGAACTTGACCGGACCGTGAGGTCGCAGGGCGGCTTCGGCCATACGGGGATTTAAACTAATTAAAAAACCGTGAAAATTACAAGAGCAAATGAAATAAAGATTATTTGCCTTGCGGCGATGGCCATACTTACGCTTGTGAGCCTCGTTTCCTTTGACCGCGGCGACATAACATTCCTCACATCAAATCCCAATATAGCAAAGCATAACATCGCAGGTTCCGTAGGCGCCTACCTCGGTTGGTTTTTGCTTTTTCTGGTAGGATACGGCGCGTATGTTATACCCTTCTTTCTGGTGATGTGGGGTATTACATATTTTCTGGAAGAAAAACCCCGTAAATTTTATCTGCGCATCTTCGGTATTACCTTTTCAATACTTGCCGTGAGTTCCATATTTAGCCTCGTGGGCCTGGGAGACACTGTCCATAGGTTCGGAAGAGGGGGCATAGTCGGGCTTGCGTTTTCAAATTTTCTAATGAAATACCTGGGTGCCGCAGGGACGCTCATTGTAATTGCTACGCTATTTTTGCTTTCTTTCACAATTACGACAGATTTTCTCATATTTCCGCTTTTGGGGTGGCTGCCCAAGGTTTTCAAGGCGCTCATGCGAGCCGCGAAGCGCATACCATCAGGCTTCATGAGCTTGCTGCCTCCGCGAAAACCACGGGTCCCGGCGGGAAAAGAAAGGCTTGCCTCTCCGGGGAGAATTGATGCCAAAAGAGAGGCAAAAGAAGAAAGAACTATAAAGGAACGAATAGAAGCGTTCAGAAACGCAAAAAAACCGTCTTTAACAAAGGAACCCATTCAGCCCGAGGGTATCCAAACTAAAAGCTCCGGGGTAACCGCATCCCCGGTTCCGGTTGTGCCATATGTACTTCCGCCGCTCGATCTTTTAGGCGATCCGCCGCCGATTGCGGAAAGGGAAGTTTTAAAAGAAGACCTTGAAGGAAACTCGAAGATACTTGAGGAGACACTCGGCGACTTTGACATAAAAGCAAAAGTTGTAGGGGTAAGCAAAGGGCCGGTTATTACGAGATACGAACTTCTTCCGGAGAGAGGTGTCACGATCAGCAGGATTACCGCCCTGAGTGACAACATCGCGCTTGCTATGAAATCCGTAAGCATACGGGTTGTAGCGCCGATTCCGGGAAAAGGCACCATAGGTGTGGAGGTGCCGAACGCCGAGAGCGCGCTTGTCTATTTGAAAGAGATCTTAGCCGCGAAAGAATATACGGACGTAGATTCAAAATTAAAATTGGCATTGGGCAAAGACATATCAGGCGCCCCCATAGTTACGGATTTGGATGACATGCCTCATCTTTTGATAGCCGGGGCAACCGGCTCCGGGAAGACCGTTTGCGTAAACAGCATTATCATCTCTCTTTTATTCAACGCATCTCCTGAAGAGGTCAGGTTTCTCATGGTAGACCCCAAGAGGGTGGAACTGGCGGCGTTTAATGATCTGCCGCACCTTCTGGCGCCGGTAGTGACGGACCCCAAAAAAGTTTCGCATGCCCTCAATTGGGCCGTAAAAGAAATGGAAGGAAGATACACGTTGTTTGCCAAGATCGGCGTAAGGAATATCGCCGGATATAACAAGAGGGCTAAAATAGAAAAAATTACCCCGATCCCATATATCGTAGTTATTATAGATGAGCTTGCGGATCTCATGCTGGTTGCGCAGCAGGAGATCGAAACTACGGTCGCACGCCTTGCCCAGCTTTCGCGCGCGGTGGGGATACACATGATTATCGCAACGCAACGGCCGTCGGTGGATGTAATAACGGGTGTTATAAAAGCGAATTTCCCGGCGAGGATATCGTTCAAGGTTGCTTCAAAAGTCGATTCAAGGACCGTTATCGATATGAATGGGGCCGAGAAGCTTTTGGGCAGAGGGGATATGCTCTTCGTCGAGCCCGGCAGCCCCAAGCCTGTTCGCGCCCAGGGTTGCCTTGTGAGCGATGAGACTATCAATAAAGTCACTACCTACATAAAATCCCAAAGGCCTGCAAATTTTGTGGAAGATATCCTAAAAGCCGAAGATGTGCCTAAGCATAATAGAAAGTTTGACAAGGATGAAGTATATGATGAAGCCGTAAGCCTTGTTCTTCAGAGCCGCCAGGCTTCTGTTTCTATGCTGCAACGAAGGCTTGGTGTTGGATATACGAGGGCAGCCCGGCTTATTGATATGATGGAGGATAGCAGCATAGTCGGACCTTACCAGGGCTCTAAGCCGCGGGAAATCCTCGTGGAAGACTTGCCCAAAGAAAACTAAAAGGGGTTTTATCCCTTGGCCTTCCGGAGACGGAAAACATGCAAAGCCCGAGAGAAATAGGTAAAATCCTGAAAGAGGCGCGCCAGCGAAAAGGCGTTACGCTGGAGAATATCTGGAACGCAACGCGCATACAGGGTAAGATAGTGGAGGCCCTGGAAGAGGGAAGGGCTGATGACGTGTTAAGCAGGGTATATGTCACCCTGTTTTTAAAAAAATATGCGGCTTTTCTGGATTTAAATAGCCGGGATCTCGTAGAGAACTATAAAGCATTTTATACCGCGCCTGAAGACCAGATCCTGGATATAATAGAGACCAAATCCGAAGAGGGGTCGGCAGGTATAAATATCGATTTCCGAAAATGGGTAAAACCCGCGCTTTCTGTAGCCCTGGTGCTTCTCTCTTTGTTTTTTGTTACTTTTTTAGGTGGAAAGGCCAAATCGTTCTATCGCGCCCGAAAAAGCGTTTCATCCCGAGTTGCAAAGAAAAAGGTAAAAACAAAGAAGCTTCCGCCGCAACCGGCCCCTTTCAACAAACAGGCCCAAAAAATATTTCCTATTCCCAAACAGGATAAGATCAATCTTGCCCTATCAAGCGTTCTTGATGTGTGGATAAAAGTAAGTGTGGACGGAAAATCCGAGTTTGAAGGCACACTCACCAAGGGCAAAAAGAAAACATTCTCCGCGGCAAATGATATAAAACTTTGGGCAGGAAGGGCAGAAGCGCTCAATGTGGCAATAAACAAAACCTCCATAGGGAAAATTGGCAAGGGCAACGTAAAAAACATCACTATCTCGCGGCAGGGCCTAAAAATCGGAAGAAAATGGCTGCTCGGCGCCCAAAAATAAAGAGGACGTCCCCTATTGAACTCTGTTCGGAGCGACAACGTCTTTAACATGTTAACATGCAATGAAGCCGGACATATTTATAATCAGTTTAGGATGCCCTAGAAATCTCGTAGATTCCGAAGTTTTGGAAGGCACACTCAAGTCAAAAGGTTTCCGGGTAGTCGGTGGCTTCAGGAAACGCGCGATTGCGATCGTGAATACCTGCGGATTTATAGAAGATGCCAAACAGGAGTCGATCGATATCATTCTGGAATTGGCGGAGTTAAAGAAGAGGGGAGAGATCCCGTGTCTCATCGTCGCCGGTTGTCTCCCACAGAGATATCGTTCGAACCTTACGGCTGAAATCAGCGAAATCGATGCTATTTTCGGTTGCAGTACATTCGCAAAGATCCCCGCATATCTCGAAAGCATACTGAAGGGCCGCAAGGTCTGCGAGGTAAGTAATAAACCCCGTTTTTTATACGACCACAAAACCCCGCGTTCCGTTATTACCCCCCGGCATTCCGTTTATGTAAAAATCCAGGAGGGATGCATGAATTTCTGCAGCTACTGCGTTATACCTAAAATACGCGGCCCATTTCGCTCAAGAAGCACCGAATCCGTCCTTCGGGAAATGTCCTCACTTAAGGCCTCGGGCGCAAAGGAAATAAGCCTGATAGGGCAGGACACAACGCTTTATGGGGTAGACAGATACAAGAATTTAAAACTGGCGCACCTTCTCAAAAAAGCTTCGCGCATTATGAAGCGTGGATGGCTAAGGCTTCTCTATACGCATCCGGCGCATTATACGGATGAGTTGATCGATGTGGTGAGAGTCGAGCCTTCTGTTTGTAAGTATTTGGATTTGCCTATACAACATATCAATGATAAAATACTGAAGAGGATGAATAGGCGAGTTACGAAGAAGAATATAATTTCTTTGATTGCAAAGCTTAGGCGCCGTATTCCCAACCTGGCCATAAGAACCTCGATGATCGTAGGTTTCCCCGGCGAGACCGAAAAAGATTTCCGTGAGTTGGAAAGTTTCATAAAAGAATTTAAATTTGACAGATTAGGGGCTTTCATGTATTCTCGGGAAGAGGGCACCAGGGCCTATAATTTCAAAAATCAGCTCTCCCGCGAAGAAAAATCCGAAAGGCTCAAGCGTATAATGGAAATACAAAAAAGCGTAGCCTCTGAAAATAACAGAGCGTATCTCGGAAAAACCGTGAGGGTACTTATTGATGAGAAAGTGCGGCTTGAAAAAGGGCAGTATGTAGGCAGGACCGAGCACGATGCTCCGGAAGTAGACGGGAACGTATATGTTAGGTCAGCCCGTTCTCTCAAAAAGGGTGATTTTGTAGATGTTAAAATAGAAGATACTTTGGAATATGACCTTGTAGGTTCTGTATGAACCTCGCAAACAAACTTACCATTTCAAGAATACTCCTTACCTTCGTATTTATGATATTTTTGTTTTCCCGCGGCATCA
>JAMXCZ010000094.1 GCA_024542975.1 Candidatus Omnitrophota bacterium | reverse complement strand
CGCTTGTGCGGGTCCCCGTCAATTCCTTTGAGTTTTAGCCTTGCGGCCGTACTCCCCAGGCGGATAACTTAACGCGTTAGCTTCGACACGAAAAAGGGTCGATACTCTCTCGTGTCTAGTTATCATCGTTTACGGCGTGGACTACTGGGGTATCTAATCCCATTCGCTACCCACGCTTTCGTCCTAGCAGCGTCAGGTGGCACCCAGTGCTCTGCCTTCGCATTTGGTGTTCCAAATGATATCAACGCATTTCACTGCTACTCCATTTGTTCCAAGCACCTCTTTGCCCCTCTAGTCTAGAAGTTTCTTCTGCGATTCTACGGTTGAGCCGCAGGCTTTAACAGAAGACTTTCTAAACAGCCGATCGGCACGCTTTACGCCCAATAAATCCGGATAACGCTTGAGGTCTCTGTATTACCGCTGCTGCTGGCACAGAGTTAGCAACCTCTTATTCGTCGGGTACGCTCAAAAATTGTTCCCCAACAAAAGCGGTTTACAACCCTAAGGCCTTCATCCCGCACGCGGCGTCGCTGGATCAGGCTTTCGCCCATTGTCCAATATTCCCTACTGCTGCCTCCCGTAGGAGTCGGGGCCGTGTCGCAGTCCCCATCTGGAGGTACACCCTCTCGGGCCCTCTAACCGTCATAGGCTTGGTGAGCTTTTACCTCGCCAACTACCTGATGGTGCGCAGGCCTTGCTTTAAGCATCCTTGCGGACTTTGTTCTTGCGAACACATCCGGTATTAGCTCTCCTTTCGGAGAGTTATTCCGAACTTAAAGGAAGTTCCCACGTGTTACTCAGCCGTTCGCCACTGGTGTATTGCTACACCCGTATGACTTGCATGTATAAGGCACGCCGCCAGCGTTCATCCTGAGCCAGGATCAAACTCTCAATAAAGTTGAGTGAAACGAAACTTTATTGAGTCCGGTCGAATGACCGGACCAACAAATATTCGATCGCTCAAACTATAAGTTTTTCAAACAACACCGTTGCTCAGAAAAACTGGCACCTGATCCGCCTAAGCAGATCAGGATTTGTGCAGATAATTTCTGTAAGGCTATCTGCAAACCTATAAAGGAATCAACTTATCCCGACCGGAGTCGGGATTTTTCCCGTCACTATTTAGTGGTCAATATGATATTTTTAAGGTACCTGTATCCATCACGGATACACGGATTACGCCAATAACACTGATGAAAAATCTGTGCTATCTGTGTCATCTGTGGATCTGTGGACTAAAAAACACGCCATGTCCGATGCGTGCCATATCCCCCTAACACACGAATTTTCGGAAGAAATATATAATTTCTAGTGTTTGATATTTGTTAATTTTGCGTTCATCCCTCGCCTATGAATGATATAACAGTCCCAATATTATGTCAAGGAAATAATGTTCTGCTTGACAAAATCTATTAAATGAACTGTAATCAAGTATCTTTTAAAATGCCTCGGGGTCGACTACGGCGTTCCCCGAGGCATTTTTATTTTTCTACAAGCTACCAGCTAATTCCTACAACCTAAGTAATTATCTTATCAACGATCCCGTATTTTTTGGCCTCTTCTGCGGTCATGAAGTAATCTCGGTCAGTATCTTTTTCTACCTTTGCAACAGTTTGCCCGGTATGTTTGGCCAGGATTTTGTTGATCTGATTTTTTACCCGGACCATTTCCCTGGTTCTTATCTCCACATCGGTTGCCTGCCCTTCAGCACCGCCCATTACTTGATGGATCATTATTCGCGCGTTTGGCAAAGAGAATCTTTTTCCTTTCTGGCCAGCGGCAAGCAGTACGGCAGCCGCAGATGCCGCCTGTCCAAGACAAATAGTCGCGGCGTCGGCTTTGATATACTGCATGGTATCATAAATTGCCATGGCGCTCGTTACCGACCCGCCAGGGGAATTGACATAGATTTTGATTTCTTTTTTGGGATCAGATGCATCCAGGAAAAGTAATTGGGCAATAATGATATTTGCTACATGATCATCTATCGGCTCGCCCAAAAAGATAATACGCTCTTTGAGCAAGCGGGAATAAATATCATAAGCCCGCTCCCCGAACTGTGACTTATCAATAACCATTGGTACTAGTGGCATAAAATTCAATTAAACATTCTAACAATTGTTAGTTTGCTGTTTTGTTACTTGTTAACTTGATTTATCTTCTTCCTCTTTCTCTTCCTTTACGTTTACTTCTTCCTTCTTCTTTTCCTCTTTAGGACTTTCTTCTAACTTTTTTGTTTTCTCCTCTACCGAGGCCTCCTTTTCTTCTTTTACATTTTCAGGATCCTTAGTTTCTAGTTTTTCCTCTTCTTTCTCTTCTTTTTCTTCCGGCTTTGCTTCTCCTAAGTCAGCCGGCTTTATATCCAGCTTCCAGCCGGTAAGACGCGCGGCCAGCCGGACATTTTGCCCGGCCTTGCCTATTGCCAGGGAAAGCTGGTCTTCCAAGACACTTACTTTTGCTTGTTTTGTTTTATCGTCCAGCTCAACATTGATAATTTTGGCTGGAGACAAAGAATTGGCAATAAATTTCACCGAATCCTCTGACCATTCTATGATATCAATTTTCTCGCCGCCAAGCTCACTCATGATGGTTTGTACGCGCGACCCTCGCTGGCCGACACAAGACCCAATAGGATCTATGCCTTCTTGGTTGGACCAAACCGCCACCTTTACGCGGGACCCTGCTTCCCGAGCCACAGCCTTTATCTCTACTGTGCCGGCAGACACTTCCGGCACTTCAATTTCAAAAAATCTGCGCACCATATCAGGATGCGAACGAGACAGGGTAATCTTTGGCCCTTTGGGGGTAGGCTCAACATGTAAAACCAAAATCTTTATCCGGGAGCCAAGACGATAATTTTCTCCTCTTATCTGCTCCGATGGAAACAATACCCCGGTTCCTCTTCCCATATCTATAAGAGCCGTATCTCCTTCCATTCGCTGGACCAGACCCGACACCAACGTGCGCTCTTTGGATTTGAATTCCTTAAAGATAATATCCCTCTCCGCTTCGCGCAATTTCTGCACAATCACCTGCTTTGCGGTTTGTGCGGCAATGCGGCCGTAGTCTGTGCCTGCTTTTGGTGTAATGTCCGTGCGAATCTCGTCTCCTATCTTGGCAGACTTTTTCTTTTTCTTTGCATCTGACAAAGGAATTTCCTTTTGCGGATCTTCCAAGGGCGCTTCCTCCGTAGGATCTTCTACGACAGTTTTTACGTCAAAAACTTTCGTGGCCATGTTTTCTGGATTAAGTTCTACCACGGCGTTCTGATTTTTCTGGCCATAATCTTTGCGAAAAGCTGCCGCCAAGGCGCC
>JAMXCZ010000093.1 GCA_024542975.1 Candidatus Omnitrophota bacterium | reverse complement strand
CCCACCTGCCAGGTGGGACTGCGGTTCCGGGCTCCTTATTTCTTGACAAATGATAAGAGCCTTGTTATAACTAAATTATTATTTAAAAAGCTTGTGATGAAACATTATATATTTATTATAGGTATCATATTAATAGGCGCCTCTTCCCTTTCCGGATGTTGCAGCATTAAGAATATTCCGGATTACATCGCCGGGACATATGTTAAGCAGCCTGAAGAAGGAACCCCGGGCCGCTATATCGAAACTTTCGACTACCCCTACCCCATTTGTTTCGAAAAGGTGCTTGGCACATTGAAAGAATTGGGTGTTTCGGTGCGCTATGAAAGTATAAGGAAGCGCACAATTCTCGCCTGGTATTTCGACAAGATATATGACCGCACTATTGATACCACGAAAGTGGGGATATACTTTAAGAAAATAACTCCGGAAAGAACGCAGGTTGACGTTGCTTGCGGCAACTACGGCCTGGCAAAGTTTGCATCAGAAAAGATCTTCCTCGGACTCCAAAAAAAGTAGCCAAAACCTTCGAAACGCGGTTCTCTTACCTATAAAAACCATTCAAGTACTTGACAAACGTGTATCTTATGGTATACTTGCTGAAAGTAAACAACTTGGTAAAAACACATTACTTAAAGTACATGCTTTAAGTGCATGAAAAGTGAATACGGGTGAGCACAACTCGTATTCGGACCAGACAACACTGCCTTAGGCCGGTATCAAACTGGTACAGTCGAGCCGTCTTCGGAACTACATTCCGAAGACGGCGGGGTGGTCGTGGGCTGGGCGAGCGCAAATAATTTATGCTTAAACACCTCATACTTTCGCGGGATATCGTCGAGAAGTATAACATTCCTTACTCTACCATTACTCATTACACAAACATGGGATTTTTTACTGTTGTAAGCAGGAAGGGGAATAAGAGATTGTATAGCGAGGACGAGGTGAAGGTAAAACTGGAAAGAATAACGAATCTGGTGCACGAGGGTTATCCGTTGAGGCTGATACGCAAGATGCTTGGAGAGGCGGGGCAATGAGCTATTACAGGATACTTGGACTTCGGCAGGAGCCGTTTTCTACGAGCCCTGACCCGGCTTTTTTCTATCAATCGAGAGAGCACACGTCTGCGCTTTACAGGCTGCGCATCGCAATAGAATTGAAAAGGGGCCTGAGCCTTATTCTCGGGGACGTCGGGACGGGGAAGACGACTTTGTCGAGAAGGCTTGCGCAACTTCTGCGCGTGGAGCCGAACATCCTCATGACGATGGTGCTTAATCCCATCTATGATACCGAAACGCAGTTTTTGGCGGATCTCGCCGAGAGATTTCACATAATCGTTGAAAACGGGAATAACCCGGAGCCGGCAGCGCTTGCTTACATGAACGCGATAGAGAAATTTCTTTTTGAAAGATGCGTGGAGGAAGAAAAAACAATAATCCTTTTGATAGACGAGTCCCAGAAAATGAGCGGGCCATGCCTTGAGGTATTGCGTTCACTTTTAAATTATGAAACCAACGAATATAAAATTCTCCAGGTTGTCCTCCTGGGGCAAATGGAACTTCTGCCGCGCATATCAAGGATTAAAAATCTGTGGGATAGAATTGCGCTGAAATACGTGATCAACCCTCTCGAGGAATCGGAAGTCAAAGAACTTATCGGGTTCCGCTTAAGGCGCGCGGGGTACGTATCCCGTTATCCTATGTTTAGCGACAAGGCCATAAACGCAATTTATAATTATACCCAGGGGTATCCCCGGAAGATCACGCTCATGTGCCATGACGCGCTCGAGCACCTCATAATGAGTAAAAAAGAGATAGTCGACAAAGAGCTCGTACAGGAGCTCATCCAGAAAGACGTAAAACCGGTGGGTGTTTAATGGCGGAAAACGTTTCCCCGGAAGAAAAATTATTTAAAATCATACAAAACGAAAAAAATAGTCCTTCGCCGGGCCCTGGTCCACAAAATACCGGCCCCGGCAAAAGCGACAGGGTAAAACAGTTTTTTACGGGCCTGAATCCTTTGCGGCACGCCCACGCCGCTCTTGGCCGGACGGCGCCTGAGCGAATTTTGCACGCACCGCGCGCGGCAGCTTTAATGATTCCGGTCGGCGCGCGCGCGACAGACCTTAAGGCCATAAATAAAATGCTTGTGCTTTTCTTAGTTATCGCTACGGTCTTGGCGTTTTATTATTTGTTGAAAGGAAGGCCGAATATTGCTGATATTTCTGCGAGTGTTTCCGATATTCCATTCAGAAGATCAGGCAGGAAAACGATAGAGACTTTCAAGCCTCTCAATTTTTATCTGGACATGGTAAAAAAAAGGGATATATTGCATTCTTTACCAACGGCCGAAGAAATAAAGGCGGAAGCCCTGGAAATGGAGCCCGAACCGGAGCTTGCAAATCTTGCCGAGAGCCTCAAGCTTGCGGGGATTTCGATGGGCACGGTACCGAAGGCTATGGTTGAGGACACTATTGACGGGCAGGTATATTTTGTGAAAATTGGACAAACGATTGGCGCGACCGGTATTAAGGTAAAGTCGATATCCAAGGATAGCGTGATTATAACCTACGGAAAAGAGGAGATGCAGCTCTTGTGAAGATGAGATTGCCTGCCTGCCGGCCAGGCAGGTTTCGTTCACTAAGCCTACTCGCAATGATGGGAGTACTTCTATTGCAGACCTCTGTTGTTTTCCTTGCGGCCCGGGAAGAGGCAGAGGCCCTTACGACTCTTACGGAGCAGGCGAAGGAGGTATCTCTTACAGCCGGCACCGGCGTTGCCCGGAGCGGGGCGGAGAGCACCGTTACCCTGGAAAAGCCGGTTGCAGAATACGATTTCTCGGGGCTTGACGATAAAATATCGCTCGACATAAGGGCAATGGATATAATACACTTCCTGAAATTCCTCGCCATCGAAGGCAATCTCAATATCGTAGCCAGTAATTCCGTTACGGGCACTGTGAACCTTCTCGTAAACGGCGTAACCATCGGAGACGCCCTGGAAATAGTCCTTTCGATGAATAACCTCGCCTACGAACTAAAAGGAAACATTATAAAAATTATTACAAATGCCGAATACAAGGCCCTCTACGGCGTGGATTTTTACGACCAGAGAGAAACCTACATAACGCAGTTAAGGTATGCCTCGCCCACTGACATAGGAGCAATACTCGCAAACATAAAAAGTGATATCGGGAAGGTTATCTTCGACAACTCTACCGGGACGGTTATCCTCGTAGACACGCCCGAGAAAATAAAGGAAATGAAAATAATCATAGAACGGCAGGAATTGCCGACCATATCAAGAATCATGCCGACCGAAACAAGAGTCTTTGAATTGCAATACGCAAAGGTTGAGGAGCTGAGCGATACGTTGCAGGATGTCCTTACCATTGACCTTGGCACCATAAGGACCGATACCAGGACCAACAGTGTCGTTCTAACTGACCTGCCGCACAAACTTGATGAGATAGAAATCCTGATTAAAGCATTTGACAGAAAAACGCGGCAGGTGTTTATCGAAGCGAAAATAGTGGAAGCGACCTTGAGCGATACGTTCCAGTGGGGCATAGATTG
>JAMXCZ010000092.1 GCA_024542975.1 Candidatus Omnitrophota bacterium | reverse complement strand
TCCGCCAGCACCTAGGCCTGTCGTAACTGCCCCTGTCTGCCCAAACGGAAAAAACGCCGATAAATCAAGAGACTTGGGCAGAAAAGGAATCTTACCCCAGTTCGAAAAGGGAAGCGTCGTAGGCCGCGCAGCCCCCGCAGCCGCTATTACAAAATTCCAGTCAATACCCAGTTTTTCGGTATCAGTAAGGGCAGTCTCGATGATTTTTGCCTCGATCATAAGCTGGGGCGTCCTCTTGTCCAGGTCGCCTATAACCTGCTTTATTTTATAGATGTTCGTGGCAAGGTCGGTCACCACGAGAGCGTTTACCCGCACGTCATAAGTCATTTTGCCGCGCTCTGTAAGCATGTCCCGCACCGTCTCCTGCGCATCTTCGGCAGTGGCGTAATTTAAAAGTATAACCTCCGTAGAGAGTTCCTCGAGTTTAAGGCTGGACAGCGTAACCACGCGTATGATATCTCCATCGCGCTCATAGGCATACCCGTAATTCTTTACAATAATTTCAAGCGCAACATTCCACGGCTTGTCCGTCAAGTTGAGCGTTACAGATCCCACGACATCCGGAGACGGGACTATATCTACGTCGCCGACTTCGGAAAGATACCGCAGGACCGCGCGTATGTCGGCATCCTTGAAATTTACGGTTACGTTGCCGGGTTTTACAAAAGCCGGCCCACCGAGAGCCCCTCCCTGGGCGTAAGAAATCGTGATCGGGGAAAAGACTACACAGAGCGACATGCATAGTGAGATCCAAGATTTTATTCCAGACATTTTTCCTCCTCGTTCAAAAACTTTCGTCCTTAGGCATACTTAAAGTATATTCGTTTTCGTCAATCATCAATTTTACTTTGTTCCGCGCAACTTCCTTTATTGTGATGTGCCCCACGGTTTCGCCTTCCCTTAACATCTCACCGTTCAATATCGCAATCATATTACCCGCGCCGCTTCCGGCTACGCCCTGAAAGCGCACATCCTCGATACGTATGATATCCTCTATCGAATCCACTGCTTTCCGCGACACATCGCCCACGAGCGGCACAAACGGGTCTCTCCTGCCGTAGCTTGAATACACATACGCGTCTTCTGCGTTACTTGTCGCGCAAAATAGAAGCAAAATACTCAGTATGATAAGCGCCATCATCTACGCTCCTTGAATGTGTAAGCATACACAACAAACTGAACCCTGTGCCTCCTGGCATTTGAGCGGTTGGTCTCTATTTTTATATCCGAGATCTTCATGTAGCGTTTGTCGCTTTCGAGCTTTCCTAAGAAAGAACCCAATTCGTGGTAGCCACTTTCGGCGCTCAAAAGAATCGGAACCTCCTGATAAACAGCGTTTTTCTCGGGAGAGGTTTTTTTTTGTTGCGCCCTGCTTGTAACTAGTGGTTTTATTCCCAAAATTTTTACGTTTGAGCTTCGCGCCATTTTTGAAAGACTTTCAAGAAGCACGGGCAGATCTTTTTCCCGCGAAAGTTTTTCTTCGTACTTCGCAAGTTTCTTTTGCTGCGCGCTGCGCTTCTCATAAAGCTTCTCTTTGTGCGGCAAAGCAACCACGACCGCCCTAATGGCAACCTTGCGCTCCCTGAGTTTCGGGACGAGGTCTGCCAACACCGATATGCTGGGTTTTAAAAAGAAAAGCACATACAAAACGAAAACAAGCCCCAGGCCCAATGCGTAAAAAAGCATAAACTTTTTTTTGGACTCATCCAATTTCAGTTCTGAGATGTTTTTAATGAAATCTGCGGGGCGCGGCATTTAGCTTTTCTCCGAATTGCTTTTAAATTTGCAAATCAGCGTGAAGTTCATTAGTCCCTTATCCGTGTGTAAACCCTTCTTTATGGAAACAAGCTCAACGTCATCAAAATACTTGAAGAAGTTTTTGTTGGCTTTGAGCGCCTTTATGAAACGCGCGATATCCTGCGTAGCCTGCTCTCCGCGCGCTACGGCAGACCCTGATAGCGTAAGACTTTCTTCGGCCGAACTGCCGGCGGATGGTCCCGCCGGGCCCTTGCGGTATGTGAGTTCGGTAAGCCAGATATTCGCGCTAAGGCTATTGCTTAACTCGTTCAAAAGGCGCGCCCAACTAAGGCGCTCCGCGATAAGCGCTTCTATGGCGTTGGTTTTCCTGCCGGCGTCTAAGAGCACTTTTTTTATGCTGTCAAGCTCCGCCTTATCGGGCGCAAGCGCTTCCCATTTTGCGTCAAGAGCCACAAGCTGTCTTTTGCTCATTAGTATCCATCCGCCAAGGAGAAGTTGGATCGCAGCGAGAAAACCGATAAACACAACGGCAATCGAGACGACGGGTATTTCGGGCATCTCGAATTTTTTCTTTTTCTTTCTGAACTCTTCGGGCAATAGATTTAATTCTATCATGTTACTCCGCGAGTTTACAATTTAGCTCGCCGTATCGCCAGGCCGCAGGAAACCGCAAATTGGGCTCGTTTTGACTCGAGTGATTCCGGTTTTAGTTCCGGGCCGATCTCAAATTTGGCAAACGGATTCCATGGCATAGTTTTGATTTCAAAATTTTCTTCGAACAGCTTAAAAATTCCTCCGAGGCCGGCCAACCCGCCCGAGAGATAGATAGCCTCTATGCCTCTTCCGTGCTGGTTTTCATAGTACCCGAATGATAGCCGTATTTCATCTATGAGGTTGTGTAAAACAGGCCTGGCTGCGTCAGAAACCTGTAGAGCCTTATCCTTCGGGTCAAAGATAAATTTGTCCGATTCAGCTTCCGTAACTCCCAGGCGGCCTGTAATCGCCTGCGCGACATCGCGGCCTGCGATCTGTATGTCTCTTGTAAAAAACGGTTTATCGCCCTGCATTATTACAAGGTTCGTCTGGGTATATCCAACGTTCAGAAGCGCTGCGCTTTTGGCCGGATCCGGATTATCGGAAGAGTTGAGGAACGCGTTGAAACAGGCAAAGCCATCGATATCAATTATTGAGACAGAAAGCCCGAGGCCCTTAAGCATCGAAACCCTGGATTCTACGGCCTTCTTTTTTGCTGCGGCAAACAAAACCTGCATCTGTTTTTTTTCATCATTGGTAAACCCAAGAATGGCGGCATCGATGGCAACCTCTTTTATGTTGAAGGGTATATACTTATCCGCCTCAAAACGAAGAGAGCTTTTCATATCTTCCTCCGTCATCTTCGGCAGGCTTATGAATCTGACGATGGCAGACGGCGCGGAAAGTGAGATATTTACGTCTCTTACGGACGACTGTAAAGCATCAAGAAGGGTTTTTAACGCAGCGCTTGTCTTTTCTTCGCTCGGCGGGAACTCGATTTCGACGGAATGCAATTTTGTGAGCGTTTGTTTAGCTCCCTCAAAAGACACCTCCACCCCTTTTACCAGCCGAGTCCCAATATCCAACCCGAGGCGGATGTCTTTATTTTTGGATGCTTTTAATGCCATTAGTATTATTATTTACATCAAGAGTATCATATGAAAAGCCCTTTGTCAACCCTGCACCCAAAGTAGCATGTACTATTTGAACAGTTGCGTCACACCCCTCCGGTCCGGCAGGGAAGTCCATCTGCCGGTAGGCGGGCCGGTACCTGGCGCGCGAATTTTGGCTTCAGCTAACCCATCCAGGAGAATATACAAAAATAGGAAACTCTGTATGATTCTCCTGTCTGGGTGGATCTCGAGGTAAAATTTTCGCAATGCGCCAGATACTGGCCTGCCTACCGGCAGATGGACTTTCCTGCCGGACCGGAGCGAAGCGCACATTTGCTGCGCGCCCCGGTAAGGGTATGGCTTCGGGGTGCATTGCAAAAATTCCGGCCGAAGATCCACTCTGACAGGAGAA
>JAMXCZ010000091.1 GCA_024542975.1 Candidatus Omnitrophota bacterium | reverse complement strand
AGATATACGGCAAAAACACCAATCACAAGACTTCTTTTAAAGAGTCCGATGACCGGGTGTTGGGTTCGACTATGATTTCCAGGTGGAGTTACTCCTGCGCCAAAGCGCTCGACGAATTCCTGGCGTTCGCATATTACAGAGAAAAGAAGCTACCGGTGGTGATCGTAAGATTTTTCAATATCTGCGGGCCCGGCCAGAGCGGAAGGTATGGCATGGTGATACCCCGGTTCGTAAAGCAGGCGCTTCTGAATCAGCCGATGACTATATACGGAGACGGAAAACAGACGAGAAGCTTTACGCACGTAAGCGACGCGATTTCGGCAATAATGAAACTGGCCGAAAACAGAAAAGCGGTCGGCGAAGTATTCAATCTGGGCAATTCCAAAGCCGTATCGATAAATGCTCTTGCCGGGAAGATTAAAAAAATGACAGAAAGCCGGTCGGAACTTCTTTACATACCGTACGAAAGGGCATATGAAAAAGGCTTTGAAGATATGAGGCACAGGCGTCCGAACGTAGAAAAGCTTGAGAAACTGATAGGCTTTAAGTCTACGTATACCATAGATGGTATTCTGAAAGATACGATTAAATTTTTTGAAGGATAATATGCATACTAGTTGGGATGTAGTAGGGGCATTTTTTGTTGCCCTCATCGTTTCGTATGGCTTTACGCCTCTTGTGCGGAAGTTGGCGTTTAAGCTGAATGCCTTAGATCATCCTGAAAAAAAGAAAGCCCATGTCCATCCTACTCCGCTTCTCGGAGGCGTAGTTATCTACATGGCCTTTTTGGCAAGCGTGATATTTTCCATAGAAGTTGATAGAGTGCTTCTTGGAATATTTATAGGCGCCACCATGCTTCTTCTTTTGGGGCTTGTAGACGACAAGATCGGAATGATGCCCCAGCTTAAGCTGTGCGTACAGGGCCTGGCGGCTCTCACAGTGTTTAAATTTGGCCTGCATGTCGTTAGCATCGAAGATTACTACCTGTCTATGGCGTTTACTATCTTCTGGATTGTCGGCATAACGAATGCCTTTAACCTCCTCGACAACCTAAACGGGCTCTCGAGCGGCATAGCAGTCATTTCTTCCGCATTTATTGCGGCTATGGCTTTTTTTGACGGGGATTACCTGACTGCAACCCTGGCTTGCGGCATTGCAGGTTCCTGTATGGGGTTTCTAAAGTATAATTTTCCGAAGGCCAGCATATTCATGGGTGATTCCGGAAGCCTCGTTTTAGGTTTTTTGCTTGCCTCGGTTGCCATAATGGGAAGTTGGGAAACGGAAAAGATAAGCCTTTCAGTGTCAATTCCGATTATTATTTTTGGGTATGCCATATTTGACACAGCACTCGTTACAGTCATACGGTTGCGAGAAAAAAGGTCCATATTCCAGGGTGGAAAGGACCACTCCTCGCATATCTTAGCTTTTGTGGGTTTGAAGAAAAAGCGCGCAGTCCTTCTCATATTCGCCATTTCATTTTTTCTCGGAATAAGCGCCCTGGTCATCAAATTCGCGCCTACCGCAGCTGGCGGAAGCACATTGGGTATAACGGCCCTTGCGATGGGTTCCTTTGGTTTACGGTTGCTTTACCTGCGCAAAAAAATGATTCGGATGAAAGATGCCAAACAAAAAAAGTATTGATTCGTTTTTGAGTAACATAATCGAAATAAGTATCCTAATGATACTTTTTTGCCTCCCTTTTTCCAAAACAGTCGTTGAAATATGCTCGACTGTGGCAATTGTAGCATTTTTCGCGAAGAAAATATTTATTGAGAGATCCATAAAACTTAAGGTAGACAGAAAGGTCCTGATTGCGCTTTTTTTATTTGTACTTTTTAACGCCATCTCCATCAGTAATTCTCAGTATGTTCATCTGAGCCTGCGCGCGCTTTTTTCCAAGACTTTGCAGTGGGTCTTACTGTTTATAATTGTTGCGGATACCATCAAAACGCCTGAACGGCTCAGGAGAGTTTTTATAACGATGGTATTTTCCGTTATTCTGATCATGACAGACGCCGTCTATCAGATGTATTTCACCGGTATCGATTTTCTGCATTATCCGAATAGATATCCGGCTTTTCACTACTACCACAGGTTTCATGAACCCGACAACATGTTTTTAGTGTCTGCTTATCCGACAGCGTCCTTTCCCTTTCCGGGTGACTTTGCCGCATGGCTCAATGTGTATTTTTTTACGTTTCTTTTGGTTACGATCTCTAAATTGAGAAAAAAGAAAAACATAAGAATCCTGGCGGTTGCCCTGTGCATACTCCTGGCCTTTTTTTTGTATCTTTGCGCGTCTCAAGGGGCCTTAGTGGGAAGCGTGTTTTCGGTAGCGCTAATGCTCGCCGTGTACCGGAGAAAAATTATCAGGCCCTTCGTAGTCGCGCTTGTTATAATCATAGCTATCATCTCTCTTGTCCCGCATCTAAGGGTACTTTTTAAGGAGGAAATGCTGGACGTAGGAGCCAGCGTAAGCGACCGAATGAACATGTGGTCTACGGGATGGCGCATTTTTAAGAGGCACCCCTTAATCGGGAATGGCGTAAACACATTTTTTCAGCATTTTCGGGAGTTTCGAACAGATGAGTTTCAATATAAAAGAGGAAGCTATGCTCACAATTGTTTTTTACAAATGGCTGCTGACATAGGCGTATTTGGCCTGGCGGCTTTTCTCGCTTTCGCTTTTTTTGTCATCACGACAAGCATAAAAAACTCGATAAAAAAACTATCAATGTTCAGAGAATCATTTGTCTTTGGGCTTTCTCTTGGGCTTCTGGCATTTCTCGCTCATAGTTTTTTTGACACAAATTTATATTCTTTAAACCTGTCAGCCCTTTTTTGGCTTGGCATGGGCCTTGTCGCGGGGCTGGGAAGAGGCGCAAATGAAACCCCGTAACATTCTGATAGTAAACACGTTTGGCATCGGGGATGTTCTTTTTTCAACCCCTCTTATAAGGGAGCTTAAGCGAAATTTTCCAGGCTCCAACGTGCATTACTTATGTAACAGAAGAAACTTCGATCTCTTAAAAAATAACCCCGACATTAAAAGCATTATTGTATTTGAAAAGGACGATTTCAGGAACGTTTTTAAACGATCAAAAATAGAGTTTTTCCGTAGATTTTCAAATTTTGTCAAAAAAATAAAAAAACTAAAAGCAGATGTAGCCATCGACCTTACGCTTAACTATCAGATGAGCCTTCTTTTATTACTCGCTGGAGTGCGGACAAGAATAGGTTTCAATTACAAGAACAGGGGGAAATTTCTAACACACAAGATCGAGCTAACTGGTTTTGAAAAAAAGCATGTAGTCCGATATTATTTAGACTTATTAAAATTTTTAAACTTATCTGTTTCAGATAACCATAGATTATGGTCGTATCCGTCCGAAGCGGACAAGGCTGCTACAGACAATTTTATGAAAGTAAACAATTTTACGGGTAAGACGCTTATAGGATTTGCGGCCGGTGGAGGGAAAAGTTGGGGGAAGGACGCTTTTTACAGAAGATGGGAGAACGATAACTTTGCGTATATCGGGCGCAAGCTATCGGAAATGTACAATGTAAACATACTTATTTTTGGCACCACCGAAGAAAAAGAGGTATGCGATGAAATCTGCGAAAAAATCGGTAACAAAAGTATATCACTTTGTGGCGCAACGGAACTCAATCTTTTTATAGAACTCGTAAGTCGATGCAAACTTTTTATTTGTAACGAAGGTGGGCCGCTGCACGTAGCGGTAAGCAAAGGGGTAAATACGATTTCGATTTTCGGCCCGGTCGATGACAAAGTATACGGGCCGTATCCTATGTCGGATAGGCATGTAGTCGTGAAGGCCGAGAATGTAGCTTGTCGGCCATGCTATAAGAATTTTAAGCATGCTAGATGCGAAACTCGC